>NZ_CP037920.1:4274799-4629799 GCF_007748195.1 Gimesia aquarii
TATGTACAAGTTGGAACCCGTTGTTGCAGATCAAGGAGAATTGATTATATACGCTCCTCATATGAAAGAGATCTCAATTACACATGGGACATTGATCGAAAAAGTTGGTTATCATGTTCGTGACTACTTTACGAAACAATGGAATCAGTTTAAGGATATTCCCTGGGGGATATTAGCTCATTCCACTCACGTGAGAGGAACTGGATCATTTGAGGGCGGTATAGAACACCCTCGAGTACAAGTTACATTGGCATCACAAATTCCACCCGAAATTTGCGAAAAAATTAACCTTGGTTACCGAGATCCGAAAAGTATTGATGTGGAATCGTTTGCAAACCGTGAAAAAGAAGGTATTCTGCTGGTTCGAAAAGCAGGGGAGCACCTTTATCGCCTGGAGAACGAGTAGGGAATTTCTAGACCTTCAGCTTACGTTCATTGGTTTCCAACTGATGATCAGCCTCATATTTAAAAAATTAATACGAAAACAATATCATGAATACACACTCTGAAAGCTTTGAATTAAAAGCACGACTCGAATTAGCTTTATCCGCCTCTGAAAAAGCCAGAAGCTTAATTCTCAAATACTATCAATCTCCCGATCTCAGAGTAGACCGCAAAAGCGATGATTCACCTGTCACAATCGCTGATCGCGGTGCAGAGGAATTACTAAGGGAAGAAATCACTCGAGCTTTCCCAGAAGACAGCATTTTGGGAGAAGAACTCCCTCCAGTAGAAGGCACGAACGAGTTCAAATGGATTCTTGACCCCATTGACGGCACAAAACCATTCACTCAGGGTGTCCCTCTATTTGGAACGCTCATGGGCTTAGAGGAAAACGGGAAACTCGTTCTCGGCGTGTGTCGTTTCCCTGCACTCGATGAAGTTGTGTATGCAATTAAAGGATCTGGGGCGTGGTGGAAAATTAGAGACTTAGAACCACGACAGGCAAAAGTTTCTGAAAAATCGCAACTCTCTGAATCTGTGTTTTGCACAACAACCATGACCCGTTGGAAAAAAATCGGTAAACAAAATGCATATGAGGATCTTTGCCGAAATTCTTACTTGGCTCGTGGGTGGGGAGACTGTTATGGTCATATGCTGGTCGCGACCGGGAGAGCTGAGGTCATGGTCGACCCTGTTTTAAGCCCATGGGATGCTGCTGCTTTGGTTCCGATTCTAGAAGAAGCGGGGGGACACTGGATCGACTTTGATGGAAATCCTTCCATCTACACAGGGAATGGAATGGCTGTGAATGCTGCTTTAAAAAACGAAGTTTTGCGGATCATTTCGCAATAAGCTAGCATTTTTGGTCTATTAACACCTGAAATTGAAGTTCCATTGATCCGATTTAGCATTCTTTGCTACCATCCTCTTCATAAAGATCTTGCTTCACAGAAACCAGAATTGTACCGCAGCTTCAGGGAAGATAAGTATGGCCGGTTACAAGGAACATATCAGTGTTAGTGGAATGCTAGGCATTGGATATGGAACAATCGCCTCTCTACTATTAGGCTTCACACCCGCTCAGGGAATATTAGCAGGCGTCCTCACCTGGATTGGCGGGATGCTACCAGATCTGGATTCTGAAACAGGACGACCTGTAAGAGAACTTTTTGGTTTGACTGCAGCCATTGCCTCATTTGTGGCAATGCGCAGTATGGTTCGAATCGGAGCCGACCCTGATGCTGCTCTGTTGGCAGCAGCGATTACTTATGCGGCGGTACGATATGGTGCTTCTGCCTTAATGGCGAAATTTGCCGTTCATCGAGGAATGTTTCATAGTCTTCCCGCTCTAATTATTGCAGGCGAAGCAGTTTTCCTGGCATACACTAGTGAATCTTATGCAGTAAAATTTTTAATGGCCGGGGGTGTCTGCCTGGGCTTCTTTTCTCATCTTGTGCTGGACGAAGTCTATAGTGTTGAGCGCAAGGGGGCGAAAATCCGTCTGAAAAAATCTGCAGGAACCGCGATAAAATGGTTTGGAAAAGGACTCTTTGGGAATGCTGTCGCTTATGCGATTCTATTTACTCTCACATATATTACCTTAGTTGAATCAGGTATACTCATCCCGCCACAACAAGTCGCGCCTACAGAAAACTCAAAACCTATCCAACAAGCATCCCCCTTTGAGTTCATGCGTCGATAACGAATTTTCTTGTAATTGAGTGAAGACAATAGCGACTCAGAATTCGACTCTCTATAATCAATACATTGACATGTTGGATATTTAGTCCCTGCAATCGCTTGTTGGATCTTTCAGGAATTGGTGTCTATGAAAATTGCTGGCATTCAAATGAATGTTTCTTTGATGGAAAAGGAACAAAATCTAAATCGTGTGATTGAAAAAATGAACGAAACCGCGTCCCAGGGAGCCAACCTTACCGTGTTCCCGGAATGCGCATTAACCGGTTACTGTTTCGCCAGTTTAGAAGAAGCCATCCCTTATGCGGAACCAATACCTGGTCCATCTACACAAAAATTACAACAGGTTTGCCGTGAATTAGATCATTCTATCGTGATTGGTATGATTGAACTGACAGAAAAAAAACAGGGGGTTTATAACGCTGCTGTTCTCATCACACCAGAGGGAGTCTTAGGGAATTATCGGAAAATTCATCTGCCATTTCTCGGAGTTGATCGATTTGCTACTCCCGGAGATCGTGAATTCGATGTCTACAAGCACCCTCAAGCAATCATCGGCCTCAATATCTGCTACGATAGTGCCTTTCCAGAATCATCCAGAGTCATGTCTCTTTTGGGAGCCGATTTGATCACCCTTCCGACAAACTGGCCTTCCGGAGCTGAATGTATGGCAGAACATGGAATCAATATGCGCGCAATGGAGAATGGAATTTATTATTGTGCCATCAATCGGGTCGGTTTGGAGCGCGGGTTTCAATTTATCGGCAAGAGCAGCATTTGCGCTCCTTCCGGCGAGAGTTTAGTTCGCGCTTCCGGTACAGATGAAGAAATCCTGTATGCTACCATTGATCCTGCGATTGCTCGTAATAAAAGAGTCGATCGTGTACCGGATTTGCATGTGATTGACCGTCTCGCAGACAGACGGCCTGAAATGTATGAGAAGATTATCGAACCGCATGGCTTACACCCTCCCGGTCGTAATTGAAAATCACTCAAATTTAGGTTAAGTGATTGTATTTGATCCCAAACCAATATCAGTTGTAATCATTTTTTGGCACAATCTATGCTGTTGATAACGTGACTTGAGTAAAAATCAACCGCATCATGTTTATCTCTTTACTGTTCTAAAGAAGAAGAAACCAGCTTCAATGTTTCTGATTCAAAGCGGTTTCGTGCTTGATTGTATCAGTTACTTAACACCTGATCGCATTTCTTTGCTGACAACGGTTTTAATTAATTTTGAGAGTAATCCACATGAATTCCAAACTGTTTCAAAATGCAATAGCAGCTTTGGTACTTGCTCTCATTTCCGGACTTTGCTTTCAAACATTGTTCATTAACCCAAGTGATGTTCTCGTAGGATCGCAAGATAACGGCCATAACGATACGACAAACACCTTCATTGCATTAAAAAACTATCAAAAAGACTCGATTGAACGACAACAACATATTCCGTATTGGAATCCTTACTCCTTACTGGGAGTTCCTGTTCTAGGAAATCCTCAAACATCGCTATTTTATCCAGGCAACTGGATATTCTTTTTTACAAATGCGCTATCCACAATGAGTTGGGTTCTCATATTTCATCACTGGTGGGCCGGGTGGGGTACCTATCTACTCACTCGAAAATATCAGTTGAACTTTTTCAGTTCTTTATTATCAGGAATCATCTTTCTGGCAGCGCCCTACTTTGTCGCCAAAACGGGAGAGGGCCATTTCACATCGATCACTCAAATTGCCTGGTTCCCTTGGATTTTTTATGGCTATGAACTTTTGATCGAAGGTCGCAAAAAAGCACCTGCTGTCATGGCTATTTTTATCGCTCTTGCTTTTTTCTGCGGACATGTTCAAGAAGTTTACTACCTGCTTCTCTTTTTGACAGCTTCCATCGTGATCGAATCTGTAATCGCTTTCTTTCAGAAAAATAGGAAAGTCGATTCTGATCAACTCGTTCATGATCAAATCAAACCTGAGAAGAGTAGTATTTCCTATTCAGCCGGTAGCTTACTCAAGAGTTGGCTAATCACCGGAATTTTAACAGTCGGGCTGGTCGCCATTGATCTGGTACCAGTTTATATTTACACCCAGCAAGCGGTCAGAGCCAGTGGTATTGATGCCATAGCGTTGAAAAGCGGGAGTCTTTCCCTTCCAAGCTTGTTACAGTTACTGGATCCCTTTGTATGGGGAGGACCAGATCACTACAGGGGGCCAGGTGGATATTATTGGGAAGCGGTTTGTTATTTTGGTTGTCTGCCTTTGTTACTCGCGTGCGTAGGAATATTGACTTCGATCCGAAACCGAACTGTTCTTCGATTGTTTTTGATTGGTTTGACTTCGTTCTTGTTGGCATTCGGCCCTCATTTGCCATTCTATACATTGCTATATGACATCGTTCCCGGATTTTCCATGTTCCGAATGCCTGCGCGGTTACTGTGGATCTGCTCGCTAATCATTGCCTTGCTGGCAGGTTTTGGCTGTGAATCAATTATGTCGTTATCCCTTAATACTGTTAAAAAGAGATACAGAATTCTCTCTTTAATTGGCTTGGTCACCACCTCACTTCTCTTATTCTATCTGAATTATTCATCGCAAGGTGTCATTTCTTTTGAAGTTGCCCCTCAACAAGTATTTAAGATACAACTCATCTCATTTTTCGTTGCTGTTCTAACGCTTTCAATCGCAGTTTTTTCAGGATCTTTCTCACATAAATCAGCCATCTGTGGATCTCTATTGCTTTGTGTTGTTGCTACAGGTGAACTTACTCTCCATAGCAATCATATTTTAAGAACAATTCCACAATCATCGTTTCGAGCAGAAACAAAAATCACGAAGTTCTTGAAAGCAAATCTGGGACAACACAGAGTCCTCGTCGGCCAAAAGCTATTGAGTGATCGAGAAGCATGGGATAACCAGATACTCAAAGTTCAAGGATATGAACCAGTACCTCTTGTACGTCTTGGGTTGTTGGCGGCGGCGGCCTTTTCTCAACCGGATGCTGCACTGATGATGGCGGGATATAGTAAGCCACAACTTTCTACAGCTCGCAAACCAATCTTAGATCTCATGAGCGTGAAATACGCTGTTTTGGAAACTGAGAAATCTATTGAAATCGATGGCTGGAAAGTCGTGGATCAAGGATCCATCCCTGAGGAGTTTGCTTTGCGAGATTCCGAACCAGCCACATTACCGTACCTCATTCTCGAAAACGTGAATCCATTACCAAGAGCATATTTAATTGGAAATACCGAAACCTTAAATCCCAATGAACCAAGTAAACAAATCGTCGAAACCATCACAAAACTACAGCCGAAGAATGAAGTATTCCTGCAAGCTGATATCCTGCCCCAAGTCAAACGACAATCCTATAAAGCAGCTACGATTAAGAGTGCAAGCCCTGATCACCTGGAAATACAGGCTGAATTAGGTGCACCAGGCTATCTGATTCTCTCCGACATTTATTACCCGGGCTGGTCTGCACATGTCAAAGAAAAAACAATTCCGGTTTTGCCTGCAAATTTTTCATTGCGAGCGATTCCTCTTCCAGCCGGTATTCATGTGGTTCAGCTCTCATTCACTCCGCCAGGATTCAAGATTGGTCGCGTCATTTCGCTGACCACTCTCGCTGTGATACTCATCTTATTGCTGATGTCTTCACGTTCGTCCAAAGAGGTTAAGCCGAACTAATGCTGTTAGTCTTTGAGAAATCATCAGAACAAATATGATAAAAGTTGTGTTACTGCAAACATGGTTTCTTTGACTAGTTGGACTGATTTGCCTGCTTCTTTTTTTTCTGTTGTCGATAGTACTCTTTAACTTGTGCCTCGGTAGGAAGATTTCCAACTCCTGCAAATCTCCCGATAGGGCGCTCAATTTTATGAACCAGATATCTCCCTGAACGAAAAACAACGGGATGCGACCAGGGATAAGCACCTTTCAGACTGACGGGATAATCTGTAGGTGTCGTTTGTTTTGGGTCAGGTGATACAGCTAAAGCCATTTGTCGATTAAAACCGCTATCGATCAGATCAGTGACAACATATTTCTGTTGGCTTTCATTCACGGCCTTATAAAGTTCGTTGCGATGATTAGGGCAAAAAATCAAAACGGAATCAAAAAAGACAAATCGGGTAGCTGGTCTGACAGCAAGCTCAGGGTATAAATAAACCAGCGTACTGTTGTAACAGTGCAATTGCCCATCCTTTAAATTTTGTGATTGCAGAAATTGTTTTACAGCATCCAGATCTTTCCAGTCCACTTGCACTAACAGAGCTAGCTGTGACTTTAATTCCGCATTGCTGGAGTTCAATAAACAAGTTTTCCACAACATCATGCGATTTGGTTTGAATCCAGGGAATGATAAGACAACCATCATCAGAAAGAATGCCAATCCACTTTTCCATCCCCAGTTAAGCGCCTCATTCTGATATCGATTGTCTAAATATCCTCCAATAAGGGTGATTGCTAATAAGAGAGAAGGAGGATGCACATAATCAAACAAATGTTGAAAAGCAAAAGATTGCACGACCCAGCCTAAATACAATAAAGCCAACAATACTGAATCTCGCTTCCCAGATTCAACGAGAGTATCACGTTCGGAGTTACCTCTATATTTCCAATAGTCCCTGATAGCTATCAAAGCGAGAGGCACAGCAATTAGATGCAGAAAAACCCAGGGGTAAAATCGGTATAAAAATTGAGCAAATCGTAAAGGTTCCCATCCTGCTTTACGCGCTGCGACATACTCCGGATTCCATTCAGTAAAGGTCTCATAAAACGCAGGCCAGGCGCCATTCTGCCACATCCAGTAACTTCCTGCTGCTCCCAAAGCTAAGCCGCCCAACAGTAAACCAGAAAAATCGATCAGCATTTTTTTAGGTTGTCGTATTATGAACAGTGATCCAATCCAAACACATAAGGCTGGTACTGCTACAAAGGGCTTGATCCAAAAAGCGGTTGCCCACAAGAGACCTTCCAGGAAAGCCCATCCCCATACAGATGCGAACGAACGCTTACCTGCTGTCTGTCTATTCTCAATGAGTTGATCGCTTTGTCTACGTCTTAACCGCACCGCAGCCAAAGCGGGAAAGAGAATCAATGTATCTCGCTGAAAGTGAGACCATTCTGAGATCGAAAAGTAAAATGAAAATAAAGCAATACCGATCCAAATCATGCCGGTCGTAGAGAGTTGGTTTCGACGATTCCACAACATCAAAAGCAAGGCACTACCGCTGAAAATGATCAAATCTACAATCCGAATCGCGTCAGAACTCATCCCAACTAAAGAACGAACCAGCATGTGTAACCATACGATTCCCGGCAGATTCGTCTCAAACATATCTTTGTATAACACCCCATCATTAAGAGCCATTTGCGCTTGAAGGTCATATAAGACGACATCTGTTGCTAAAGGCATCCTGATAAATAATGGAACATTCAAGATCAGAATCAGAAAAAAAATAATAAGAGCAACCCAGGTTAAGCCTGTGATTTGCCGGGCAGGCTGGCTTTCCACAATCAATACTCCACATATTTACACATATTACTGCTGTCATGAGAACCAGATGGAGCCAATACTATAGACGGCATAAACACTATAGGTAAAATAAATCCTTGTAGATTGGATGAAAAACTGCCATTTTTGTAGAGAAACAGGAAGAGTTGTCCTATTTGCACTGTTATGCTGGGCTTAGTAGGCCATTTTTGTAGTCAGAGATCTTATTACGATTTTATTTTAAAACCCATAACGAAAACAGAAGAATTGTGGATCCCGGACATCTCACTGAACTTATTGAATTAGAAGAGAATTATTGGTGGCACGTTGCTAAACGTAAGTTGGTAACTGAAATTCTAACCTCCGAATTTCCCGCTCCCGGCTTAATTATCGAAGGGGGAATTGGTTCTGCACGTAACTTACTGGAATTCAGCCAACTAGGATACGAAGTGACTGGATTTGACCTCATGGAAGATGCAGTAGAACATGGGCGTTCGCGTGGATTAAACAATCTCTTCGTACACGAACTCAGTCAACCTTGGCCCGTTCCTCCGGCCACTGCAAAAGCGGTGCTTCTGTTAGATGTCATGGAGCATATGGAGAACCCGGTTCAGTTATTAAAAAATGCCAAGGAAACATTAGCCTACAATGGTGGGATCATAATTACAGTCCCCGCTTACCCCATGCTCTATTCGGACTGGGACCGAAAATTGGGACATTTCCGACGCTACACAAAATCAAAATTTCGTGAACATACTGAGCAAGCAGGTTTGAAAGTAAAATGGTTGACATACTGGAATTCGTTTACTTTACCCGCTGCCATAGCGATTAGAGGAAAAGATAAGATTCTGAAACGTACTGATGATTCTCCTCCACGCTTTGCCAGAGTTTCACGATTTACAAACGCCTGTCTGAAATCGTGTGCCAATATTGAACGTAAACTAATTCATTCGACAGGAGTTCCATTTGGCCTTTCACTGGTAGGAGTATTGGTCAAATGAAAGAATGTAATCATGAACATTCTCATTCTGTGAGGAGACCGATTGCAGATGCTCTGATTTCGGTTGTTCTACCTGTGTTTAATGAGCAGGATGTGCTACCGCAATTACTACAAGCTGTTGAAGATTCATTACAAACAGCAGGATGTCAATATGAAATTATCTTTGTTAACGATGGATCGTCCGACAAAAGTGGAATCATTCTTGATGATCTTGCAGAATTAAATTCCCGTGTCAGAGTCGTCCATTTCGCTAAAAATTTTGGACATCAGGCAGCAGTTCAGGCGGGTTTGTTGCACACAACCGGTGATGCCATTGTGATTATGGACTCTGATATGCAAGATTGTCCCAAGGCCATCGTTGACTTTATCATGCATTGGCAAGCGGGCTATGATGTTGTTTATGCGGTGCGTACAGAACGAAAAGAGAATATTGTAAAACGTTGGGCGTTCCAAACTTTCCATAAAATTCTGAATCTGATTTCCAGTACTCCCATTCCACGCGATGCTGGCAATTTTGGTTTAATTGACTGTAAAGTAGCCATTCAAATCGCACAACTACACGATCGAGATCGCTACTTTCCCGGACTCCGATCCTGGGTTGGTTATCGTCAAATAGGTGTTACGGTAGAACGCCTGGCCCGTTATGACGAAAATCCTCGCGTGTCTTTTATTCAACTGTGCCGCTTAGCAAAAACCGCTATTTTTTCTTTTTCTTTTTTACCACTTACGATTTTTTATGTGATCGCTGCCTTATCAGCTGTTGTCTGTATCGGACTGATTTCCTTTGTGCTTTATCATAAGCTATTCACTGAGTTAGCAATTCCTGGCTGGGCTTCGACTACAATTACCGCATCATTTTTCGGTGCACTGAATGCATTAGGAATTGGAATTCTCGGTGAATATGTCACCCGAATTTATGACCAGGTAAGAGCCCGGCCGATGTTCATTGTTGGGTCTAAAACCAATTTTGACTCACCTGAAATCGAAGCGCCACTACTAGCCAAACTAGAAAAAAATCAAATCACTAAAGAAGATGACGCTCTTGATGCTGCCGAGAATTTTTCTTAGCAAACTTATTCAAGATCAACCGAAGATTTATTGAGTCGTCGGTTTCACAATGCTGACTGAATCTTGAAAACGTGAAGTGGGCTTTTCGCTACTATGTTGATGCCGATCCACGTCTTTGTTCTGGGTAGTATGTAAGAGCCGTGGACGAAAGACAACCATGAGCAGCATCGGTAAGTACCACAGCAAATAAACGCTTCCTTGTTGAGGATACCACAACAGCGTCGCAATAATGATAGCCGTCGAATGTGACATGAGATGGGCTAAATTCTTTCGACGCGGCCAAATCGTCAGACAGGCAATTAAGAGTACAAAACCAATAAAGACGGGAATACGATAAGCCGATTCATAATCCCCCCAGAATCCGGGAATTTTTTGTCCTCCCTCAAATTTGAGAACTGACCAGTCGATCGAACCAATTGTTTGTTTAGTAAATGAAAAGCGATCAACAGATGTCAGGATAAGACTACCTAATAAGATAATACCAACAACACTCCCGGACAAAGCAAAGCGTTTGAATCCATTTTTCCAATAAAAGCTGGCCCACAAAGGTAAAAGAAATACGGGAAAAAACATGGCGCCACATGCCAGCCCCATAAAAATGCCCGATAGAATGGGTTTCTGGTAGGTCACAAACGCCCAAACCAGTAACGCAGCGGGCAGCACATGATTAGCTTTACTTACATCATATGCAGTACATGGCAACAAAAGATAAAGTAATGCCATCGCCAGTCCCAATTGAGTATCGGAAAAATGAACCTTTCCCATAATAATCAATCCCACCACGACAAAGGCATGCGCCAGAAACGCCATAATGCGTGCTGCCAAAGTGGATGCATCCAGTCCGTTAACCATGGCAGTTGAAAGTGGAACAACAGGCGTCGCTAATAAACGAGCAGTTGGCCCGGCTTCAGGAGTTTTTTGTATTTGAGTTTTTGTGACATCTTGCATACTCAATAAATTATCTGCCTGCTTTACGGTTTGAATGGTTTCCGGTGCAGGGATTTCCGTAAAGACGCGAATCATCAAAAAGGTGAATATTGAAATACACAGAAAAGCCATTCCGAAACTATTCAGATTCTGTTCACCACGCGGCCTGCGTTGAAAAAAACAATCAACACTCATCCGAACCACAAATAACCCGGTTCCCACAAACAACCAGACATTCCCCAATATAGGATTGGTACCGACAAACAACAGACCTGGAGAAATCGAAAGCAACAACAATAAGTCTAAATTGCGCAAGGACAGGATACGATCAAATCGGAAAAAGACCGCGATCGACAGCAACAAGGATAAATAGAACCATGTTGCTTCACTGACAAAATAATCGGGTAAGATGTGATCCATACGTGAATACCGCCAGTGATTAGAATTGATCACCAGTCGAAACGATTCGTTGTTTGAGCGTCAAACAGGTCCCCTTGTTTTTACCCAAACTTTTACACCTATTCCAAGATTGATCTTTGAAATCAATGTTTAATCTTGATTAGAGGATTATTCTGCACTCATTGTTCAAAGATTTGAAAATTATAACCAGTCGATTAATCGCATTTTTCTCAAGTTGGTAAAGATTCTGAACGCAATACGAACCATTCGTACACATCAACAACACACTCCTCCGATTTCAATCATTAGCCTATCAATTCAATATAGAAAAGCTCGCATGATTTGCTTCATAAATTACATTTGATAAACTCACATAAGAATACTGGTTTTTAAATAATTCTGTTTGATGTTTGAATTCAATACTGAGATGATAAAAAACATATCAACGTCATTGGATCTGAGATTCCAACTCTAAATAGAAATGATTCTCACAGCTTATTACTCCACAAGACCTGCAGAGGAATCAAATGATGAATCGAAACAAAACATACACACTGTTTCTCATCTACTGTTTGTGTTTAGTGATTCATACTCCACTCCTGGCACAAACCCCGAAAAATAAGCATACCGTTTCCTCCGATACTGATGCCTCTCTCAAAAAATTGAAATCGAATAAAGGACTGTGTGTCGTTCTGGGACTACCTCAGGCAGATAAAGCGTCCTTCGTTGTCGAATTAGTTCAGAATACCAATTTACAAGTTTATTTTCAGTCAGAGTCACAAGCAGAAGTGGCGCAAGTCCGCCGCTTGTCAGATGAAGTGGGACTATTAGGTCAACGTATTTTTGCTGATCGGGGAACGAAGAATGCCATTGCTCTGGCCAGTAATCTGGCTGATGTGATTTTCGTACAAAAAACCGCGGGAAATTGGGACTCTAAGACTGAACTCTTACGTGTCTTACGACCTCAGGGGATCGCTTTTTTATCGGACTCCAAAATAACAAAGCCAGTTCCCAAAGGAAATGATTATTGGGATCACCCCTATCATCGTCCCGATAACAACCCTCAATCGACTGATCAAAATGCGCGATCTCCTTACCGCACCCAATTTCTGGCAAATCCCAAATTTTCGCCAATGCCTGAAATATCCGTTGCAGCCGGAGGAAAAGTTTATAAAGCATTCGGACACATTGCGCATAAACAAAATCAAAACGCCATCTTAAACACTTTAATGTGCATCAATGCCTACAATGGAACCATTCTCTGGAAACGTAAGCTGCCAGAAGGTTTCATGATTCACCGTAATACTATGATCGGAACCGAAGATGCCTTGTATATGGCTGATAATGAATCCTGTAAAATCATTGATAGTGAAACGGGAAAGATCCGAGATGAAATCGTCATTGATGAGAAGATGGCCGATGGTCCTGTCTGGAAATGGATGGGTATGCAGGATGGTACACTGTATGCATTGATTGGCAATAAAGAGGTTCAGGTAGACACTAAAAAATCTGCTAGACGTGGATTAGGACACTGGCCTTGGGGGATGTGGAAAGGGCATGATTATTCAAACCCTAAAAACGCGTTTGGTTTTGGTCGCACTTTTGTTGCCATCAATCCAGCCAACAAAAAAGTTCTTTGGCATATTCGTGAAAAAGACTATATCGACAGCCGCGGCGTCTGTATGAAAAATGACAATATTTATTACTACTGTCCAGACAAATTTCTAGCCTGTCTCAACATCAAAAATGGAAAACAAGTCTGGAAAAATGATGATAAAAAGCTGTTGGCTTCAATTGGCTCAAATCAAAAAGCGCAACATTATGTCACAGGCTACGCAACGACCACCTACTTGAAATGCAGTGACGACTATCTGTTTTTTGCAGGACCACAGCGATTACATCTCGTAACAGCATCCGCCGCTGATGGTTATTGGTTGTGGGAAAAAGAGCATGGAAATCTCCAATTAGTTTTGCGTGACGACGGCATTTACGCTGCTGGTCCTAAAGAAACAGGTATGAAACTAGACTATGCAACCGGAGAGAAAATCGCTTCATTACCAACCCGCCGGGCTTGTACTCGAGCTACAGGAAGTGTCGACAGCATCTTTTTCCGTACTAGTGGAGGAACTGTTCGCCTGGAAACGGACTCACATACTGCCCAACATATTGCCCCTATGCGGCCTCCCTGTCAGGATGGAGTCATCGTTTCTAATGGCCTGTTATACTGGGGTCCCTGGATGTGCGGTTGCCAGTTGTCTCTTTATGGACACATTTGCTTGGGTCCTGAAAAGAATTCCTCTGCGCCATCCACTCAAACTCCTCCACGAAGAGTGACTTATACAAGTGAACTGTCAGATGTCGAACCGCTATCAGTCCACAATGATGACTGGCCTGTTTTTCGTGGTGACAATCGGCAATCTTCCACGACGAAAGCTCCTATTCCGAAGAAATCAAAACTTGCCTGGACAGCACAAGTAACAAAGTCCTCATTACCTACGGCCCCTACTGTCGCAGGAGAGATGATTTTTGTGGGCGACCGGAATGGCGTTATCAGTGCATTTGATATGCAGGGTAAACTGATCTGGAAACGATATACCGGAGGCGCTATTTATTATCCACCGACCGTCAACAACCACCGCCTTTTTGTTGGTTCAGCTGATGGGCGAGTTTATGCATATGAAGCGAAAACAGGAAAACCTCTCTGGTCTTTTCGAGTGGCACCGCATCAACGGCTGATTCCTGTTTATGGTAAATTGATTTCAACCTGGCCTGTTGCTGGTGGCGTCGTCGTTCAAGACGATACGGTTTACGCTGTAGCAGGAATTGCGCATTTTGATGGCACGCATGTCGTTGCTTTAAATTCAATTACTGGTGAATTGAAACAGGAAAATAATTCCTCAGGTGCATTATCACAAGAAGTAAATAGTGGGATCAGTCTGCAGGGAAGCTTATACATCGAGGAAGATGAACTCAGGTTCCTGGCAGGGGGCGTCTATGAAACAGCCCGTTATGACCTGAAAACATTAACGTGTCTCAATTCTCCCAGTACTGAAGTTCGATCACAGTATCGAACTGCATTTTATCCCTACTACCCTGGTTACGGTAAATACCTGTCGATTGAACACATGTTAAAAGACCGACGGGAACTGGTCCATGACGCCAGTTATGAAGGGAGTGTTTTTACCAATCTTACCTTAAAAGAAGCTCTTCCCCCTGGTGCCCCCAAAGCGAAAAAAGAAGCAGCTCGCTGGTTAAGTATGCGTGCTCGACGAACAGGGCAAGCTTACAAACGTAAAAATCTCTGGGAAGATCAGAAACAACGCCGTTTTACCAGTTTTATTGTCTCTCCTGAAACAATCCTGGTAGCTGGTCATCCGGATTCAAAACCAGACTCACCTTTCCTGACAGCCATCAATATTAATGAAGGTACAGATCTCTGGACCCACAAGCTACCAGCTTTGGCAGTGAAGGGGGGAACTGCGATCGATTCCGAAGGAAGAATGATTGTCTCATTGGAAAATGGGCAACTCTGTTGTTTTCACAAAGAATGACTCCTATTTGGTATCAATGTTTAAAAATGACTTTCTGCTGAAATGAAAATCAGGTACTTTAGAAAAGACGAAATGATCGCGTCCTCATAAAGCCTCAATTTTGATTCACTGAAGTTTGATACCAATGACAGCCCGTACCCAATTTTATCTGCTCGGAAATAACAGCCATCTGTCTGATAGCTTGAATAAACTCTCTGATTACAATTGTAATAAACTCGAAAATCAAACTCTCGAAAGCCTTCAACCGGATGAGACCGTTTCCCTCTTTGAAGAAACCTCTTCAGAATATGTCGGATTTATAGAGCGACCAGAGTTAATTGATCAGACCCAACTCAATCAGATCAAAAACTTTGAGTTAAAAAGAGATCAGACAGGAGCCTGCTTTCTTCCTTTCAGTTCTGCAGAACTTTTTACACAATCATATGAAATTCTCTCTCCAATAGCAGTGCTTCTTGCTATGAATCCTTTTCAGCACGCAATCGTGCTGATACATAAATCGACATTTTTAAGTTTGAAAGAAATACCCAACTCTGAAGACCTTCTTTGGCATTCATTGATTCTCATGGCGGAAGCAGGAATTAAAAATCAGCTGATTGCTGCCCCAGCTCTCAATGTAGGTAGAAAGTTACAAATTCCTTTACCTCAGTTAGCTCCAGATTATCCTGGTCATGATCGCGACTGGTTGCTTCATTTGATACGCGATTATCAACCTGCTCAGGACTTGCCGTCGGTTTCTTCTCAAGCGGACGCAATCGCTCTGAAAGCTGGATTACTCTGCATCCACGACTATCTTGAGGAAAGTCATCAGCTCTCACAATCAGTTGAGCACGAGGGTCCACACCGCTCGGGAGATTATTGGCATCACATAATGCACCGTCGTGAACCCGATTACTCCAATGCTAAGTATTGGAGCAGGGCTGTGGGTCATCACCCCTTACATGTGGTCTTACCTGAAGCTGTAGAGCCTCTGTTTGATCAGTTCCATAGCCCGGCTGTTGCTAACTGGAAAAACCAGTTATTGCAAAGTGAACGCTGGTCTCTCAATTCCTTTGTTGATTGTTGTGCTGAATGTGAATCAAATCAGAATTTGGAACTGAACGACTTGGCTCAAAATATTCAATGGATCGAAATGCAACTCCTGCTGCAGAAAACATCCCTAGATGCCACAACAGGTTAAGTTCAAGCGAGAATTCAGATATTTTGAGAGTCTTAATGCGGAAATACTTCCGTTTTTTTCAATGATTGCTGTTCAGAATGACAAATCACAGGAATTGCATAGCTAAATTCTGTTGACAGCCACGTTTGCGCGGTTATGATTTATGTACTTACCGCTCAATCCTCCTGCGACTCCTGCGGGCAAACCGAGTGGATATCCATCCATGGGATTTCCTTCGAGATATATTTTCGCAGGGACTATCAGACAGGAATGACAACATTCCTTTTGATCTATTCCTCAGCATCGGCAGAGCATACCTTTTCAGGAATATCCCATTTATCTGGTATTCATTTTATCGGTGACGTCTTTGTCAATTACCATTTCACTGAAAAAACCTGGTTGCTCGAGTAGATGTCAATACTCGATGATTTCACCATAGTTAATGGGATAATTAGTATGTTTGGCTTTCCTGGCTGGATTGAAATTACGATCATTTTAGGAATCATCTTGCTCCTGTTTGGTAAGCGTTTACCTGGAGCTATGAATTCTCTCGGAAAAAGCATCGTAGAGTTCAAAAAAGGTGCACGGGAAGTTTCAGAAGAAGATGAAAAACCTTCTAAAATGGAGGCCCCAGACTCTGAACAGGACAATCAGTCAAGCTAAAATATCAAACAGAATGATAATGACACTGAACTCTTATTAATCGCATTGGAAAAGAAACAAGGCTCAAAGGGCTCGATCTTTTTGGTAAAGAAATCCCTGAAACCTTATTATAAAAAGAGGTGAAACAATGTTTCAAACTATCACACACATAACTACCGTTCCTGCGATTTTTGGAATGCCCGGTGGATATGAGATGATCATCGTCGGAATTATTGCGCTTCTCTTATTCGGTAAACGCTTACCGGAAGTGGCACGTAGCCTGGGGAAGGGGATTGTGGAATTTAAGAAAGGCGTCAGCGGAATTGAAGATGAGGTAAATCAAGCCTCTTACTCACAATCACAGACAGAAACACCTCGACCTACGCCTGAGGAACATTCAGAGGAATTTACCGCGCCTAAATTTGAAGTGCCCACATCAGAACCAACTACTGAGAAGAATTCCGAACAGCAGTCATAAGCATTACCAGCTTTTAATGCTAAACCAAATCAGTCTGAATTAATAGGGGGCTTTACTGCTCATCACTTCGACATCAACAATTCGTCCTGAGGGCTTCGTTAAGTCAACAATGATGGGTTGAGGTGTAACTACTTCGGAGAGATTTCCGGCTGCATCGCGTGCAACGACCTGTAGATAAAACTTGGATGGATTACCTTGCTTAACAGACCAGGTAAACCGTCCTAAATCTTCCTGCCATTCTACAATGGGCTCCCATGGTCCCTGTGGTTGAGTAGAAAAATTGATAGAGATCGGTTTTTCGGCCGGATTCAATTCGTTTACTGTCCAGGAAATGGTTACTTTGTTTCCTTCCCCACCCAGTCCCTGTTTTACTGGATTTAATTTGATTGTGGGGGCAGTTCGATCAACGGCAACCACAACATCGGGCTTTTCACCGGACTTGGGTAGGGCATCTGCCAGTCCGACACCACTGCGAACACGCAGCGCAAATCCATAAACTCCGTCATGAGGAACCTCCACAAGAAATGGGCTCTTCTTGTCGGGATCTTCTCCATACTTATACCACTTTAGACCATTATCTTCTGTAATATAAAGTTCCACTGCCCCCACTCCGGAAGGTCCTACTTCATCAATTTGAAAACCGATCTGAAAATTTGTAGCGTTCACTATCTGCTTTCGTTCAGAAGACCATTTCTTCTCTTTTACGGGATATCGATTTTTAGCATACAGCGGTCGTTTCTCCGGATCATCGGCGACATATTGTCCTTTGATCTGGTCAGGAATTGACTGCCCTCCAAGTGATGGTTCAGTCGATCCATCATTTTTAGGAAAGACATTGGGAAGTTGTTGATTTGCAAGTGGCGTTTGATTCTCAAACGAATCCGGCTGGCTCGTCTGTAATGGCTGGGGCACATCAGAATAGGGAGTCAACGCTTCTGGTTTCGAAAATCCTGAACTACCCTGGGCAATTGGTTGATTAAAATCAGGCACATCTTGTTTAGGTTTTGGTACTGTACGGCTCGCAGCAGCTACTACACGGATCTGTTTTTGACTGGTCCCTACATTTGCAGCCCTGTCTTTGATTGATCCCCTCACCGCGACCACACCGCCTTGGGAAATAGACCAGGTTGTTTGACCTTTACTATGCGGAGCCACAATCACACGTTGCCAGTTCTGACTGCCATTTTGAGCATATTCGAGAACCAGTTTTGTTGGATCAAGATATTTATCGGTTGCGTTCCAAACGAGTTGTACTTTTCCGGGAGAAACCTGCCTCAAATCCAAATCTAACTGGGGAGGCGTGGTATCGATTACAACACGTAATCCTGGTTCAAAAACTCTCCCTGAAGGATGAAGCTGATTATTGGAATCCAGAGTTCTGACTGAAAACCAGTATTCTCCATCCTGAGTCGCCTCGAATGGAAACTTTCGAGCGGTAGGCGCTACGGATTTCATATGATTCCAAGTCACCCCCCGATCGGTAGAAACATAGAGCCGGATTTCTCGAGCCCCCAAGCGTTCTATCTCAGCTTGATCATAGTGGTAGGGAATTCGAAACTGAGTCTTACTGGTATAGACGGGCGTGGAAGAAACTGCTGCTGCCTGGGTTATAAAAGGAAAAAATCCATAGACCCAGCAACTGACCGCCAGTAATGTCACTCGTCTCATGCCAAAACACCTCCCTACCTGGACAACATAAATAATAAAATGATCCAGGCTTGGAGCCCCTCCTGAGAAGTTGGAAATCAGTCAATAGCCAATGCGAACGGATACGAGAGCCTGCACTCCCATAAGCCGGAACTCGGGCGAGTAAACGGAATATCGACTATCTAGGCATATCGTCAAATGAGTTCTTATGACTTGAGAGGATCTTTCTGGTTAAATCAGTAGGGTAGTTGGAGGTAATTTTCCCTGTATTGAGTAACAGCAAGGTCAAGATGACACAAACGATTCAGCAGAATACAAGTTCTTTAGCAGTTTCTACTGAATGTCTAATACTTAGAACAATAAACACCATCTATAAATACATTTACGAAGAAATACACAACCTAATAAATGTCAGCATCACACAAGATAGTATTTACCGACTAGATTTTGCGTATCTCTTTGATCTTATTCATGTATTCAGTAGTTAAATTCTGAATTCCCTCCAGGTCTCCTGCTTCAACCATCTGTTTTGTGACAAGGGAACTTCCTAAACCAACTGCACATGCTCCTGCCTGGAGATAGGCCGGTATTGTTTCTAAATCGACTCCTCCAGTAGGCATCAGTGGAATTTGTGGCAGAGGACCATGTAATGCTTTGAGATATTCAGGCCCCCCCACAAACGCCGGAAAGATTTTAATAATGTCAGCACCCGCTTCCCAGGCAGTGAGTGCTTCTGTCGGAGTTAAAGCCCCTGTCATAATCAATTTGTCGTAACGATTACATAACTCAATGACATCAGTGTTAACTGTAGGAGTTACAATAAACTCCGCTCCGGCAAGAATTGCAGCACGAGCTGTCTCTGAATCAAGCACAGTCCCTGCACCTAAGAGAATCCGGTCTCCTAACTCCTGCTTCACCTGAGACAGAATATCGAGAACTCCGGGCACCGTAAAAGTTACTTCGATCACATCCAAACCACCAGCATAGACTGCTTTTGAGACATCAACCAGTAACTCACCTGATTTTGCACGAATAATGGCAACGGCACCACGATCAATAACCTGAGAGAAAGCCGTGTGTCGACTCATAAAATGCTTACCTTTTTTTATTAACGAAAACGTCGATATTAATCAGTTATGTTTGAAAGGAAAATTGCTCAGCAAACTCTAAGATCCATAAGTCCACCAAGTCCTGAAATGACTGCATATCAACTTCAGCGATGAATTGATAATGAGAACGATTATAAGTCTCTTTATTTCGGATTGTTGCCTTAGCAACCAATTCAATGATATGAGTATCCGTAAATGGTCTGACTACCATTTCCAAACGGCTATAAAGACTTTGCGCCCTTTGCTTCGATCCGATGCTGACATCATCACGAGTGATTCTTGATCCCCAGCCATCTTCTTCCATTAGTGTTTTAAATTGGAATCCGGGAAAATGATCGGTTAGTTTCTTCAGACAATCATCAATGTGGTCTGTTAGTTCCAGTCGGTATTTCAAATGCAGATTCCGAAATTCTTCTTCCGTCATCTTCTTGCCGACTTCTTGTTGTAATTCTTCATCTTTGGCTGCACGCCCTTTATTGATGGCATGCTGAAGACGTTTATTAAAGTCCATCCAAAATCCTCAGTAAAATTGAGCGTATGCTGCTGGTTCGATTGTCACAAACTCTACTCAGAAGGCATGAATCATGGTAGTTCAAGAATCGATCATAAAAATGAGCAGTCGGGGATGCAAGGTATGCTACTACTTGCATGTCAATTCTGTCAGTCTGTTATGAATCAGCTAATTAAATTAATAGTCCGATTTTGTGCTTCGGTAACATCAACAATGTAAGCTTTACTTTTTTCAGGGTCCGAAAGTACATTTCTCGCTAATATGAAACCAATTCACATTTTTTCTATTTTCTGTGAGATGATCACTCATCAACGAACTTGATTTAAGTGATTTTCAACGGAATCCAGTTGTTTTTACCGTATCCCATGCAAAAATAATTTATTATGTCAACACCAAATCAGATGCTGGCAATCTTTGTATTACATCATATTTTACGAATTTTTGGCGCGAGATATGCTAAATATTCCCGTATACTAATACAAGTCTTTAATATTCAGGAGGACTTGCCTCAAACTTGACTGTACCCAATAATTAACGATATGCCAGAAATGAGATTGGGATCAACAGTGGGGTAAGTTCAAAAGAGGATTGTTTTCGTAGCGAAACAATTTAGGGATTCGTATTAGGAAAGGCAGGGAGAAAATACTTTCTGCTCACTTTAAAGTGATTCAGCTTAATTTAACTCTAGGAAATTTATCAGGAAAACAAAAGCTATTCAAGGAACTCTTTGAAGGTCAGGTTCTTGGGTGGATTTTAGCGGCTTTCATTATCAGTTTTTTGATTTGGTTGACCGTAAGGATCGTAGGGCGTTTTCGGGAAAATGAGGATCGTCATGTTGATACATCTGAATTACTTCTACAATTCTCAGAAATGCGCCGAGAAGGTGACCTCACCGACGACGAATTCCGATCCATCAAAAAACGGCTTACTGACCTGCCCGATAAAGGTCTCAAAGAAAATGAAGCTACTGATCAAACTGATTAGTCCGATTAGAAAATTTGGACTGTTAGAATCTTATTATTCTTAATTGATTATCAAATGATCGTAAATTTACTCAATTGCCTCTTGTTAAATTAAAGTAGATTCAACCTTTAGATTCATGTCGCAAGTTTTTTTACATATCAAGTGATTTGCACGGAGGCAGAATCAAAACTCACTGGACGTTGAACGCCATTATTTAGATGACACCGTTGAAGGGAAGCTATGCCCACCGGACGAGATATCACCTCTGGAAAACGTAATTCTTCTGGGAAGAAAAATGCAAATTGTTCTTTTTGTAGAAAAAGTTATCGCGAAGTTGGCCCCTTAGTAGAGGGTCCTGACAACGCGTACATCTGCGGAGAATGTATTGAAGTATGTCAATCAATACTGGAACAAGAGCATCGACGTAGAGGAACTACAAAGAAACTCTTTAAGAATGTTCCTACACCTCGCGAAATTGTAACTCACCTGAATGATTACGTCATTGGTCAGGAACGAGCCAAAAAAATCATGGCTGTTGCTGTGCACAATCATTATAAAAGACTCATGCATGCCGAAGATGATAGTTCGGAAGTCGAACTTGATAAATCCAATATCCTCCTGATTGGACCAACAGGATCCGGGAAGACATTGCTGGCAAAAAGCTTGGCGCGTTATCTCCAAGTTCCCTTTGCGATCGGAGATGCAACAACCCTTACGGAAGCTGGCTATGTTGGTGAAGATGTCGAAAACCTTTTATTGAAATTATTACATGCTGCTGACTTTGATGTTGAAGCGGCACAAAGAGGAATTCTGTTCATCGACGAGATCGATAAGATCGGAAAAACGAGTCAGAACGTCTCGATTACACGCGATGTTTCAGGTGAAGGGGTCCAGCAGGCTTTACTTAAGATGCTGGAAGGAACAGTTGCCAACGTTCCTCCACAAGGAGGACGTAAACACCCAGAGCAGCAATATATTCAATTAGACACGACCAATATTCTCTTTATCTGTGGCGGGACGTTTGTAGGCCTGGAAGATATTGTAGGTAAACGTCTTGGTCGAAAAACGATCGGCTTTGGTCAGTCTGGCCAACAGAAAGAGCAAGAAAAAACGAAAAACGAATTACTTGCTCACGCATCAGTCGATGATGTCTTAGAGTTCGGGCTGATACCAGAACTTCTTGGACGTCTTCCCGTACTATCATCATTGGCCCAACTTGGCGAGGATGATCTGGTTAAGGTATTAACTGAGCCTAAAAACTCACTCGTGAAGCAGTTCCATAAATTCTTTGAGATGGAAAATGCAAAACTCGAATTCACTGATGCGGCTCTTCATGAAATCGCATGTATTGCTCAAAAGAAGAATACAGGGGCTCGTGGTTTACGTAGTGTTATCGAACAGGCAATGTTCGATATTATGTTTGAGCTTCCCGAACAGGAACCAGGTAAAAAATATGTTGTCACACCTGAAGTTATCCAGGGAACAGAACAGTTATTCCCCACGGATGATTCAGCAGCCGCATAGACTTCCAGCCACCCAGTCCCTATAATTCAATACGAGAAATGATCACATTTCCCGCCGAAGTCTTTATCTTCGGCGGGTTTTCTTACTTGTGGCTGAGTCATGAAAATTCGACTGAACGTCCAAAATCCCTCAAAAAAAACCAAACCAATCACACTCACAAAAAACACGCTTATTGGGAGAGCATCTGATTGTGATTTGAAGCTAAATTCCGATCTAGTCAGTCGTTATCACTGTAAAATTTTTCTGACTGATTCAGTTGCTTTACTGCATGACCTGGGCAGTTCAAATGGTACCTTTATAGACGGAAAAAAACTCACCCCCAAACGTGACACTAAATTGTCTTCGGGCAGTCTACTGTCCATCGCCGATGTAAGTTTTCGGATTGAGTATGATTCACAGGAATTCCTTGAAGTAGGATCAACAATTCATTTAAATAGTCTTGATGAACTTACTTCAGATAATCCACTCGTTTCAGTTTCTGATGACGTTGTTCCCATCGATTCACCTGCGGAAATTTCACTCCCCGAAAATCACACGCATCCAGATCAGAAGAAACCGAAGGACACTGTTACGATTGAAGATTATTCTCCCGATGATCAGACAGAGGAAAACAAAAAGACAATTCAATTTCCCGAAATTGACCTGACCGACAATATGGAACAAGATTGACACAACTTAATCTTTTTTTAACGGGATTCATTCATGTCAGATAATGATGTTCAACAGCTCTTGAAATTAAATAAACAATTACTTGATGCCATTGATCACAAAGACTGGAATACTTATACCGCCCTTTGTGATGAAGAATTGACATCGTTTGAACCAGAATCGGAAGGGCATTTAATTTCCGGAATGGATTTTCACCGTTTTTACTTTGAGATGAACCCTACGGGGAGACCGAGGCAATCCACAATCAGTTCCCCCATGGTTTCCATTATGGGTGACGTTGCACTCGTAACCTTCGTTCGAATCGTCCAGGCCATCGATGAGCATGGCCTTGATTCAAGTTCTGCTTTTGAAGAAACACGTATTTGGCAAAAACAGAATGATGAATGGCAGCATGTTCATTTTCACCGATCAATCGTATAAAGATTTCACGTTAAAAAATGAATGAACCCACGCAAACACCTCAAATTGTCATTCTTTGCTCAGACATGCTTTTTCTAAGCAAGATCACAGGAGTTGCAAAACATCTGGATCTCTCGTTTTGTACTGTCCTCAGTGCTAAAAGGGCTTCAGAATCGATTATTGAAGGAACAAGACAACTACTACTGGTAGATCTCAACCAGCCTGACCTGAACTGGCAACAACTTGCATCAATTCATGATCGTTATTCAAATGTGGTCAGCATTGCGTTCGGACCACATGTGGATACAGAGGGTCTTGAAAAAGCTAAAGCAGCAGGGTGTACTCAAGTATTGCCACGCAGTCAATTTTCTGCACAGCTTCCTCAGCTCTTGCAAACAGCACTTTCAGTAGAAACAGACTAGCATCACTGTTGACGCATCAGGGAGTTATGTCAATTTGAATTTTTTTAACAGTCCCTCATAAGCCTTTTCACCATGCTTAAGATCGACAACTGCGCTAATGCGGGTTTCGCTGGTGTTAATCATCTGAATATTGATATTAGATTCTGCCAGTGCATAAAACATGGATTGTCCCACGCCCGTATGACTGCGAAGTCCAATCCCAACAACAGAAAGCTTCGCAATTTCCGCTTCATGGCTGACTTCTGCCTCACCCCATTCAGAAAGTAGAGGCTCTACCAATTCCAGGCTTTTTTCCAAAGAGGTTCTAGGAACTGTAAATGACAAGTGTGCCTGCTCTTCCTCACCCATATTCTGCACGATCATATCGACAGACACGCCTCCCTCGGCCACAACAGAAAACAGTCTTGAGCAGATCCCTGGACTATCTGGTAAATTTCTGACCGTCACGCGAGACTGACTTTGATCAAGTAATACCTCGCTGACGACGATATCTTCCATATTGGCTAACTGATCGATGATTTCCTGCTCTAACTGCGACATTTTTTGTACTTGTATTTCAGTATCAGAATCATCTGATTGCTTCTCGTTAGTAGCAAATTCATAACTTGGGAGGCGATTAAGCTCAAAGCCGTTATGAATGACTTGTACTGCTTCTTCACACTGGTTTCGATCTACGAGAACGGTCACTTTAATTTCGCTGGTGGTAATCATGCCAACATTAATGTCGGCATCGGCCAGGATTGAGAACATACGACTAGCTACACCATAATTATTCCGCATTCCGCTACCAACAATCGAAACCTTAGAAAGGTTTGTCCCATGTTGAATCTTTCCTGCACCGATTACATCAATCGCTTCACTGGCAGCAGTCAGGGTTTCAGCCAGATCGGACTGAGGAACGGTAAAAGATACACGAGCCACTCCACCTGTTCCCACATCCTGAACGATCATGTCCAGACTGATCTTCCGTTCTGCCATGCGGGTAAAAATACTGCTCATGATACCAGGCTCATCAGGAATGTCGGTCAAACTGACTCTGACTTCATCTCGAACAAAAGCAATTCCTGTGACTACTGGTGCCTCTGCAAGTGGTTGGATAGCGATCAAAGTTCCCTCACAGTCTGAGAATGAGGGGCGTACCTTCAATGGGACTTTATATTTTTTAGCAAATTCGATAGACCGTGAATGCATCACCCCAGCTCCCAAACTTGCCAGTTCGAGCATTTCGTCGTACGAAATGCTGTCCACTTTGTGAGCTTCTGGGACAATGCGCGGGTCTGTTGTGAAAACTCCTTCAACATCAGTATAGATCTCACACATATCAGCATCCAGCACAGCGGCTAACGCTGTTGCCGTTGTATCACTTCCACCTCGCCCGAGCGTGGTAATGTTCCAATCTTTATCTCTTCCCTGAAAACCGGCGGCAATGACAATCTTACCTTCGTTGAGTGCTGTTCGCATTCTATCTGTCGAAATCGAGATAATTCGCGCCTTCGTATGTGAGGAATCAGTCACGACACCAATTTGTGAGCCAGTCAGACTAATTGCTTCTCCTCCGAGCTTGTGAATCGCCATAGCCATTAATGCGACAGATTCCTGTTCGCCAGTCGAAAGTAGCATGTCCATTTCACGCGGAGTAGGGTCATCTGTAATTTCAGCGGCTAGCCTGACAAGCTCGTCGGTCTTCTTTCCGCGCGCACTCACGACCATGACCACCTGATGTCCTGCCTGATGCATGTCAGTGGCACGCTGAGCCGCAGCTTGAATCTTGCTAGTATCGGCTACACTTGTTCCACCAAATTTCTGGACAATCAGTGACACGTTTCTTCTCCGTTTCTTTTTTTTAAAAAAACTCGTTTTAACAGCGGGACAACCAGAGTGTCCCTGATAACAATTAACATACAGCTCATTCGACTAAGTTAACGAACCTAGAAAAGGTAACAAATGGCCTCGTCTTCGTGAATCATTAGCGTTTTCGGATTCCATAAAACATTGAAAACCGCATCGAAAGTTCGGTTTTCTCTGTTAGGAGACACGTTGATTTAGTCTTAGTTCTTTCTCAGAACAAAAAAATGAACAAATAAACACATTACCTGGCAATCAATTTTATCACCTCGTCCGCAACATGCCGTGCAGCACCTGGAATTGAGATTTCCTGCATCGACTGCCTCATTTGTCTTCTACGTTCATCCTCCTCCAGTAAAGCAGTTATCGTCTCTCCCAGCAATCTGACAGTGCTATCAGATTCCTTAGACTGCAATGCGATAGTCGCTGCACCCCGGTCTGCATAAAATCGAGCGTTTTTGAGCTGATGATCCCCAATGGAACCCGGAAAGGGAATAAGGACCGTAGGACACCCCACACTTGCCAATTCTGCAAGTGTGGTTGCTCCTGCTCGGGAGATTACCAGGTCAGCTTGCAGATACCAGTTTTTCAGGTCATTAAAGAAGGGCTGAACCGTGACTTTGAGATTTGGATGCCTCTCTCGCAACAGCTCATATTTTTGCTCAATATTTGAAAAATCAAGTATGCCTGTTTGATGAACCATATGAAGTGGACCGCTTATCTTGTCCAAATACTCTTCCAACATTGAGATTACTGCAGCATTGACCGCAGTGGCTCCCTGACTGCCTCCTAAGACCAGAATCGAAGTTTTATCAGATGGTGTTGTACTTTTTTCTTTCTGGGAAACTGCTTGAACAATTTCCTTTCTGATTGGATTTCCAGTAAATACAATCTCAGGAATCACAGTTTTTCGAGTCATTTTGATTTCAAATGGCGTCTCTGCAAAAGAGGTACAAACCAGGTTTGAAAGTGGAAATAAAAATCGATTGGCTCTTCCTGGTACGGTATTCTGCTCCAGTAAGACAATGGGAATCTTGAGACGCGATGCTGCCAATACAACTGGTACACTGGCAAAACCTCCCAAGCCAATCACGACTGCCGGCTTTTCTCGTATTAAGAAACGACGCGTCCGAAAGAACGCACGGCTATTATTCCACAGAAAACGAAAGGGAGCTCGTTTTAAATCACTCGTTGAGGAAGAAGGTAGGGGAAGATGCTGGTATCCAGAACTTTTAATGATTTGTTGCTCGACTGATCGATTGGAACCAACAAACGTAATTCGACATTGGCCGAGAGCAACCAACTGCTCAGCGACAGCAATTCCCGGAAGCAAATGACCGCCTGTTCCGCCACCTGCAAAAACGATCGATTTCGTATCTGAAATGGTTTCGGCCATGGTACTGAGGAATCACTGCTGAAGATACTTTTAAAGTTCAAAGACTGATTGAAAGTGACAGCATAGAGGAATTCCACTTAGTTTCCCAGTCAAGCCTCCTCTTCATCTTCGTACTCTTCATCTTCGTACTCTTCGTCTTCGTACTCTTCGTCTTCGTACTCTTCGTCTTCGTACTCTTCGTCTTCGGACTCTTCATCTTCGGACTCTTCATCTTCGTACTCTTCATCTTCGTACTCTTCATCTTCGTACTCTTCATCTTCGGACTCTTCATCTTCGGACTCTTCATCTTCGGACTCTTCATCTTCGGACTCTTCATCTTCGGACTCTTCATCTTCGGACTCTTCATCTTCGGACTCTTCATCTTCGGACTCTTCGTCTTCGGACTCTTCGTCTTCGTACTCTTCGTCTTCGTACTCTTCGTCTTCGTACTCTTCATCTTCGGACTCTTCGTCTTCGGACTCTTCATCTTCGGACTCTTCAGCCTCATAGATTGGCGATATCATGGCGAGTTCTGAGATCGCTGCCTCTGCTGACAATGAGCTGTCTTCATCTTCACTGATGGTATCGATGAGTAACTCATCTTCCCCAGTTGATCGCGTCAAGCTGACAATAATACCCAAAGAGAGCAGGCTCACCATCAAATTCGTTCCGCCATAACTAATCAAAGGATGCGATATTCCTTTTGGAGGTACCATGGCTGTCACAACCGAAACATTGATAATCGCCTGCAAAACTAACTGTAGTAACAGTGTGAATCCCACAACATAAGCAAATGATTTCTGATTTTGTGACCTTAAAATATTGTAACCAGCAAGAAACAATCCTAACCAAAGTCCGACAATCCCAAGTGTTCCAATCAAACCAAGCTCTTCACCTGCTACCGAAAACACAAAATCAGTGTTGGCTTCTGGTAGGAAGCTCAATTTTTGAGCACCTTTCCCTAAACCAGATCCAGTCACTCCACCGGTTCCTAAAGCCATGAGAGACTGTTTGACTTGATAGGGAGCCGATTGCCAATTGGTCCAGGTATCAAGAAATCCACTGATACGTTTTAACTGATAGGGACGCAATGCGACTAAGACTCCCAATACGGGAATAGCACACAGCCCTCCCACAACAAAGTTGCGCAGAGGCCACCCTCCCAAAAATAACGCGATTGTGACGCCACCAACCAGGAAAAGTGAAGTTCCCAAATCGGGTTGTTTCAACACAAGCGGTATAACAATTGCGAGAGGAACCAGTAAAAAGACCGTGCCTTTAATCCAATGCTTTAGAACTCTCCTGCGCTGAACCATAAGGCGTACAGTCAGAAGGGGCAGCGCAATTTTAGCAAGTTCAGAAGGTTGCAGTGAGATCGGTCCAAATCTCAGCCAGCGTTGTGCACCATTCACGCGCGTCCCAATTCCCGGCACAAGCACGAGTGCTAACAACGCAACTGTGACCCAAAAGAGAAGGGGGGCCCGATCATACCAGAAACGAGCGGGCAGATAAGAAGCAATCGAAGCAACAATGGCGGCAATCGTCAGAAACGTTAAATGCTTTGATAAGTAAACCTGCTCAAATTCAGTCGGCCAGGACGTAATACTGGCGCTGTGCACCATGAGCACACCCAACCCCAACAGCGCACATGCCATTGAGATAAAAAGACTGCGATCATGTTCTGGATTTGATAAAAGCGAAGCCGACTTCATGTTGAATATCTCATTGCTCTTTGCGGATGGATATCAATAAAATCGACTTTCAATCTGATTTAGCCGCAGCCGTAAGCCCTTTGGTAATTCACGATTGAGAAACATTCAGTGACCAGATGAATTAGCTGACAGAATCGTGATAACAGGCCTTTTCCCAATCATGTCGAATTTCCTGACTGGTAGAAACCGTATTATCAACAAACTACTTCAGGTTTACGTTGCAATCTTCAGGCTAGCAATCGCGATAATGGCCAGTAATGCTGAACAAATCCAAAAACGAACCACGATTTTCATTTCATGATGTCCTTTGAATAAAAAATGATTGTGCAAAGGACTACAGGCAAGTATGCGGTTTCCTGTTCTCCGAAACCAGAACACCTGCAAGATGACGCTTAATGTTTCAGCAACAAATACCCCACCAGCAATCACTAACAATGCCTCCTGGCGAATGACGAGCGCCGCGAATCCCAACAACGCTCCCAGAGGCAGCGAACCGGTATCTCCCATGAAAACCTGAGCCGGATAGCAATTGAACCATAGGAAACCAAGAACCGCACCGACGGCGGCTCCCAAAATAATGCTCATTTCTCCAGCACCAGGAATGTAAGGTACTTGTACATATTCAGCCATCACTTTATGACCGGCCAGGTAGGTTAGTCCGGCAAATGCGGAACCAGCAAAAACCATACAACCACTGGCCAGCCCGTCCAAGCCATCAGTGAGATTCACAGCATTGGAACTTCCCACCAGCACTAACACTGCCCAGGGGACAAAGAATATACCCAGGTAAAAAGTGAGCCGAGTCACAGGCATAATCAAGTCTAAACCAGAAGTTAAACTGGAATTGCTAAACCAGATTCCTGTCCCTATCAAGCAGGCAAGCACAATTTGAACAACCAACTTCTGCCGTGGTGTTAATCCATTCCGGTTAGTACTGAGTTTGATCCAATCATCATAAGCCCCCAATAATGCGAAACCAGTAGCTGTAAAGATCCCCAACTGTACGTATCGATTTGAAAGATCCGCCCAAAGCAATGCCGAGATCAGGATGGATCCAATAATAAAAATTCCCCCCATTGTCGGAGTCGCATTTTTAGAGGCATGGATTTCATTAAGCCTGGCAGAAGCACTATCGACCCGTTCGCGAAAGCGTTTTTCCAGCCATCGAATTGCGATAGGGCCTAGCAGTATGGCAATTAAAAAAGAAGAGATGCTGGCTAATGCAATCCGCGCAGTAAGAAAGACGCGCGAATCACCCGTTGAAACCACTTCAAGTTGTTCTAACAAAGGAGAAAATGTCTTCAACAACCAGATTATCATGAAGTAATTTTCTCGTCGCCTACTAGTTCACAGGAAAAGATCTAAGGGTCGATTTCAAACTTAGCAGTCTAATTAATCCGGCACGGACTCACTACCCCTTATTGTCGTAACTTCTCAAAAAAAAGAGAGACCGGACGCCGAGACCCCATATCTCGACGCCCGGAAATGATTTCATCATGCTACAGCAGTGGAGTGATCGACCCAATGAATCACATATTTCCTTTGCTGATTTGTCCGCCGAAACGAACGCACTTAGGATTCCCGCAAACCCAAAGTACATGATGAAATCACAATGTTAGACACATGATATTTTTTCTTCCCTCAATGTAGCCTGCTGTTTGAGACTTTCAATGAGTCGTTCCATTCGCATGCTACGAGAGCCTTTTATTAAAACAACATCTCCCGGCTCTAACCGAGAGTAAAATTCCTTTTGTATTTCACTGACATCTGCCGCTTGTAACACTTGATCTTGAGAGAGAGTTCCAGAAATTGCCCCTTTTGCTACTGCTTCTGCCTGTTTTCCACAAACGAAAAGTAAATCAATTCCTGATGAAGCGATCAACTCACCTATTTCCTGATGATACCTGTTTGATTCAGCCCCCAATTCAAGCATGTCGCCCATTACAACAATTCGCTTACCCGTACCAGTCCAATCCTGAATCACCTGACAAGCTGCTTTCATCGATACCGGGCTCGAGTTATAAGAATCATCAATGATCGTCCAGGGGCCGATTTGTTCGATATGACAACGGCCCTGAACTGTAGTAAATTGACGAATTCCTTCAACTAGATCTTGGTTTGATAATCCAAACTCTTTCGCGACAGCAATGGCAAACAGAGCAGGGTAGACAAAATGTTTGCCAAGTACTGGCATGAAGAACTCAGTTCCTTCTACCTTAAACGAAACTCCCTCGCTTGTTTGCCGGAGGGATGCCACACGGATATCATTCAACTCACTGAGCCCAATCTTCAATGTACGCGCTGAAGACTTAGAAATTAAACAGGAAGCAAAAGGATCGTCCCCATTTAATATCGCCAAGCCATTTTCAGGTAACTGTTCGAAGAGCTCTCCTTTAGCTTCTGCCGTTCGATCCAGACTGCCAAAGTGCTCCAGATGGGAAGGGCCAATCCCAGTGATCACCCCTATTTCTGGTCTGGAAAGTTCGGCTAAAGCTCGGATTTCCCCCTGATGCGAAGCCCCCAACTCCAGAACCGCATATGCGTGATCAGAATTAATTTGTGCAATACTCAAGGGTACGCCAAATTCATTATTATAATTCGCAGGACTTTGAATGCCTTTCAAGAAAGGTGACAAAGCCGTATGAATCATAGTACGTGTTGTCGTTTTCCCAACGCTTCCCGTCACTCCGATTACGATTAATTGTTGTTGACTACGATACCAACTCGCGAACTGCTCAAAAGCCCGGTTAACATCATCAACATAAATGAATGGCTGTTGTAGTTTTTCTGGTTCACATCCCTGTTTTACGACGCAAGCTCGAGCACCTTGCTCTAATGCGTTTGAAACAAATTGATGACCATCCTGACGTTTGCCTTGGATCGCAAAGAATAAATCTCCTCTCTTAATTCTTCGCGAGTCGATCGAAAGCCCCTCAACATCGGACATCATCAGATCGGGACATATAAACTTCCCCTGTATAACCTGACTAATTTTGCTGAGTGACACACGATCCATGCTATTTTTTCTCGGTTTTAAAACAATTAATAAATGGTAGTTCTTAAGAAGGCTTTAAGCGGGAATCTTATCTGATTTCCTGGAGTGTAAATTTCCAAAATAATTCTCTACAACTAAACGGTCACTGAATGGTATCTTGCAATCTCCGATAATCTGTTCACATTCATGCCCTTTACCGGCAATCAATACCAAATCTCTCTCGCAGGCAATTTCCAAAGCCCGATATATGGCCTCTTTTCGGTCCACAATCAATTCTGGTGTTACTCCTGTCTCGCTAAAGCCTGTAGCAATCGCCTGCATAATTTGTTCTGGATCTTCACTTCGCGGATTATCACTCGTAATGATTGCCAAATCTGCTTCGCTTCCAGCCAAACCCAATAAGCCACGTTTTGAGCTGTCACGATCTCCGCCAGCTCCAAATACACAGATAACGCGTCGATCACAAACTTGCTTTGCCGAACGAATGGCGTGCCTTAAAGCATCATCGGTATGTGCATAATCAATCAGAACTGAAAACGTCTGGCCACAATTGACCTGTTCCATCCTTCCAGGAACAGATCCAAGGTTGCTAATACCCTCTGCAATTTCGGTTAAAGATAAACCTAATACCAGACAGACAGCTGCCGCTGCCAAACAATTAGAAATATTATGAGTTCCTATCAAATTCGTAATGACAGGAGCTCGAGACCCATTATACAAAATTTCAAACTTGGACTGCTTATCTGATTCCTGAAGTTGAGATGCGGTTACATCCGCGACATTTTCAATGGCATAGGTCAACAATGTTTTTGATTCATTCACGTTCGATAAGAATGAATGGCAGACAGGATCATCTAAATTTAAGACAACCGTTCCATCCCGTTTGACATGCTGAATAATTTTTGACTTACATGCAGCATAATTATCCATGTTTTGATGATAATCAAAGTGATCCTGCGTCACGTTGGTTATCACACCAACCGAAAGCTCTGTGCCTGCTAGCCGGCTTTGATCTAAAGCATGGCTGGAAACTTCCATCACTGCATGTGTTGCATTGTTCTTAACCATCTCTGAGAAAAGATGAGATAGCTCTTGCGCATCCGGAGTCGTTAAAGGTGCAGGGCGTGATGAAACACTATCATGATACTCTACCGTTCCCAGCAAACCGGTCTTTCGTTGCGTACTTTGCAAAATTGCTCTGACCAACCAGGAGACGGTTGTTTTGCCGTTTGTTCCAGTCACTCCCACAGTCTGCAATTGCTGCGAAGGTGAACCTGCTAATTCAGAACAGACAAGTGCATAAGCTTTGCGTACATCATTAACAATACACTGTGGGACCTGAAGTCCAGTCAACGGACGCCCTGTGAGTACAGCCTTAGCACCATTCTTCAGTGCTTCGGGAATAAATTTCTCTGCATGTTGCCTTGTTCCTGAAATGACAGCAAAGATATCACCTGGTTTACAGAGACGACTATCAGATTGAATTGAAGTCACACAAATATCTGCACAATCTACAAAACTAGCTGAAGGAAGCAGGGCTCTTAAACTAACAACCACTGATCCTGAGGATAAGCTGAGCGATGAAGACGGCATGGAAGTGAGGTAAGAACCATGCATTTCAGGGAAACCAATTAATTAAAAGGCGAGATGGCTGAAAGAAACTTCGTTGACTAAATTGATTGTTAAAAAATAAAAGCCGGAATCGGCATTGGAGAGAACAAACTTAGATGTGATCAGAATGCTGCTTTCTGAAAACGAAGGGCATTCTCTTAATTCCTTGAATATCGTCAACCCTGGATATCCAAAAAATGTGGTTTTCAAATCTTCCTTGTAATTATTACAGAGACTAACAGGAGTCACTCAACCGGGAAAATTGCGAACACTACTAGATTCAATGTCCCTGCAAAATCAAGTAAAACCTTACGGTTCTATACAGTAAATATCCTCATTTTCAAAGCCGAACTAAGAACACTACAGGTATGAATAATCAAGGCGTCCTCATTGAATCTTTACTATTTCACGCGATTATACTTAAGAATTAATATTAGTATTTTTACCTATTTAGTAAATAATACTATAGATAACGAAGTAGTACCTCGATATGCTATTTCTTATCAGATGTTTAAAGTCCCATCTCCAAAAAGTATCTGATTCTCAGGCCATTTAGGCTGATTGTTTCAAAATGCGAGTTCTCGTTAGCAAATCCTGCCAAGTCCGGCATTGGGTTTGCGATACATTTAGATAGATAGGAAAACTGTGTGGAGAAAGTCTTCGTACACCAACTTTCCCCTTTCTCAATGATCTCATTTCAATCTGTTAAAGGATAGAGAAGATGCAAAGGCACTCACGATTGAAAAAAGGCTTCACTCTGATTGAACTACTTGTTGTCATCGCAATTATCGCTATTTTAATTGCCCTTTTGTTACCGGCAGTCCAACAGGCCAGAGAAGCAGCCAGAAGGTCTACCTGTAAAAACAATTTGAAACAGCTTGGCCTGGCGTTTCACAACTACCATGACACTCACCGCTGTTTCCCTTTCGCCTGGTTTTTAGACCCTACGAACCCGGCCAATATTAAGGCAGGTGGTTACGGTGTCATGCTACTTCCGCTCATAGATCAGGCCCCTCTCTATAATCAGTGGAACTCCTCGTATCCTGCAATTAACGAATTCGCAGCCATTCCAGAAGTCCAACAAAATTTATCAGTAATTGCTACACCACTCCCCGTATTCATGTGTCCGTCCACACCAGAAGCGTCAGTGCATGACTACACCCTGGCCCCAGCTTTTCCTTTCAGCTGGACTGCCGCTCGTACTGACTATTGCCCTGCATCTGGTGTCCGTGGTACTTATTCTTCTCTTGCCTACACTGGGCATCCTGCAGCTGCGAGCCGTAGCGGAATGCTGAATTTTGTAGGACTAGATACATCCGGCTCACCCGGAGACTCTGTCACTAGAATTCGCGATATCGTTGACGGCTCCTCTAATACTATTTTGCTCGGAGAGAGAGTAGGAGGAACGAATATCTACAGCGGCCAAACAATTAGCCCCACTTTATCAGTAGCCTTGGGCCCAAGTAACGGTGGTGCCTGGGGAGACTTCCTGAACGGCGAACATTGGTATCAAGGATCCCTGCGAGATGGGACTGACGGAGGCAGTGGAGGACCTTGTGCCATCAATTGCAGTAATGCAAGAAGCACTGGTTTCTTGAGCTTCCATGTAGGCGGTGCACATTTTCTGCTAGGAGATGGTGCAGTCCGTTTCATTAGCCAAAATGTGGATGCTTACACATTTGCATCACTTACCACCCGGGCAGGTGGCGAAGTGGTTGGAGAATTTTAATTCTCGAAACCTTTCTTAAGTTAATCGTTTGCCGGCAGTACATCACAGAGATACTGCCGGCTTTTAATCCCCTCTTTCAAACACTCTATACGATTCTGAGAGTGCGTGACGATGATACGACTGATTTTATCTCTGGTTTTGACTACATTCTTACTTCTTTCCTGCAAAAGTCCTGAAGAACCTTTCACAAAAAAGACCTATCCTGTTAAAGGGAAAATCATGGTCGATGGAAAGGAACCTGACTTCCCCCTTCAGATCACCTGCCACAATACTGGCGAAATCGACACGGAACATCCCACTGCCTCTGGAAGTATCTCCAAGCGAGGTGGTACATTCGAACTTTCAACTTATACTACCGGTGATGGAATCCCTCCAGGTGACTATGTTTTAACATTCGTCTGGAAGAAATTTGATGTAATGTCGCGTAGTTATACCGGCCCCGATAAACTCAATAAGCGCTACGACGAACCTGAAAAATCGGATATTAAGTTTTCTGTCGTCGAAGGAAAGCCAACCGATCTCGGGATCATTGAATTAACGACAAAATAGCTAGGCTCCTTCTCTACTAGTTAACCAGATAAGAAAAACGACCAGTCATTAGGATTTAAACGGTCCTAAAATAATATCATTAACACAACTTCTAGATTGAGATGATTACTATGTTCTTACGAGTCGTTACAAGCCTGTTGGTAATCACACTCTGCACATCATTCATTTCGGCAGAGAGTTCCAATATTCCCGCGTCATTGAGAGATGCCAAGGAGATTCCTGAAGCATTTTTCAAATATATCGAACGAGAAGAACCAGAGTATAAGTGGGAAATTCACGATTCATTTTCTCATGAGGGCGTTACCGCTTATCCCGTCGAATTGACATCTCAAACCTGGCAGGGAATCACCTGGAAGCACTGGTTGTATATCTTTGAACCGGATGACGTTCGCATCAACAGCAAGGTTTTATTGTTCGTAACAGGTGGCAGTAATGGATCTCGTCCGAATGAAAAACGACTCAAGCCCGCATTTTTGCTGGCAAAAGCAACTGGTGCCCGAATCGCTTTACTCACACAGGTTCCCAATCAGCCTCTATTCGATGGCAAGAAGGAAGATGATCTGATTACAGAAACCTGGTTGCGTTATCTGAAAACCGGCGACGAAAACTGGCCACTGCTGTTCCCTATGGCTAAGAGCGCAGTGAAAGCCATGGATGCGATTCAGGAAATCGCCTTAGAGAAACGAAACCTTGCAATCGACGGTTTTGTCATTACAGGGGCGTCCAAACGCGGATGGACAAGTTGGCTAACCCCGGTTGTAGACAAGCGAATCATCGCTACTGCGCCAATCGTCATTGACACACTCAATTTCCGCAAGCAGATGAAGCATCAAATTGCGACCTGGGGCAAATACAGCGAACAAATCATCGATTACACAAGTAAAGGACTGATCGTAGAAGGCAAAGAAAATGCCCGAGAAAAACACCTCCGCCTGATGATGGACCCTTACACCTATCGACAACAGATCAAAATCCCCAAATTGCTCGTGAATGGCACCAATGACCCATACTGGGTGGTTGATGCCATGCGTTTTTACTGGTCAGATCTGGTCGGACCCAAATATATCCTCCAGGTTCCCAACGCCGGTCATGGCCTAGGGGATGGAGTCGAGTATGCCCTGCAGACAATCGGCGCGTTTTTCATTCATGCTGCCACAGGAAAAGAACTTCCTGCTATCAAATGGGATAACACCAACGAATATGAATTAAAACTGACATGTATCAATAAACCAGCGCAGGTCCGAGTCTGGAGCGCCTACTCAGAAGACAAAGATTTCCGCGACGCAGAATGGACCTCCAAAGAAGTGAGCCCAGAAGACAATGTATATCTAGCTAAAATAAGCAAACCTGAAAAAGGTCATGTCGCCTATTACATGGAAGCAGTCTACTCAATAGGTCAAATCCCTTTTTCATTATGTACTATCACAACATCTAAATAACCCACTCTTCCCCAATTCTTTATTTCCATTAACGGAGGCTCTTTTTAAAAATAATCAGAGAAGATTTCTTTTTCGATCTATTAGTTTTGTTTTTGAATGTTAAGATAATGTGTAGAGGTTGTTAGCCTCTCGGAAGAAACTGATAGAAGGAACGTATTTTAGTGGTGAAAGGAACAGCCACATGAAGAAGAAATCCCTCGCCCCCTCTTCAAAAGTCATGCCCCCCAAAACCGCTGCAGATCGGACCTCCGCACTACAGCTAAGTGATCCTCATTCTCTGGAATGCGAGATCCAACATGCATTGGCACTGGATTCCGATGTTTGTCTGAATTCCCTAGTAGTCCGTCGCACTAAAAACGGAGTCTGCCTCGAAGGAGTTCTGGAATTTGATGATGAATGTCCAGATATCTGCAAGAGAGTTCGAGCTCTCACCGGAGTTGAAGAGGTTATTAATCATTTACTGGTTAAAAAGCGTATGCCTCTCCCTCCCAAAGGGTAAAACTCATCGTTGAATTCTCAACTGTGGTTCTGTAATCAGGTTGAATCTTACGTGAGTCTCTTCAGCACCTTGAGAGCTGTTAATCAATTGTTATTTTGACAAAAATTGAAAATTCCTCTGTGCGCCGATTGTCACATCTGATAAGTTTCGCGAATCTACTTCGCTGTTTTAGGTGTCCTCAATACATTGAAACACATCCTCAACCGTAACATCCTTTTCGGACGCCCAAATTAAATTTTTTACTTCTATACCTGACCATTGCAATAATTCATGAAGAATTCAGCAACTGTTAAAGGTACAAATTGAAGCACTTATCAGTAGCAAGGAAGGCCACTATGAGTCTCAATAAACATTCTAATCAGGATCTCATGGTTCAAATTCGCTGGCTGATCCGGAGGGATATGCCAGAGGTTCTTCAAATCGAGCAGGAAAGTTTTGAGTATACCTGGACCGAAGAGTATTTTCTCAGCTGCTTGAGACAAAGAAACTGTATTGGGATGGTGGCAGAATATAATCACCAGATTGTAGGATTCATGATTTATGAACTTCATAAGTCGATGATTCAGGTATTGAATTTTGCTGTTGCACCTGAATATAGGCAACAGGGCATCGGTCGCCAAATGGTCCAACGGGTGATTGATAAACTTTCTCAACAACGTCGCCGAGAAATTACACTCGAAGTCCGAGAAACCAACCTTGAAGCGCAACTGTTTTTCCGTAAGATGGATTTTCGTGCTGTCTCTGTATTACGAAATTACTTTGAAGATGCGGAAGAAGACGCCTACGTTTTGCAATACCGCTTAGAACGTTCAGAACAGGATTTCGCCCCAGGGCTCTCACCCAAAAATCGAATCAGTAATTATCTCGACGCTTCAGATGCCGCTTGAATTGATTAACAAAAGCGCGTTCAACAAATCCATAGCGATATTTGATCCATTCATTGGCATTAAACTCTAAAAAAAGACGTTTTCCCCGAATTCGGGCTAATGGCAAAACAGTCACCACGCGAATCTTCTTCCATTCAACCAACATCAATGATTCAATTGCGTGGCATTCGGGTCCATAACCTGAAAAGTATCGACCTGGATCTTCCCTTAAATCAGCTGACTGTCATCTGTGGAGTCAGTGGCTCAGGCAAAACCAGCCTTGCGTTTGATACGCTTTACGCTGAAGGCCAAAGGCGTTACATCGAAACGCTCTCCACATCTGCCCGGCAGCACCTCAATCAGCTCCCTAAACCCGATGCTGATCACATCGACCACATCCCACCTGCCATCGCACTCAAACAAAACACTCGGAAGTATTCTACGGCTAAAGCTATCGAACCGACTGTCGCAACCGAGTCAGGCATTCATCACTATCTGCGTTTACTTTATACATCGCTCGGCAAGATCTGTTGTCCCGATTGTCAACTGCCCGTGAATCCTCAATCTCCTGAATCTGTCTTTGCATTCATAAAAACTCTTCCAGCTGGTACCCGATATCAAATTGGGTTCCCTATTACCAAGACAGCGGAACGGTCGACAGCTGAGGTTGTTGAAGATTTAACTCGCGAGGGGCTTACACGTGTTATTATCAATCACGAAACTGTGAACTTGTCAGACAGCTTCACTCATGTCGATGAGGAATGGGATGATTTTTTGGTCGTTCTTGACCGCCTGAATACCAAAAGCCTCGACGAGCAACGTGTCTTGGACAGCCTGGAAATCGCGTTTCAGGAATCTTCTGGACTCGCGACGATACTAGTTGAACAAACGGAACTAGTGCAGTCCGATATTGGGTTCCCCTTTATTATCGATCAGAAAACATGGTTTCGATTTGACTTCTCAACGGAATTAATCTGCCCTCAATGCAGTAAACAGTTTATTTTTCCCGAGCCACAGCTTTTCAATTTTTACAGCCCGACAGGAGCCTGTCCGCTTTGTCAAGGATCGGGGGTTGTTTCAGATCCCCAAGCTCATCCCAAAACAACTAAGATCTGTTCAGCCTGCAATGGGAGTCGGTTGAATGAATCAGCACTTGCAGTACACGTACAAAATTCCCATCTCGATCAACTTTGCCAACACTCGATTCTGGAACTTGTTGACTGGTTTCAAAACCTGATTCAGAGCTTAAGTGCTCCCATTCAACAGAGCCTGTCACCCATATTCCGTGAGATCAAGGACCGTTTAGCCCTGTTAAACGAATTGGGAGTCAGCTATCTCACCTTAAACAGATCGGTCCGAACCCTCTCTGGCGGAGAGAGTCAACGAATCACATTGGCATCTGTTTTATCCTCGAGCCTTGTAAATACGCTTTATGTACTAGACGAACCTTCGTCAGGACTCCATCCTGCCGATAATGATCGCGTGATTTCTGTGCTTCACAAACTACGTGACTTAAAAAATACCCTCGTTGTAGTGGAGCATGATGCAGAATTCATAAGAACTGCCGATCACATCGTGGAATTGGGTCCTGCTGCGGGCAAAGCAGGGGGGGAAGTTGTTTTTGAAGGTGGATATAAGAAGTTAATCGCAACTACAGCTACACCTACAAGTAATTTCCTGAATACTCCCTCAATCAAAACTTTGAAATCGGCTCCCAGAAATGAAGCGTCCCAATGCCTCACACTCTATGATGTCACTCAAAATAATCTCAAAAACCTGACCGTTTCATTCCCTTTGGGGCAATTATCCGTAGTCACAGGTATCAGCGGTAGTGGAAAAAGTAGTCTGATTGAGCAAACATTGTTTCCTGTGCTCTCTGACATGATGACCGAATCCACAACTGCTGAGACATTTTCATTCTGCCAATCAATTAAGGGCGTTGAACAAATTGATGAAGTGATTTTACTTGATCAAGCTCACGTCGGTCAAACATCACGTAGCATACCGGCGACGTATCTCAATCTGTTCGATGATATCAGGGCTGTTTTTGCCCAAACAGCCGACGCGAAATTACGTAACCTCTCCCCAAAACACTTCAGTTTTAATAGCAAAAACGGTGGCCGCTGCCCCGAATGCAAAGGAACTGGATTGATAGACATCGATTTACAATTTCTGGGTGACCTCACGATGGTCTGCCAGGAATGTCATGGTAAGCGTTATCAACGAGAATTGCTGGAAATCAAATACCGTAAACTTAATATCGCCGAAGTGTTAGCCTTAACCGTTGATGAAGCCTTCCCTTTTTTCAGAGGCCAAGTGGCTTTACAGAAGAAGCTAAAACAACTGAAAGATGTGGGTCTGGGCTATCTCCCGTTAGGGCAACCGGTATCTTCGCTCTCTGGTGGTGAATGCCAACGCTTGAAACTGGCGGCCTATTTAACCACAACGAGCCGCAACAAAACGCTGTTTCTGATGAATGAACCCACGTGTGGCTTGCACCCCCTTGATGTGAAACATGTATTGAACTGCTTTGAACATTTACTGTCGGCAGGACACTCCTTCATTGTCATTGAACATAATCTGCAGGTCGTCTCAAATGCTGACCATATCATTGACCTTGGACCAGGAGCCGGAGAGCAGGGAGGGAGTATTGTCGTTACAGGAACGCCTAGTGAAGTTGCTTTACACCCGACATCTTATACTGGAATGGCGCTCAAACAACTGACGACTACGAATTGAAAACACGATTCATGTTATTTTCTACGTCGCTGCCGTTTTCTTTTTTTTCCGCCGCGCGATGCTTTCCCTTTTTTAGGTCTACCCGATGATCCACCTTGATTCTTAAGATCGTCTATCCGATCGCGTAACAACGCAGCCCGCTCAAACTCCAGTTGATCTGCGGCTTCCAACATTTCTTTTTCCAATTCACCCAAAAATTCTTGCGTGATGTACTCTGACTCATCTGAAAAACCCACAGACTCACGAACGAACTGCCGCGCTTCTACTTCTTCTTCAATTCCCCGTTTGATCGCCTTTTTAATGGTCTCTGGTGTAATCCCGTGCTCTAGATTATACTCTTGCTGAATTTTGCGACGTCGTTCTGTTTCGTCAATGGCATTCTGCATGCTGTTTGTGACTCGATCAGCATACAAAATCACTTCTGCATTAACATGCCTGGCAGAGCGACCAATGGTTTGGACCAGACTGGTTTCACTTCGTAAAAATCCTTCCTTATCTGCATCTAATATAGCAACCAGAGAAACTTCGGGAATATCTAATCCTTCCCGTAAGAGATTGATACCTACAACGACATCATATTGTTTTTCTCGTAGCCCTCTCAAAATTTCGACACGTTCGAATGCATCCAATTCGGAATGCAACCAGGCACAACGAATTCCTTCTTCCTGAAAATATGAAGAAAGATCTTCAGCAAGCCGCTTTGTGAGTGTGGTTACCAAGACACGTTCCTGTACTGCGACGCGTTTGAGAATTTCTTCTTTCAAATGAGGTACCTGACCACGTGCAGGAACGATTCTTATTGCAGGATCAATCAATCCTGTGGGACGAATCACCTGTTGGATCACTTCACCTTCAACACGTTCTAACTCCCAATCACCGGGTGTTGCTGAAACAAAGATTGTCTGCTTGCGGCGTGAATTCCACTCATCGAACGTCAGGGGACGGTTATCCAGTGCCATCGGTAGACGAAAACCATGCTCCACAAGATTGGTCTTTCGCGAACGGTCGCCCGCAAACATGGCGCGAACTTGAGAAACGGTCACATGCGATTCATCTACAAACAAAAGGAAGTCTTCAGGAAAAAAGTCCAGTAATGTATCTGGCGGTGACCCTGGTTTCCTGCCTGCTAATGCACGACTGTAATTTTCAATCCCGGGACAAAAGCCAACTTCCTCCAACAACTCCATATCGTAGCGCGTTCGTGCACTGAGCCGTTGTGATTCCAGCAATTTGCCTTCATTCTGCAATACCTTGAGGCGTTCATCCAATTCGTTCTGAATCTCATTGAGCGCCGACTCAATTCGCTCTTGTGGCAAAACAAAATGCTTGGCTGGATAAATATATGCTTCATTGACTGTTCTGAGCACTTCCCCCGTCAAGGGGTCAATGACAGCTAAATTTTCGATTTCGTCTCCCCAGAACTCGACCCGATATGCAAATTCTTCATAAGCGGGCCAACATTCGACTACATCTCCACGAACACGAAACTTTGCCCGTGATAGTTCAACATTGTTTCGGTCGTACTGAATATCAATCAGCTTACGCAGCATTTCATCACGGTCGATCTCAACACCGACTCGGAGGGGGATCATCATTTCCAGATAGTCTTTGGGGGACCCCAAGCCATATATGCAACTCACACTGGCAACGACAATGACATCCCGTCGACTCACCAGTGCACTGGTCGCTAATAAGCGCAGGCGGTCTATTTCGTCATTGATCGATGCATCTTTCTCGATATAAATATCCCGCTGAGGAATATACGCTTCCGGTTGATAGTAATCATAGTAACTCACAAAATACGTGACAGCGTTATTCGGAAAGAACTCCTTGAACTCTGAATATAACTGAGCCGCTAGAGTTTTGTTATGAGAGAGAATCAAAGCGGGCCGCCCCAACTCTGCGATCACATTCGCCATTGTGAATGTTTTCCCCGATCCAGTGACGCCCAGTAGAACTTGTTCTGCTTTTCCCTGCTGAATACCTTTAACCAGACCTTCAATGGCACGGGGCTGATCGCCAGAAGGTTGAAAGTCACTTTGAAGCTGAAACACAGACATGGTCACTAAATCCTTTGGCCCTGCAAATAGCAGAAGGCGCTCTCTGGCGCGGAGGTAGTACAGGGATGTAAGCAGCTATTGTAAAGAATAGACGCCCCTCAAGGAAAGGGACCAAAGGAGCAGGGAAAACAGCTAACGATCTTCAGAGATGAAAAAATCGGAATCGCTTGATGCAACACGTGTCCTGTTTTGGCACCTGATCACTCAATATGATTCAGTCTTCCGCGGCAGGTTCATCCAATGAATTTTCCTCTTTGGACGTAACCTCGCCTGGCTGATCTGCTTCTTCAGTGAGTGTTTCTGACTCTGAAGGATTCAAGCCTTCTTCCGTATCATCCTCTTCAGGCAGAGGAGGCATAATCCAGATTTCGCCATATTCTATCGGCTGTTCAGCTCGAAACTGATGATGCCGCAGCAACTCCAGAATGGCCAGAAAGATACCAATGATGCGACTGCGAAGTTTCTCACCTTCAAAGAAATCACTAAACGCAAGGCGACCTTGTTCACGCACTTTTTCACCGATCCGTTCAACATACGTTGAAATCGGTGTATCATCATAGGTGATACTGGATTCTTCTTCGACTTCCTTACGCTTCACAACCCGAGCTAAGGCACTTACCAGATCCCATAGTTCAACTTCTTTAATCAAATCTTCTGAAGGATCTTTACCCGTTTTGGGGCGTTCATCGGATAACCGCGGATAATGCTCCTGCCATTCAGCGGCATGCTCTTCCAAAGCCGTAGCGGCATCTTTGAATTTTTTATACTCAAGTAACTGCTGGATCAAATCACTGCGTGGATCATCGATGACTTCTGCGATTTCTTCTTCTTCCGCGCGGGGCAGAATCATCCGACTTTTAATCTCAGTTAACGTGCTGGCCATTACGATAAAATCGCCGACCAAATCCAAATCAATTAATTCCAAGACATCAAGAAACTCATTAAATGATGCCGTGATGGAAGCAATCGGGAAATCAAGAATGTCGAGTTCATTGCGGCGAATCAAATATAACAGCAGATCCAATGGACCACTGTATATATTGAGATCGACCCGGTATTGAGCAGTCGTCATAGCGAAATTTCAGGCTCTGTTAGCTGTCGCATTTTCTACGGCTTATCGATAAACCGTTTTCAATCATTAAGTTACAACGAATTGAAAACGTAACATAGTGAATCGTCGGGAGTCACTATCTTCAATCCAACATTATCGTTATCGTCAGATTAACTGTCACAAATTCAAAGATTCCCCCTGTGAGACTCAGAAATAAAAAATCGGCAAGTCGTTATGACTTGCCGATTTTAAACGCAACAACTCCAGATCACACAAAGCTAAGCAGCTCTGCGGACAGGCATCTGGAGAATCTGTGGTTCCGGCTCTTCACAGGCAGCCAGGAAGTTCTCGAAGACCTGCATATCCAATGCAGAAGAAGAATGATTTTGTGGATGCCATTGCACACCCACGCAGAACCAATCTTCATCTGGAATTTCAATTGCTTCAATAACTCCGTCCGGGGCCGTCGCTGAAACAATAAACATCTTTGAAATGTAATTGACAGCCATATGATGCTGACTGTTTACTCGAATTTCACCAGGTCCATACATTTTATCAACACGTGTGCCTGGGACAATATCAATAATATGTCTTAAGTTTGCTTCAACACCATCTCGGTGATACATAGCACCAGGAACATCCTCTGTCACATGTTGATGCAATGTCCCCCCACAGAGCACGTTCATCAATTGCATTCCAGAACCGATTGCCAATAGAGGTAATTTCATTTCCATAGCGATGGTACAAATTCTGCGATCGAAATCTTCACGACGAAGTGGCATAGCACGTGAAGCAGGGTGCTTTTCAAACCCCAGTCGAATCGGGTCCAGATCTAAAGCACAGCCAGAAAGAACCAGACCATCAAGCTGGTTCAAGAATTGTTTTAAATCATCATCGTCAGACAAAGGCGGAATCATCATGGGAATTCCGCCAGCATTTGTGATCGAATCATAATAGCCGGTGTAAAACCAGCTGATTGCCTGGGCTTCTTTTTGTTCGGGGCGAAAGTCTCCAGTGATTCCGATTAAAGGTTTTTTAGACATTGGTTCCATCCTTCACTTCTATGCACATCCTGTGCGGTAAATATTTCCATGGAGACAACGGAAAGTCCCCATTCAAAAAAACCGGAGGAAGCGAATGACGTAGAATCGCAAAGAAGTGCGTTCGAGCGGATGAAAATCCCCCCATCGAACGAATAGAAAAATAGAATCCATTCTCTCTTCTAGCGGTCCGTTCCTTCGGTCCGATTGTCACTGAATCATACCAGTAACCTCAAATGTTTGTTGATTCAATCATTTCAAATCATTTGAGTGAGCGAATCTTAGTAACCTCAAATCAGGCTGTCCAGCGAATCGATTATTTTGAGCGAATATTTTCCCATTGTCGATTTCGACCACCATATCTTGTGTCAGGTTGACCTGGATGAATTTCATTTTGATGGTTCATCAAAAAAATTCTAGATAATGGTTTCGATGAGTAGTCGGAAATCGCAGAAAATAATATGGAATTGACCATATATTGACTTCATGGGAAATATCGTTTTGTGTGAATTAATCCTAAAAAATGAGGCATTTATGTTTAGCTTGACCCTATGGCGACGCAACTTAAACTGCGCAATCTGCGTCGCGCGCGTGGAAAAGATTTCTGGGTAGTGCATAAATCTATCCGTGTGATTCTTATCACTACAAAATCAGTCAGACAATTGAAAATTTGGAAGGAATCATACGATTTAGTAGTCATAGATTCTCAATATTCAGCTGCTATCAAACGTTATCATTCCTGTCTGATAAGTATTTGACAACAGATGAACTGGTTTTCGAATCACATTCACAACATATTACCCTTGAAGTTACTATCCACACATAAATGTCTTCCGTAATTAAAAGAAAATGAATCAATCAAGAACAAAATCGAATTCTAGTAGATATCACCTCAATAAGAGAGATGAAAAATTGACCCTACAAAAATAATTCTGATCGTGGAATCATATTGAGACATAAATCAATCAAGCCGTCTCGATGGCTTCGGTTTTTGATTCCGTTTTTGAGGTCAGAGAAGGTAATAGCACCGCACCGATCGTCGCCAGGATAAGACAAGGGATAATGGCATGAAACGCTTTATGGGGAATCCCCAACGCCACAAAATGACTCGTAATCTTTGCTTGAATCATACCGCCTCCCCCCCAGGCCATTCCCATTGTAATTGCTGATGCCACACCGCCTCCCTTAGGAAACAGTTGATGGGAATAGGAAACCATCGCCGGACTGGTCCCCCATAAAATCAGACCACTGGGAATTAAGAGCAGGGTCATCAACCAGGTAGGACAACCTTCCCAGCCAAGTACAAACATCAAGGGAATCCCCAACAGCGGACATCCTATCATGAAGGCTTTTTCATGCCCCGACTTGAAACGAAACGCCATTAACAGCATTCCTGCGCTGGCAGAAAACAGGAACACTGATTGGACCATGCCGATCTCAAATGCCGACGCATCATGATTTTTGAGTATGAATGAAATCAACTTATCCATCGCCATGTTCGGCACCAGGCGTAAAGAACAAACCATGAACAAAAACAGTGCTAACAAGACTCTCCCCTCCAGCATCTGGGAGAGAGACTGTGCGGGTGCTTTGCGATCTCGCTCGAAAAGTTCCGCTGGCGGCTTTCCCAATTGATACAGGAATAGTATCAGACCAGAATATAGTGGCGCGAGTATCCAGACACTGGCTAGACCCCATATCGAAACAATAGAACCACAGATAATGGGCCCTAGAGCCAGTCCCATCGCTCCCCCAAACATAAACAGTGAGAGACTGCGGGTGCGACGTTCTGGAATTAATGAACCTGCTACAACCGCTGCTTCAGGATGAAAGGAACCGATTCCAATTCCTCCCAGCAAAAGTGCGACACATAACACAAACACACTGTTTGCTGGCCCCACCATAGGCATCATAACAGCACCCAAAACAGGCCCGATCCACAAGATGGATTTAATGGGATAACGATCACGAATGTATCCAAATACAGGTTGCGCTAAAGAGGAGGCTAATGCATGAATTGTTAAGACAATGAACAGTGAATTTTCTGTTAAGGAATGCACCCGTTCCAGCTCACCCCACAAAGGTCCCACGACGATTGCTGATGCGTCAACAATGATATGCGTGAGTGTGAGACAAATCAGACAACGATAGGCGTGAGACATTTTCAGTGATATTTTCAAGGCGGGAATTCAGAAACAGATGAGGCTTCATTCTACAGGACGAGACAGTAAAATGGGAATCAGGTTCATGGAACTCTCTGATTCTTTTTGAGACATTTTCAGATTTTGACTTGTATTGTGATTTCTCCCTGAAAAAGCTATATCTGCACTCTCATATGATTTGAACGTCAATAAATTCACGAAAGACTTTTTGTTGAACACAACTGCAGAGTGGATCTTTAAATCAGCAAGCGAATCTGAGACCCAACGTCTGGGAGTCATGCTCGCAAAGCAACTGGAACCGGGTGCGGTGATCGCCTTAAATGGCAACCTGGGCGCAGGCAAAACACGCCTGGTACAAGCGATTGCTACAGCTCTGGGAGTCAATCCCAATGAAGTAAACAGCCCCACATTTGTTCTGATTCAGGAATATCAAGGGGAGCTGCCGCTCTACCACTTCGATACGTATCGTTTGAAAGATACTGATGAATTTTTAGAATTGGGAGCAGATGATCTCCTGTATGCAGATGGGGTTTGTCTGATCGAATGGGCCGATAAAGTTGCTGAGGTCTTGCCCCGTGATCTTATTCAAATCAAAATTGAACATACATCGGAAACAGCACGAACGTTTTATTTCCAGGGGCAGGGGCCGCGTTCAGTCAAAATTGTAACCGCATTGCAACAAGCGAACGATTCCCCAACCGAGTAAATATTCTAATCTGAGGCAAGATGCCAGTTATGATTGTAGAATCTCAAGAAAAGCTGTTAGTCACTGGCGGCACAGGGCTTGTTGGCAGTAGTGTCATTCAACGCGCTCGTACTGCAGGTATTACAACTGTCGCACTCGTTCGTTCCGCATCAAAAGCTTCATATCTTAAAGAGGTGGGTGCAGAAGTGATTGAAGCGGATCTCACAGACAAAAAATCGCTGGACGATATACTTCGTGGTGTGACGATTGTCGTCCATACTGCTGCTAAAGTTGGTGACTGGGGCAGTATTGATGAATACCGCAAAACAAATGTTGTCGGATTCGGGCATTTATTGTCTGCACTTCAAGAACAAAGTCTCATCAAACATTTGATTCATATCAGTTCGCTGGGAGTTTACGAGGCGCGCGATCATTACGGCACAGATGAGACAGAACCTCCGCATGCATCTGGCATCGATGCCTACACTCTCAGCAAGATCGAATCAGAAGAACTTCTAAAACAACAATCCATCCCGTTCACGATATTACGACCCGGCTTTATCTATGGCCCGCGTGACCGTACTGTATTACCTCGCATCTTAGAGCGTTTGAAATCAGGGCAGTTTGCTTATCTCGGTTCACCCGAGCAATTAATGAACAATACATACGTAGAACATCTGGTAGATGCTATTTTTCTGGCATTCTCAAACGAAGATGCGATAGGTCAAACATATAACATCACAGATGTAACACTGGCCAGCAAACGAGAATTTATCTCCACCATTGCAAGACTGGCTGAATATAAAGAGCCGAACAAAGTCGTTCCACTCCCGGTTGCACGCAATCTGGCTCGGATTCTGGAACGTCTCTGGAGATTCTTAGGCAAAAAACAGGCACCGATTCTCTCTCAAGCTCGGATTAAATTCCTGGGTCTGAACCTCGATTTCAGCACACAAAAAGCACAATCCGAACTGAACTACCATCCCAGTAAAACCTTTCAGGAAGCAATAAAAGAGACGATTGACTGGTTTCACCAAAATCAAAAAATCCCCTAATCGACTTGAATCTGATGAAGTCTGATGAAGTCTATATGAATTAACGATCCCATCAAAACGGAAGCCTAAAAGGCATTTGACCCCGATCACTTGTGGTGGATACAATACCAGATATGGAAAGTGAAACTACTCCACAACAAGCGCGAACTCAATTTGAACAGCAGGCAGCGCCCCCAAAGCGGTCATGGCGACGTTATCTGATCAGTTCACTGATTCAAGTAACGATCTTGTTAACACTGTATGTGCTTTCCATCGGGCCTTTCTTCTGGCAATGGTTCGCTTCATATAACTCAATGGGTTCTCCTTTCTTCGCTGCATTCTACATGCCCCTTTTGTTTGTCTGTGAATATGTGCCCCCGATTTCTGATGGGGTAAACTGGTATATCAATCTCTGGATTGGTTGATTCCAGACTCTTCGACCCCACCGTAACCAAAACGGCTTTTTTGGATTCAAGCTCGCGTTGAAAGAGTTTCATCTCTGATCCGACATCAATCATCACACATATCAAAAACAAAAATCTCAAAGTGACTGGGTTGATTGACAAATGAGATAATCCAAATACACTCATTAGTAGGGAAGCTGATGAAGAATTCTCTCCAGCTTCCAATATCAAAATCTCTCACAGCTCAAGCTGATTACTGCCTGGATGGCATCCAAATAGACGGGAGCACGGAATACTATGAGCGACCCACGCCCTTTTGCTCATTTGCATTGTCATACGCACTTTAGCATGCTGGATGGCGCCAGCCGCATACCGGAAATGGTAAGCAAAGTCAAAGAAGCCGGTATGAATTCGCTTGCGATCACAGATCATGGCAATTTATACGGAGCCATGGACTTTTATCAGCAATGCCGCAGTCAGGAAATCAACCCCATCTTAGGGTTGGAAGCTTACATTGCACCGCGCAGCCGCTTTGAAAAAGGGGCCTCGCGAATGAAGGAAGCCAGCTTTCATCTGACATTGCTGGCACAAAACCGTAAGGGATTCGAAAATCTGATCAAGCTCTCTTCCACCTCCTATCTCGAAGGCTTTTATTATAAACCTCGCATCGATAAGGAAATCCTGGAAGCACATAGCGAAGGTCTGATTCTGCTTACGGGGTGTGCAGCCGGTGAACTATCGCACCATATTCTTGGTGAAGATTGGGAAGAGGCGGAAAAGCTATGCGCCTGGTATGAGAAAGTATTTGGTGACCGCGTTTATATGGAAATTCAGAATGCGGGTCTGGAAATTCAAAGACAGTGCCTGGAAGGAACCGTCGATCTGGCCAATAAAATGGGCCTGCCCTTAGTCGCTTCTAATGATGCCCATTACGTAGATCAAAAGGATGCTTTCGCGCAAGATGTGCTTTTGTGTGTCAGCACGCGTTCTGTCGTCAGCGATGAAAAACGAATGAAAATGACTGGCGATCAATTTTTCGTCCGTACTCAGGATGAAATGTATGACGCATTTCCAGGTTTGGAACACGCGGTCGCACGCACTCAGGAACTGGCTGATCGAGTCGACATTCAGATGTCTGACAAAAAGTACTATCCGGTCTTTCAACCACCTGACGAAATGACTGACACACAATACTTGCGAAAACTGTGTGAAGAACGCTTACCATTAAAATATGGTGATGAGCTGACGCAGGAACATTGGGATCGCCTCGACCTCGAATTAGGCGTGATCGAACAAATGGGCTACGACAGTTACTTTCTAATTGTATGGGATTTCGTGCAATTTGCAGAAAGTGAAAAAATCCCTTGTACTGCGCGTGGTTCAGCCTGTGGTGCGATTGTGGCATACCTGCTGGGTATGTCACAAGTCTGCCCTCTGAAATATGACTTGCTGTTTGAACGATTCCTTGATCCCAGTCGAAGCGAGCCACCAGATATCGACATCGATTTCTGCCGTGACCGACGCCAGTTGGTCATCGATTATACGAAGCAGAAATACGGCGAGCACAGTGTAGCGCAAATTGGAACATTTGGTACGCTCAAAGCAAAAGCCGCCATTCGAGATGTAGGCCGCGCGCTGGGAGTTCCACTGGCGCGTGTCAATGAAATTGCAAAAATGATTCCGGAAACACTGGGAATCAAACTCAAAGATGCACTGAAGGAAAGTCCTGATCTGCAAGCCGCCTATGATCAGGACCCAGATATTAAACAGCTGCTGGATCTGGCTATGCAACTTGAGGGGTTGAGCCGTAGTGCCGGTACGCATGCCGCGGGAGTCGTAGTCGCCGATTTACCACTGTCCGAAGTAGTTCCACTCCAAATGATCACCGGGAAGACTGATATCATTACTCAGTGGGATGGCCCCACCGTGGAATCAGTGGGCCTGCTCAAAATGGACTTCCTGGGGTTACGCAACCTGACGATCCTCGACAAAGCCGTTCAAAACGTCAAAAAACATTGCAACATCGACATTGATCCACACAAACTTCCGCTGGATGATAAAAAAACATTCGCGTTATTACAGCGGGGAGAAACCAAAGGTATCTTCCAGTTGGAAAGTGGCGGCATGCGCGACTTGCTGACAAAAATGAAGCCGGACAAGTTCGAAGACATTATTGCTACTTCTGCCTTGTATCGCCCCGGTCCGCTGGAAGGGGGCATGGTGATGCAATATGTTGATGTCAAGAATGACCGCATTCCGATTCCGAAAGTACATCCTGTTGTAGATGAAATTCTCAATGAAACCTACGGTGTGATGGTTTACCAGGAACAGGTCATGCGGATCCTGAACCGAGTCGGGGGAATCGAACTTTCTGCTGCGTATCGTTGTATTAAAGCGATTAGCAAGAAAAAACTAAAAACCATCGCCGAATTCAAAGACCAGTACATTAGCGGCGCCAAAGAACGAGGAGTCGATGAACAACTGGCGGTCGATCTGTTTGACATGATCGAAAAATTTGCCGGCTATGGATTTAACAAATCACATTCGACCGCTTATGGAGGCGTGGCCTATGCAACCGCTTACCTCAAAGCACATTATCCGAAGGAGTTCATGGCTGCATTGCTTTCATGTGGTATGGAGAGCCATGAACGGATCAACGAACATGTCGATGATTGCCGTCGCATGAAACTTGAAGTATTGCCGCCTGATATTAATCGATCTGATGTCGAATTTAGTGTGGATGGTGAAAAAATTCGCTTTGGCATGGGTGCGATCAAAGGCGTTGGCGAACAAGCTCTGGAAGAGGTTGTTAAAGAAAGAGAAGAAAACGGACCTTTCACAAGTATTTTTAATCTCTGTGAACGCGTTGATCCTAAAACACTAAATAAAAGTATGCTTGAAATTCTGATCAAAGCGGGCGCACTCGACAGTCTGGGAGGCCATCAGGCTCAGTTGATGCTTACAGTCGAACGCGCTGTGCAATCAGCGATCAATATTCACCGTGATCGGGCCCGCGGACAAAAGAGTCTGTTTGATGATGATCCTGTCGATGATGAAGTTGAATCCAGTGATAACGCATTACTACCAGAAGCGGAAGAGTGGCCGCGAGCCCAGAAACTGGCCGCAGAAAAAGAAGTTTTCGGTTTTTACCTTACATCACATCCATTGGCTGAGGTGGGAGATACCCTTACCAAATATGCACAACATAAGACCAATGAACTGTCTGAAATGGAAGATCGCGAAGAAGTCATCTTAGCAGGTATGATTTCTTCGATTAAAAATGCGGCCACCAAAAAAGCCAGCAAGAACGGTCATACACGTTATGTTAACTTTGACTTGGAAGACCCCCATGGTTTAGTACGTTGCATCATGTGGCCAGAACAATTTGCCCGCGTGGGCGAAAAGGTCAAACTGGAAGAGATGGTAATCATCAAAGGGAAAATTGATAAACGAGGCAGAGAGCCCAATGTGGTTGTCGATCAGCTCTTTACTTTGAATGATGCCCGAAAACAGTTTACAGACCGCTTGGCGATTAACTTCAAACGAGGCGTCCATACCCGCCAGGATATGGTCAATGTGCACGATATTTTATCTCAATTTCCTGGCCAGACTGAAGTCATTCTGGTAGTCGACTCCGTCGATCAGGAAAAATCAGACACACAGTTACGCTACGTCTTGAATCCTCCCGGAAATCTACGTGTTTCCTGTAGTCAGGAGTTTGAATCGCAGCTCTCAGCCGTGATTGGAGAGAGCCACATTCACTTCCATACAACAAACAAGAAAAAAAGCATGAATGGAAGTATTGGCCGGTAGCTCTTTTGCAGCGACATTCCTAAATAAACTGCCAGATCCCTGATTTTTTGCGGAATCCAACTGTTCTTACAAGCCGAATATAAGATATAGTTATATTGTTGTTTGGTGAACAGAACCTAACAGGACGTTTGGAATGAGAAAAACTGGTATCATATTCGTAATTTTGATGGGAATCTCCATGTTGATCCTGTCAAAAACGCGGAATTCTGATCAGAACCGGTCTAAGAAAAGCTTGCGTGCTGCTCAGCTCACATTGCAACAGATTCCCGCGCGCATCAAATCCCGTCCATCAGTGGCTCGCACAGTCACATCAACCAAAACTGATACATCACCTGCTTTAGATGAGACAGTTCCATCTGCTTCTTTTCAAGGTTTATCAACAGACGAAATCCTTGCCAAACTCGTAGGTCAATGGGAACAAACGAAGAGCAATAGCAAACGGATTCTCACAATCAAAGAAAATGGGGCTGCGACAATGGTGATTCAACCTCAGGGAATCTGGAAAACGATCCTGGGGAATCAAATTACTATTGATATCGAATGGAGCCTCAACGAGGGCACTCTGACGTTACGCACTGTCGGTGGAAAACCGGAAAATAAGCTGGAATATATCAATCAAGTCTGGGGAGATAAATTTACCCGGAAAATTCATTCGATTGAAGATAAAATGTTCACTCTTCGAGATGACGAAGGTGATGTCAGCCAGAAATGGGTCAGAACTTCATACTGAGCCAATATAGACAATTCCCGTACACCGCTCCAATTCCAGCCGCCCGACTCACTTGTACTCTCCCCCATTTCGCCTATCATAGTGGCAATACGTGTCCTAAACACGGTATGCATTCTGATGTACCCACTGGATATGTTAATATGGATTCAACTTCGTATCACTAAAAATCGTGTGGAACCACACGGCTGATAATAAATTGCTTCTCCTACTTCGAAAGATGGCTTCGATGAATGTTCAGGTTAATTCGTCTCTTTCCCGCTGGCAGACTCTGGCTGACCAGGTTTTGTCCGGTTACCAGATAACCCGCTCCGAAGGTTTGGAAATATTAAATGCGTCTGATGACGAATTATTGGAAATGCTGGCAGCAACTTTTCGGATTCGAAAGCAATATTTCGGGAAACAGGTACAGCTCTATTACCTTAAAAACGCCAAAAGTGGTCTCTGTCCCGAAGATTGTGGTTATTGTTCACAGGCGCGTGGCTCACAAGCAGAGATCCCCAAGTACCGAATGCTGAACGAAGAAAAGTTGATGGATGGAGCCAAAGCCGCTGATGAAGCCAAAGCGGGAACTTACTGCATTGTTGCCAGTGGACGCGGCCCGACTGACAAAGAAGTAGAACACGTGGCTTCCGTCGTTGAGAAAATCAAGTCCACTTATGACTTGCGTATTTGCTGCTGTCTGGGGCTGTTAAACGAAGATCAGGCTCAACGTCTTCAGCAGGCAGGCGTGAATCGCATCAATCATAATCTCAACACCAGCCGCGACTATTATGACAAAATCTGTTCGACACATACCTATGAAGACCGTATACAAACACTAAAAGTCGCCCGTGATGCAGGTATGGAACTCTGTAGTGGACTCATTGTGGGAATGGGCGAAACTCCCGAAGATATCGTCGACACGACATTCGAACTGCGTAATTTGGAGCCTAAGTCAATTCCGGTGAATTTCCTGAACTCGATTGAAGGTACTTCACTCGAAGCAGTCGATGAACTTGATCCTCGCTATTGCCTGAAGGCGCTCTGTCTCTTCAGAATGGCCAACCCGGCCTCAGAAATTCGAATCGCCGGTGGTAGAGAAGTTAATCTGCGTTCTATGCAGGCCATGGGCTTATATGCAGCAAACTCGATATTTGTGAGCGATTATCTTACCACGAAAGGCCAGTCTGCAGATGCGGACTACGAAATGATTGCCGACCTCGGTTTCGAAGTCATCATTTCTGGCCACGAGGTGGAAGCCGGTAGCGAACCTCCCAAACTCGCTGCCCAAAGCGAATCCTGTTAACTTAACAGGTCCAGGTAAAGTTCCCGTTTCTTTCTAATCTCAAACCCCTTATGAGGATTGAGGTTGTACGAAAACCAATACATCTCTAAGATCCTGGTTTCGAAATGGGGTGCGCATAGACTCTCAGCTCTTGCTGAAAAATACCCCAAATTCAAGGAATGGAATCCTTTGTAAATCAAGTCAGGGAGCACCTGAAATGAATTCAGGCAGACTAAGAGCCAGCGACCTTACCGGTAGCACGGCGGACGGCCACCAAACGCCCACCTTCAAAATTTTTCCCAGTACGGAAGCCGCTCCTTTTGATCACCCAGAAAATCTGCTGAAAGGTATTGCGCGATCTCGAGACTATCTCCTTTCACTACAACATGATGATGGATATTGGGTCGGAGAATTGGAAGGTGACTCGATCCTGGAATCGGAATACATTCTACTCTTGGCGTTTCTGGGAAAACAAAACTCTGAGGATGCAATACAAGCTGCAAACCATTTGATGGATACACAAATGCCTGAAGGCGGTTGGAACATGTATCCGGAAGGTCCCATCGAAATCAGTGCTTCGGTCAAAGCCTATTTTGCACTCAAGCTGACAGGACATTCGCCAGAAGCAGATTATATGCAACGTGCCTGCAGCGCGATCCTTGCAGCGGGAGGAGTCGAAGCCGTCAATAGTTTTACCCGCTATTATCTCGCTTTGCTGGGAGTGATTCCCTATGCAGCATGCCCGGCAGTCCCACCAGAACTGATGCTGATTCCACGTTGGATGCCTTTTAATATTTTTGAGATGTCGGCCTGGTCACGCACGATTCTGGTCCCGCTTAGTATTCTATGGGCTTATCGTCCTTCGATTTCACTCGCACCAGAGCAGGGGATTACCGAGTTGTTTACAGGTAATCCTGGAGAATATCCAAAGTTCATGCCAAAGTCGGAAGCCCTCGATTCGCTCAAACAAAAAACCTGGATCAACTGGCATCGGGTATTCCAGTTCGTAGATCAGGGAATCAAAGTTATAGAAAATTGGGGAATCAAACCACTTCGCAACAAAGCCGTCAACAAAGCCCATCAATGGATGAAGGCCCGTTTCGAATTGAGCGATGGACTGGGCGCGATTTTTCCGCCTATTATCTGGACTGTGATTGCGTTGAAATGCCTGGGAGAAGAAGAGACCAGTCCTGATATCCAGCGTGCATTACGCGAGTTGAAAAAACTACAGATTCGCGAGGGAGATCGCATCCGCCTGCAACCCTGCAAATCCCCTGTCTGGGATACTGCTCTCAGTACCATCGCCTTGCGGGAAGCGGGAGTTTCTAATCGACATCCAGCAATTCGAAAATGTGTTACATGGTTGCTTTCTCAGGAAGCCAAACAACCGGGAGACTGGATTAACTCCAGCCAATCAAAAACTCCCGGTGGTTGGTATTTTGAATTTAATAATGAGTTTTACCCCGATGTGGATGATACAGCCATGGTCATCATGGCACTCCGCCGCTGTATGCCTAAAACATTAAAGAATGATCGTTGGCTGACCGACTTTCTGGTAACACCGGAATGGAATCCCTATGACGAAAATACAAACACCGAAGCCATTATTACCGGGCGAAGTGAGTCCCGGGAGCAAGCCTACGCTGATCTGGATCTCTTACAGCCAATGATTAGTGCCATCCAACGTGGGGTCCACTGGATTTTGGGTATGCAAAATAAAGATGGAGGCTGGGGGGCTTTTGATCGCGATAATAACCGGGAATTGTTCACACAGGTTCCTTTCGCTGACCATAATGCAATGGTCGATCCCAGTACCGCCGATCTAACGGCGCGTGTTCTGGAAGCCTTTGCTGATGTTCAACTCCCCATCGGACACCCTGCCTCTCAAAGCGCGATCGAATATGTATGGAGCGAACAGGAAGAGGACCATTGCTGGTATGGCCGCTGGGGTGTCAATTATTTATATGGAACCTGGCAAGCCATTACAGGACTGACTCAAATAGGAATTCCTGAAGATGACCCTCGGATCGTCCGTGCTGTGGGATGGATCAAGTCAAAACAGCAACCATCGGGTGGCTGGGGTGAAACAGCAGACAGCTATGCAGACCCTTCCTTACGCGGGCAGGGAACTGTCACGCCTTCACAGACTGCCTGGGCTTTAATGGGATTAATGGCAGCCGGTGAAATTGATTCCGCGGCGGTAAGACGTGGCATCCACTTTTTAATCGATGCGCAAAATGAAGATGGAAACTGGGACGAAGAACCATTTACAGGAACCGGATTTCCCAAAGTGTTCTATCTCAAATATCACCTCTATCGCACTTACTTTCCTTTGATGGCACTGGCTCGATTCGAGCGTTTACGACGCTGATTTCTCTCTACAGTCTCTGCCTTTTTTTAGTAGTGTTTTTTCTTATGCACAGAACGTCACGTTCGTGCAAAAAACGAAACATTCACAAATTTTTAATAAAAAAACACCCTATAAAAAAGGGTTAAAAGGCAACTTACTACACACAACAGCACTACGAAAAAAATATTTTTAGTTTTTTTTAAACTAAGTTTATTCCGTTCTTGTTTCCTCTTCATGACAGGTGTAATTTCTGGCCTGCTCGAACTCACTCTTGATTCTAAAGAGTAGCTGTAAGCTTTTTCGCAGGCACCCTCTAAACCCATAGTTTCACTGGAGTCTTAAATGAAGAGATGTACTGGAACCTCTAAGCGCGGGTTCACGCTAATCGAACTACTTGTCGTCATTGCAATCATCGCGATTCTGATTGCATTACTTCTCCCGGCAGTGCAGCAGGCTAGAGAAGCAGCCCGCCGTTCAAACTGCAAAAACAATTTGAAGCAAATTGGATTGGCTCTCCACAACTACCACGAAACATTTAGTATCTTCCCTCCGGGATATGTAGGTACTGGTGCTGCTGCTCAGAATCCAAATCTGATTGCCTGGTCAGCCATGATTTTGCCATTCATTGATCAAGCCCCTTTGTATAACCAAATTAGTTCTACCATGTTCCACAATCCTGGTACAGGTGGGTGGTTGACTGTAGCGAATGTAACTCCTGATAACGCAGCAACGACACAGGCAAAGACAATTATCCCATTTTATAACTGTCCATCAGACCCTATGGGCGGACGAAACACGGATCGTCCTAGTCCAGCTCCCGGAAACCACTCTTGGGGTAAATCAAATTATCCAGCAGTGAGAAATTCAGTTTACTGGAATACAACCCCATCAACACCTGTGGCTGCGACTGTTCAAGCGTCTTTTGGAAACAGTGACAGGACAGTACGTTTTCGCGATATGACAGATGGTACAAGTAACATTATCATGGTTGGTGAGAGAGCAACACTCGACTCTACCAATCCAGTCATTAATCGAACTGGAGCAATTTGGGTTGGTTTTCATGTTGATGGAGATGTTAATACGAATGACCTGAATTCGATTTCTGGTACAGCATCCAGCGCTAACAGCTCTGGTCCTTTAACAGCTGAACTTATCAATCAAGCAGGTGAAAATGCAATGAGTAGTCCACATGTGGGTGGATGCCACTTCTTGATGGGTGACGGAAAAGTTCGATTCATCAGTGAAAACATCAACGGTGACACCTACACTTGGCTTGCCGGTATTAACGATGGTCGTGTCATTGGTGAATTCTAATGCAAAACTGACACTTTAAACTTTGTTCCAGCTAAATTTTAGCATCTGAACAAAAATCACAAACAGGCAGAATCTCAACACGCAACCCGTTGAGATTTCTGCCTGTTTTGTTTTGATCTTAGCGTGAAATGCAATCTGTAAGTGTAATCCAAATCCCTCCCAATAAAACTCTTCTTGCACACATCAAGGATATCAGATATGGTTCCCTGTTGGCTCACACTCATGATCTACAGCAAGCGTCCTTAAAATTGAGTCAAAACAAATTCTTCAGTGCCATTGGATTGGAGTTGTTTTCCACCCTCTCTCTGTAGAATACTGATTTCAATGTACGCGAATGAATTTCGCCGATTGAACGTTCCCATGGAAGGGCGCATATGCAAAGAGTGCAGAGTTTACGATTCTGGATTGATTACACCATTCCACTTCTGCACCAGCTTTCTACTTATAAACTCCGTCCCCTCTGTCAACTTCTGTTATCACTTTGTTTGATCGTTGCCTACTCTGCAATCCCTGGATTTTCTTACGCCTCAGAGATTGAGAGTTGCGAACGATTATTAATTACTGGCCAATATGAAAAATGCATTGCAACCGCTAAAACTGCCATCACCCAAAAAGCATATGGCTCAGAATGGCCTGCACTCAAAGCACAAGCTGAGCTAGCCGTTGGACAATACGTTGAAGCCAGACAAACAATTGATGCCGGCCTCAAACGCTATTCCTGGAGCCTGCCACTTAGACTGTTAGCTTATGAAATCTATCGATTGAATAATCAACACGATGAGGCCTTCGTGTTCTTAAACAGCATGCATGAACTCGCCAATCGCTCTGCCTGGCGTTATACCGACGCCGATAGCCTGGTCGCATTGGGACAAGCTTCATTATTGAAAAATGTTGATCCGGGAGAAGTGCTTGAGTCATTTTACGATCGTGCGATCAAAGAATATCCTACTCATCGAAATGCGTATCTGGCCAGTGGGAGCCTGGCATTAGCTAAGAACGACTTTGTTTTGGCACAAGAAACATTTCAAACGGCATTGAAACACATTCCTAATGACGCCGACCTTCTATTTGGTCTGGCGATGTCAATACAACGTTCAAATCCGGAACGTTCACAAAAACTACTCATTCAGGTACTCAACTCAAATCCTAACCATATCCCCACACAGCTACATCAAGTTTCCCAGTTGATTCACTCTGAACAATACGATGACGCTAAAAAGCAACTGGATCAAATTTTGTTAATCAACCGACATCTGGCAGAGGCTTGGTCCTATCTGACAATTATCGCCCATCTGGAAAATCAATCTGATGCTGAAACCGCTTATTACTGGCAGGCATTAAGTCACCACGATCAAAATCCCGAAGTCGACTATCTCATTGGAAAAAAGCTATCTGAACACTATCGGTTTCAAGAAGGAGCCGCATATCAACGTCAGGCTCTTGAGAAAGACTCGAATTTCCTTCCAGCGCGGATCCAATTGGCACAAGACGAACTTCGTCTGGGAAAAGAAGTCAGTGGTTGGGAGCATGCACTGCAAGCCCATCAACAAGATGGGTACGATACAACGACGTTCAACCTGCTGGAACTGAAAGACCAATTGGCAAAATTCAAAACACTGGAAGATGATTATTTTGTCATCCGTATGGAATCGAAAGAAGCTGACGTCTACGGCCAGGAGGTCATCAAGCTCTTACACGAAGCGCGAGAAGTACTTTGCCAAAAATATGATTTCAAACTCAAAGATAAAATCACCGTCGAAATCTTTCCCGATCCCGACGATTTTGCCGTACGTACATTTGGAATGCCTGCCGTCTCCGGCTATCTGGGGGTCTGCTTCGGAAAAGTGATCACCGCGAACAGCCCTGCGTCTCAGTCAGAGAACCCCACTAACTGGCAGTCTGTCTTATGGCATGAATTCTGTCATGTTGTTACTTTAGAACTTACAAAAAACAAAATGCCGCGCTGGATCAGTGAAGGCATTTCTGTTTATGAAGAACGGCAAAAAAATCCCCGTTGGGGTGAGACCATGATTCCTGAATACCGGGAGATGATTCTCAAAGGGGAAGCTACACCAATAAGTGAATTAAGCAGTGCGTTTCTAAGCCCCAAAAGCGGCATGCACATTCAGTTCGCATACTATCAATCCTCGATTGTTGTTGAATACCTGATCGAACAATTCGGATTTGAAGCCTTAAAACAAATTTTAAATGATCTACGTGTTGGAATTCCCATTAATGTCTCCATTGAACGACGTACAAAGACTCTGGGAGAGCTGGAACAGGAATTCGCGATCTACATAAAAGAGAAGGCCCGGAATTTTGGGCCTTCTATCGATTGGTCAGAACAGAATTTGACTGCTCTGATGAGTGATGATACACAGCGATTTGAGGAATGGATTCGCCAACACCCCCATCACTTCAAAGGTCTCATGGCATATGCTCAGGTACTTGAAGAAGAGAATCGACTGAAAGAACTTGAAGTGGTATTGAGGAAACTGATTCAACTCTATCCTCACTATACGGGATCAGATAATGCCAGTGAGAAATTGGCGAAACTCTTTAGACAACAAAAACGTTTTGATCAGGAACAGAAATTTCTTGAGCAATACGCGAAAATTGATCCCAATGCCCTGAATGTCTTTCATCGACTCAGTGAACTGTATCAGAGGTCGAAAAACTGGCCCGCAGTTTACAAAACAGCCCAACAGGCGCACGCAATCAATCCACTCTACCAAGAATCTCAACAGGCGCTTGCTAAAGCCTGTATCGAACTGAAACGACAGCAGGAAGCCATCAACGCTTATCGCGCCATTTTGGTGCTCAATCCGCACAATAAGGCAGAAGCTCATTATCAACTTGCCCGTTTACTGAAACAAAATGATTTCCAACTGGCAAAACGACACACACTCATTGCACTCGAAGAGGCTCCTCGTTTCCGAAAGGCGCATCAACTATTACTCGAACTGACAACGAACAAACCTTAAAACCATGAATACAGGTTTTGATATGGACTAATCAGACTCAAGGAGGAGCCGACCATGAGAACAAGTTTGATTTCATCAGCAGTGATCTGCGTGTCATTGATCGTGGTTACGATCTGCATTGGACAATACAGTCCGTCAATTCCCTCGGAACGAGGTGGAGTTCCGGACTGGAAAAATGACTCGGAATTCAAACATGATGTCTTCACATTTGTCCGAATCAGATATAACTCACATCAAGGCTGGCGACGCTGGGCTACCGATTACCCCGATAGTGATCTCAATTTCTCTTATCGTTTGCAGCAACTCACTTCCATGAAAGTCGACCCACAAGGACGCATTCTGGAATTGAGCGATGAAGAACTATTCGATTACCCCTTCATCTATATGATTGAACCCGGCTCTCTGGAATTCACAGAAGAAGAAGTGACCGCCCTCAGACGTTATTTAACCAACGGAGGGTTCATGATGGTCGACGACTTCTGGGGTGAAGCGGAATGGGATAACTTCGCATTGGAAATGAAACGCGTTTTCCCAGAACGAGACCTGGTAGATATTCCGCTGGAGCATCCGATTTTTCACTGCGTCTATGATCTTAAAGAAAAACCACAGGTTCCCAGTATTGGTGTAGCACAGTGGGGACGTTCTGAGGGAATCACCTGGGAACGGGAAGATGCGAAAGAAGTTCATTATCGCGGCTTATTCGACGACCAAGGTCGTCTGATGACCGTTGTTTGCCACAATACTGATCTGGGTGATGGCTGGGAAAGAGAAGGGGAGGACAAATGGTATTTCCAAGAATTTTCGGAAAAGAAAGCCTACCCCCTGGGAATTAATATCGTCTTTTATGCAATGACACATTGAATGCAGCGCACGTCATTTTATCGTTTTTTCAGGAGCTGAATCGTGAACTTGAAACTTGTCACCCCTGAGGGCCGCAGTGAAGAAGAGCGCATTTTCGAAATGCTGCAGAATAGTCGTCAACAGATCGACTCAGAAATTTCCAAAGCGGTCATCGGACAAAAAGAAATCATTGATCAACTTCTGATTGCTTTATTTGCAGGAGGACACTGTCTCATTACAGGAGCCCCCGGACTTGCCAAAACATTACTGGTGAATTCACTGGCTCAGGTATTCAAATTGAAATCACAACGCATTCAGTTCACACCAGACCTGATGCCTGCAGACATCACGGGCACAGAAATTTTAGCTGCAGATTCTCAAGACGAACAAGGATTGAAATTCGTCAAAGGACCTGTCTTTACCAATATCCTTTTAGCCGATGAAATCAACCGGACACCTCCTAAAACTCAAGCAGCTTTATTAGAAGCAATGCAGGAAAAACAAGTCACGGTCACCGGCGTCAAGTACGAACTGGATAAACCCTTTTTTGTACTGGCAACACAAAACCCAATCGAAATGGAGGGCACCTACCCGCTACCCGAAGCGCAGCTGGACCGTTTTATGTTTAATCTGGTCATCGACTATCTTTCGGAGGATGACGAAGTCGCCGTGGTCACTCAAACCACGGCCCGCGATTCTGAACCGATTGTCCCTCTCTTCACGGGCCATGACATTCAACAGTTTCATCAATTTGTCCGCGACGTTCCGGTTGCTGAAGAGATTGTGCGTTATGCAGTTCAACTCTGTGCCGCTTCTCGTCCTCATCAGCCGGGCACTCCTGACTTTGTGAATGAATGGGTCAACTGGGGTGCTGGACTGCGAGCTGCGCAAAGCTTGATTCTCGGAGCCAAAGCACGCGCGGTCTTACGGGGTCGAGTGCACGTCACAATGGAAGACATTCAGGCGTTATTGGCGCCCGTCCTCAGACACCGCATCCTGATCAATTATCGTGCTGAAGCGGAAGGAATTACCGTCGAACAGATCGTTCAGCAATTGATTGAATCTACGAAAAGGCCTGTTGAAGCATGAGTCCATATTCAATGAAACAAGGATCCCCTCACAAAAAGAATCAGAATCAGCGATTCGCATCCCAGCGCATTGACCCAGCCTGTTTAATGCGCATCAAATCTTTAGAACTAAGAGCCAAATCGGTTGTGGAAGGATCCTGGAATGGTTTACATCGCAGTCCTTACCACGGGTTTTCGGTAGAATTCACTGAATACCGAGAGTACTCACCCGGTGATGATCCCCGCCACATCGACTGGAAACTGGCAGCCCGATCGAATCAGCACTTTATCAAACGCTACGAAGAAGAAACGAATCTATGCTGTCATATGCTGCTCGATTTAAGTTCGTCCATGCAATTCCACAGTCTGGGTTATTCCAAAGCGGATTATGCCAAAACCCTGGTCGCGACGTTTGCTTATTTTCTTTCAACTCAACGTGATGCGAGTGGTCTGATTATCTTTGATGAACAGGTCGAATCGGTTGTGCCTGCGCGTTTTACCCGCGGACAGCTGAGAAGAATCCTGATTGAACTGGAACGACCTCCACAGGGATCGCATACCAATTTTATCTCTCCGTTAAAACATGCAGTGGAAACCATCAAGAAACGGGGGTTGGTCGTGTTAGTCTCCGACCTGCTTTCTCCCACTGAGGAGTTAAGTACACACCTGGGATATCTGCGTGCCAAAGGCCATGAGGTTGCTTTGTTTCAAATCCTTGATCCGGCTGAGCTTCATTTTGACTTCAGTGAAACCGCGATTTTTGAAGATCTGGAATCAGGAGACCATATGGCCCTGAATCCGAAAGCAGCTCAGGCAAATTATCAGCAGCAAATGGACCAACATTTGGAAGAAATTCAAACGATTTGTCGACAGCAAGGAGTGCATTACCACAAGTTGACGACGGACACGCCGCTGGAGTCGGGTTTATCCAGTTTTCTAACCGATCGCGTCGCATGAAAGTAATTTAATAATAGAGGAAGTACCGTTGAGTTTTTTGACCCCACTCTATTTATTTGGAATCATAGCCGTCGGCTTACCGATCTTATTGCATCTGGTCAGACATCAACCTAAAAATGTCTTTCAATTCAGCACGCTCCGCTTCCTGGAACACAAGCCCCCTCAGACGAACCGCAAAAACAAAATTGAACACTGGCTACTATTACTGCTTCGGGCTGTCGCCGTAATGTTATTGGTCGCCGCTTTTGCACGTCCCTTTTTCAAAAGCAAGGATCTCGAGCTGACTGCGAATTCCACAACTCAGCAAACTATTTTGTTGATCGATACGAGTTCCAGCATGCGGCGGGAAACACTTTGGAACGCAGCTTTAGAAAAAGCCAAAAACATCATTCAACAAGCGGGGAAGAATCAAATCGCAATCTACACCTTTGATTCGAAGCTGACTCCTGTTAAAGGTCTTAATGAAACAAAACAGCTAAAAACTCATCAGTCTCGTAAATTCGATCAGGAGCGGCTCACAAAGTTAACCCCTGGATGGAATTCAACAAATCTTGGTAAGGCTTTGACTGAAATTGCTGCGATCTTACAGCAGCAGGCCGCTTCCGATCCAGCAAAAACCTCTCTGCAAAACAGCACGATTGAACTGATCACTGATTTCCAGGCAGGTTCTCAAATTAATTCACTTAATAGTTTCTCATGGCCAGAGGAACTCAAAGTTCGTTTACATCGACTGTCAGTCAAAGAAACAAGTAATGCCGGTTTACAATTGCTCGCATTGAATGAGTCATCCGAGGCGACTGTGCGCATCGTCAATGCCGCCGATTCCAAAGCGGAGCAATTTACACTCACCTGCCAGGGGAAAGAGAGTACATCGAAACAAGTTTATGTTCCCCGAGGTCAATCACGCGTGGTCGAGATACCGACACAAGAAGAAATGGAGCATGTCAAAGAAATTGTTCTCAGTGGCGATGAGCACGATTTCGATAATACGCTTTATCTTCAACCAGGTACAAAAACAAAATTGAATGTCGTGCATTACGCCACACCCGAAACCAGCGACACTCAATCTCCTGATTTTTTTGCCAAACGGGCGTTTCCTTCCACCAAATCGCGAGAAGTTCATTATCTCACAGTCGGCCCTGATTCACCCAAAATTCTGATTTCTTCGACCAAGATTCATCTGATGATACTCAGCCGCCAACTATCACAGTCTGAAACCAGTCTGGTGAAACAGTATCTGCAACAAGGTGGAATCGTGCTCTGTTCTTTACATGATGAGAGCGCCAGCCAAACGTTAAAATCATTACTTCCGTTCCCACAAAAAATAACCAGAAAAGTGACAGTTGCTCCCGCCGAAGTAAATGGCTACGCACTACTCACGAACATTCACTTTGATCATCCCACTTTTCAAATGTTTCAGGCTCCTGAATTCTCAGACTTTACAAAACTGAAGTTCTGGAAGTATCAACGACTGAGCTTGCCAGACAGTATACCACATCAGGTTCTCGCGCGCTTCGATCATGACAATCCTGCGATTCTGAATATTCCAAGTGGAGAAGGGCAGTTGATCGTCATGACATTTGGTTGGACTCCCCAGGAAAGTCAGTTCGCACTCTCTACCAAATTTGTGCCGATGATGAATGCGATTCTGGCTCAGAATGCAAAGCTAGTCGAAGTTCCTTCACAATTCACAGTCGACGATAATTTCAAATTGCCGAACATCAAACAACTCACAAAAATCACTAACCTCAACTCATCCCCCATTAAGTTAGCTATCGGCAAAACCGACCTTGAAGAAAACATTCAACCGGGTCTCTATGAGGTCATGGTCGAACACGAAAACATGCCAGCACAAAAGTTTGCGGTCAATCTGGCAATTGACGAAAGCAAAACCGCCCCACTAGCAATGGAAAAGCTGGAAGCATTGGGAGTCAAGTTCCTTAAACCTGGTGAAACCACCGAAGCAGAGTCAAAGTCTTTCGATATTCGACGTCAGGCACTCATACGAGAACTGGAACAAAAACAAAAAATCTGGCGTTGGCTGATCATTGTCGCTCTCGCAATGCTTTGTCTGGAAACCTTGCTGGCGAAATGGATCGCCAGTCCTACTTCAGCGACACGAAAGGCGTAAATATGGGCCTTCCCGATCTCATACAACAACTTAATCAAGTCGTGTTTCGTTATGAGGCCAGTCGAAAATTGAAACGGCTGACACTGATTTGGCTGGCTGCCAGCGGCCTGACGATACTCGCATGTCTCTTTCTCAAACCGATTTCCTCGCAGCAAGACCAACTCTTTTTATTGGCTGTACTGCTTGGGATTCCATTTTTAGCTGCGATAGGAACACTTTTTTCTCGGGTTCACAAACTCCTTTCGCCCGCCAACAGACATAAAGTTGCAACATTAATAGAACGAACTTATCCAGACCTCGATACCAGTCTGCTGGCTACATTGGAATTGGAAAACGCGATGAATGAAGTTCGCCCGACATTTCTACAACATCGCCTGGTTCAACAAGTCATCGAACACGGGACTCACCACGATTGGCGACAAACCATCTCCAACCGCAAGTTATTTCTGCAAAGTACCGCTCATGTACTCTGTTTCATAGCCTGGTTTATTGGTTGCCTCAGTTGCTGGTCCTACCTGAAAGCAGCGCCTCTGCCAAAAGAAACCCCACTCGCGACTGCCTTAGTTAACAAACAGTATCTGGTCGAAATCAAACCGGGAACAACAGAGCTTGAAAAAGATCATCCTTTGTTGATCACTGCCCGTTTTACAGGAGAAACTCCCGAAACGGCAACCTTGCGAATCGTCTCAACTTCAGATGAACCCCAAACCATCCCATTGGACAAGCATCTGGACGATCCTGTATTTGCGGTCCGACTGCCTATGATTACTCATGATCTTTCCTATGTCGTCCAGGCAGATTCCTGGGAATCAGAAACCTATCAGGTCAAAGTCTTTGTTCTGCCTGAACTGGTTCAACTGGATACGGTGATTAACGCTCCTGACTATACAGGACGACCCACGCAAAAAATGGAAGACGCGTTACAAATGAGTGCGATCGTCGGTTCGTCAATTGAGTTACAGGCTCGTTTTAACAAACCAGTGCAAACCGCGTTACTCGAATCAGAAAATCAGCAACCGCTTCCGCTGAAAGTCAGCTCAGATGGCATGTCAGCCCGAATCAGAATCATCGCAGAGAATAACCAGTCCTGGAATCTGCGTTTGATCGATTCTCAATCACGCGAAAATCGAACACCACCTTATATTGATCTGGTGGTCGTTCCCAACCTGCCTCCCGAAATCAAGGTCACATTTCCAGCCCGGGATACGCGTGTCTCTCCACTGGAAGAAGCGTTAATTCAAGGTAGTGTCAGTGATGATTTTGGTCTGCAACAAGTGAGTCTCGTCTATACAATTCCCGGACAAACAGCGCAGACTCTCTCGCTACGTGAAACAACAAAGCCTGTTTTAGAATTTGTCGCAGAACATCTGCTCTCTATGGAACGCCTCCAGGTCCAGCCAGACACTTTAATTTCGTATTACCTCTTTGCAGAAGATATTGCCCCTGATGGTAACACGCGCAAGGTACTCAGTGATATGTACTTCATGGAAGTTCGCCACTTTGAGGAAATCTTCAGAGAAGGCCGATCTGCGAGTAGCTCATCACAATCAAAAAAGTCTGGAGGGAATGCAAAGCAGGTAGAAAAACTGGCGGAACAACAAAAACAAATCATCAATGCGACCTGGAAAATTATTCGAAGGGAAATCAAATCCACAGTCTCTGATCAATTCAACAAAGATGTATCGACGGTTCAGGAAGCTCAACAGGCATTAGTTGCCAGTGTTTTAAAACTGGGTTCAAAGATTAAATCGCATAAGTCCAAAGTAATCATCGATTCTGTCGTCCAAAAAATGCAGGAAACCGTCTCGATTCTCGATTCAGTCAATCAATCTCGCAATGTTGAACAACTCACGGCTGCCCTCAATACAGAACAGTCAAGTTACCAATTATTGTTGAAACTGAGAGCAAGAGAACATCGTGTTTCACAAAACAAAAATGGTGGAGGCAGTAAAGGAGGAGGTAGCAGTCGCTCTCAACAGCAAATGCAACAACTTGAGTTGACCAACAAGAAACAACGTTACGAAACAGAAAACCAGGCGTCTCAAGCTCAAGCAGCACAACCTGATCGCGAAGCATTACAAATTCTCAATCGACTCAGAGAACTTGCACAACGTCAAAAAGATCTGAATGAACAATTGAAAGCGTTATCTGATAAAAAGCGGCTCGCAAAAAATGACCAGGAACGAGAAGAAATCGAACGGCAACTCAAGCGACTTAGAGAGCGTCAACGGGAATTGCTCCGTAATACCGACGAAGTGGCCCAAAAAATGGATCAGTCGAAAAAAGCCTCTTCCGCAAAATCGAGACGCGAACTTGAACAAACGCGTTCTCACTTACAACAAAGCTCAGAAGCACTGAAAAAAGGACAGGTCTCCCGCGCACTCAATTCAGGCACCAGAGCACAACAACAATTGGATCAACTCAAAAATGAATTCCGCAAAAAAACAGCCAACCAATTTGCAGATGCAATGCGTTCCCTGAATAAGCAGGCAGAACAGCTTAATGAGAAGCAAAAAGAAATCAGCCAGGCACTCAACAAACAACAGCAGTTAACGCAGCCAGAAAAAAAACGTTCATTACGTAAAAATAAAGGGCAGCAGGCACTGGCCGACAAATTACACGAACAGGAATCCGATCTGAAAAATCTTGTCGAGCAAATGAAGAAAATCGTTCAGGAATCAGAAAAATCAGAGCCTTTACTTTCGAAACATCTTTATGATGCGATTCGGAAAACCAGACCTTATCGTCCTGCAGATTCCTTAAAAAATGCAGCCAACTTTCTGAAAGAGGGTGCCTCTGAACGTGCACAGCAGGCGGAACAACGTGCCGCAGAGGGAATTGAGGCAATGAAACAGGGAATCGAAGTTGCTGCTGAAAGCGTTTTAGGAAATGACCTGGAATCTCTTAAACGGGCGAGAGAGGCAATCAAAGCACTCTCATCAGAAATGAAGAACGAACAAAAGCTGGCTGGCAACCCGAATTCACAAAACCAGCGCACCGCTTCTTCACCAAAAGCCACACCCTCTGGTAGCCCAAAAACTCCTACAGATAAACAATCGAATTCCTCAAAGCCGGGACAGCAAAAGCAGGCTGGTTCGCCTTCCGGTCAGGGTAAATCTCCTGTGCAACTCGCTTCTGCACAAAAGGGAAAAGGGCAGAGTTCTGGATCAAAACCGGGAGTTTCACAATCATCAACATCAAAGGCAGGTCCGAAATCACTGAAAAGCGCTAAGGGAAAACCCAAAGGTGGCTCGGGTGGCAGTCAGGGAGGTCCTGGAGGTCAAACAACCGGGCCAATTACAGGTAATCAATTTCGAAAGTGGTCTGACCGTATGCGGGATGTGGAGGAAATGGTAGGCGATCCCGATCTCCGCAGTAAAGTGGCTCAGATTCGAGAACGTGCACAAAGTATGCGTGAGGAATTTAAACGACACTCTAAAGTACCGAAGGGAGACCTGGTTAATGCGCAAATCCTGGAACCGCTGGCTGAACTTCAAAAAATATTGTCCAACGAAATCATTAAACGAGGCGCGCAAACAACGTTGGCACCAATCGACGGTGACCCGGTACCGGAAAAATACTCCGATCTGGTCCGTCGCTATTATGAAGAATTAGGGAGTGGAAAATGAATTGTTTGGCCCAAATACAATTCGCTGCACCTCATTGGACCACAATTGCAGTCGTCACAATCATCGCTGGTCTGGCTCTCGTGTTTTTTGCGTATCGATCTCTCACGTTAAAACGCTCTCTGGCGAGTGCTGCGATATGCTTGAAAATCTTCGGTATCGCAATTCTTTCAATTGCCTTGACCGAACCACTCTGGAGTGGCACACATGTCCAACCCGGTACCAATTTGTTTGCCGTAGTAGTCGACAATAGTCAAAGTCTGCAAATCAAAGATCCGAAAACGAGGCAGCCACGCCTGGAGCAAGTCAAACAATTACTCACTTCATCACACCCGGCTCAAAAGAACAATCTCCCAGAATGGCTCATCAATCTGGAACAGAATTTTTCCGTTCGGAAATATTCAGTCAATGCATATACAAAAGCGATACCAGAACTGCAACACCTTCAATTTGATGGTTCAATAACAAATCTTGTTTCAGGACTCAACGAATTAAATCAACGTTATACCAAGTTACCGTTAGCGGGTATCCTGTTGATGACCGATGGAATTTCCGCTGAGGAAATCAGTCGTCTGGAAACATCCGTCCCCATCTATCCGATTGTGATTGGAAGCACTTTACCAGCCATTGATCTTGCCATCACAAACACAGCAATCAGTTATTCACCTTTTGAAGATGCGCCGATTCGAATTCTCGCAGACCTCTCTGCGAGTCAGTGTCAGAATCAACAAATAAAAGTAGAACTACAGGACGAATCTGGTAAAACTGTCGAAACCGTGACGCGCGAGGTTAATCAGCAGGAACAACAGTTTCAAATTCGATTTCAGATCCGTCCTGAAGAAACCGGTATTGCCTTTTATCAACTCAAAGCCACTCTTAGCGCACCACAAAGTGCAGAAGTGACGCTTGCCAATAATCATCGCATGTTGAAAATTGATCGCGGTCGTAAAGCACATCGGGTGCTCTATGTCTCTGGTCGTCCTAACTGGGAATTCAAATTCCTCCGACGCGCGATTGAAGAAGATGAACTTATTAATCTCGTGGGCCTGATTCGTATCGCAAAAAAAGAAACCAAATTTGACTTTCGCAGTCGAGACGGAGAAGAAGGCAATGCTTTATTTCGAGGCTTTGATCAAGACAATGAATCCGATCTCGAACGCTATGATCAGCCTGTTTTCGTACGAATCAACACGAAATCGCCTCACGAATTGCAAGATGGTTTCCCCAAAACAGAAGAAGAACTCTTTCAGTATGAATCGATCATCATTGATGATTTGGAAGCGGCTTTCTTTTCGCACGATCAAATAGAGCTGATTACTCGATTTGTTTCAGAGCGAGGAGGTGGACTGTTGATGCTGGGCGGACAAGAGTCGTTTCAAAAGGGTGGTTATCATAAAACTGATCTCGCTCGCCTCTTACCCATTTATTTCCCACAAAGAAAAACTGCTGCCATCGAAACGGAATATCAATTTTCACTGACCCGCGACGGTTGGCTTCAACCCTGGACGCGGCATCATAAGAATGAGCAAGAGGAACACAAACGTCTGGCCGAGATGCCACCATTCAAAACGATCAATCGTGTCGATACCACAAAACCCGCTGCAACTCTGGTTGCAGAATTGAAAAGCTCACAAACCGATGCACAGCCGGCTATAGCCACTCAACGCTATGGCCGGGGGCGTGTCGCAGCGGTAATGGTTGGTGACCTCTGGCGGTGGCGACTGAAAGAAGATTCCCAGTCTCCCCAACTCAACAAATCCTGGCGACAGCTATTACGCTGGATGACAACCGATGTGCTGGAGCCCATTGATTTACAGGTTGAGAACAATCCGAGTGGAAATAAAGGTACAAAAATCAGAGTCTTCGTCCGCGATCCTCAGTTTCAGAAGCGTAGTGACTATCAAGTGCAACTGGAAATCACAACGCCTCAAAAAGAACGGATCAAGCTGATTGCCGACCCCGTCAACGACAAACCTGGAGAATACCAGTCGGTTTATCTCCCCTCTCAATCAGGCGGGTATCATATTTCAGCTACTGTGACCGCCCCCGACTCGAAAACCAAAACGATTCAAGGTGGTTGGGTGCATGATCCGCAAAGTATTGAATTTCGTACGATTCAACCGAATCTTGAACTACTACAACAACTCGCCACACAATCAAAGGGTGAAGTGATCCCGGCTGACAAGTTATCACAGTTTGTCAGTACACTCGATCAACGTCATATTCCTGTTACAGCAGAGGTAGTAACTCCCCTCTGGCATCATCCCTGGGTCCTGTTGCTTGTACTTGGCTGCCTGTTTGGTGAATGGTCTTTACGACGATGGAAAGGATTACCCTGATGCAATATCGATGTCTGTACAGATTACTATCGGGAATCATCAGCACATTGTTACTCTGTAACTTTGAACTTGCCCGTTCTGAAGCGGCCGTTCCCAGCGAGAACAAAGAACGTATTCTGATCGTCGTCGGTGCAACCGGTCAGGAAAAATATGAGCAGCAGTTCGCGAGTTGGGTTGCGCGTTGGAAAGAAATCGCATCCCATAAAAGAGCAGAAGTATCAGTCATAGGTGAAAGCATCGATGCGCGATGTTCCGACCTGAAATTGTTGCAGAAGGAACTACAGCGTGAAACAGACAACACAACAGCTACCTGGTTGATCTTAATCGGGCATGGTACATTCGATGGAAAAACGGCGCGATTTAACTTAAGAGGACCTGATGTCACTGCCGAGCAGTTAAGCGAATTCTGTGAACCCGTTAAACATCCCCTGGCAGTGATTAACTGCTTTTCTGCCAGTGGCCCCTTTATAGAAGCACTTTCGGCAGACAAACGTGTGATCATTACTGCAACCAAGAACGGACATGAATTCTACTTTTCTCGCTTTGGTGGCTTTCTTGCTGAGACAAGTACTCAAGAGCAAACCGACCTGGATCACGATGGCCAGGTCTCTCTGCTGGAAGCTTATTTGTCGGCTTGTCGTGCTACAAACGCGTATTATCTGCAGAAAGGAGAGTTAGCCACCGAACACGCATTGCTGGATGATAATGCCGATCGAAGTGGAACACGCGGCGATCAATATCAGGGGCTGGTTAAGATCCCCGATCTGAATTCGAATACAGCGACTTTAGCAGATGGCCACAGAGCTCATCAATTCATCCTGTTCTCTACTCAGAAAGTAGAACTGCTTTCCGGAGAACAAAAACGAAAACGAGATGAACTGGAAATTCAAATTCTGGAATTGAAACAACGCAAAGCGTCATTTTCCAGTCTGAATGAATACTACCTGACTCTGGAACCGTTAATGGTTCAGCTGTCACAGATCTACCGTCAGCTTGACCAACAGAAAAGACCTGTGATTTATGATCCTCTGGTCATTCCCGCCAATGCAAAAAAGACCGGAAAATAACCGGTCTTTTTGCTGATTGATGTATCTATTGGATTATCAGAGAATTATTCCCCGGTAATTTCCTTAGCTAATTTTTTGAGTGCTTCGCTTTCAATCTGACGCACACGTTCTCGGGTCAGCCCCAATGTCTGGCCGATCTCCTTAAGTGTTTTTGGTTCGTCGCCATCCAACCCAAAACGCATGCGTAGAATATTGGCTTCGCGATCGGGAATTTCTTTCAACAAACGAAAAACGTGCTTAAGGTTGTCATTCTCAACCAACTCATCATCGGGACCTTTCAATCGCTCATCGGGAATCATCTCTCCGAGCGACCAGCCAGCGTCCTGTTGTTCTGATTGTGGTGAAGAGTTATAAAGCTGAATCGCTTTCTTAACAATCTTCAACTTTTTCGGAGGCAGATCTAATTCTTTTGCGACTTCTTCCGTAGTGGGAGTTCGATCAAGCGAATCTTGAAGCTGCGCCGTCGCGCGTCGCCATTTGGTGAGCAACTCAACCATGTAAGCGGGAATACGAATTGTTTTCGCAGAATTCACAAGTGCCCGCTTGATTGATTGTTTAATCCAGTAGCTGGCATACGTACTGAACCGGGTCCCCATATCGGGGTCGAAACCTTCTACGGCTCGTAACAATCCAAGATTACCTTCTTCAATCAGATCTTGAAGCGGTAACCCTTTACCGGCATAAGCACGGGCAATATTAACGACCAACCGCAAATTCGCACGCACCATCCGGTCGCGGGCCTCTTTATCGCCACTTTCAATACGACGAGAAAGATCTCTTTCTTCATCTGCTGAGAGCAGGGCGGTTTCGTTAATTTCTTTGAGGTATGTTTCTAACGGATTCTGTACGGCTGAAGAGGAGCGCCGTCGAGCAGTTTTCTGCATGGAAAACCTGTTATCTATTTGTTGTTAGCAAATGGAAAAGCCGAAAGATTTCCGTGGCTTCCCATTAAATTGCAGATGTTCGCGGGAACTCGTTTCCTCTCGATACGATGTCTCTCACAGAATGCAGGCAGGTATATATACCTTGCACTCTGTAGAACTCTTATCGGCAAAGAATGACTAGTTCCTGAACTTCGTATGGAAAAGCAGGGCAGTGAAAGAGGAATCTGCGGAAAGTGTGTCGGTTGTAACGAATGAATAGATTTCGAATGCTAAAATCCAGCTGTTATTATAGTTTCGGAGATTTCTCACTCCCAGGCATTGCATCAATGGCAGTTGATATGCGTCTCAAAAACGAACAGGGGAACATATCTATAGAAAACGTCTGTCACAATCGATTTGGAGTTTTAAAAAAAGCGGTGGCCACTGATGACCACCGCTTTCGTATTTCTCAAACTGTAAATCGAGATTCAATTTACAGGGAACTATTCCGTCTGTTCTTCAGCCTCAGCTTCTTCAGCCGGGGCCTCGTCAGCAGGAGCTTCCGTTGGCATTGAGAACAAAGGAGCATCGCCTCCAGTTCCCCCCATCAATTCCTTACGAGGTGCAACAGCTGCTGCCTCTCCACCTTCTGCTGAATCGGCCTCTTCTTCAATTGGTTCTTCGAGTTTGCGGCTCAAGCCGATCTTTCGATCATCCGTATCGACACGCAGGATTTTGACGTCCAGTGTTTCACCCACTTTGACGATATCCTCCGGATTTTCCACTTTCTGATCTGAGAGTTCTGAAATATGTAACAGACCTTCCAGTTCTTCTTCCAATTCTACGAAGACACCAAAGTTGGTGATCTTGGTAACCACACCCTGAACAATCGCACCTGGCTGGTACTTTTCCGGGATGTCTGTTTCCCAAGGGTCGGAGGCAAGTTGTTTTAGCCCCAAGGCAATTCGTTTACGCTCTTCATCAACGGAAATGACCAGACACTCGATCTCGTCGCCTTTTTTCATCACTTCACTGGCATGGGAAATCTTTCGCGTCCAGGACATATCACTGACATGTAACAATCCGTCGACACCTTCTTCGAGCTCGATGAAAGCACCATAGTTGGTCAGGTTCCGAACCGTTCCTTTGACCTTGGCACCCTCTGGGTACTTCTTAGTGACTTCGTCCCATGGGTTGGACTGAGTCTGCTTCATTCCAAGCGAGATTTCCTGTTTGTCTTTGTTGACTCCCAGGACAACCACTTCGACTTCATCGCCAATATTGACCAGTTCACTGGGGTGATTGATGCGTTTCGTCCAGGACATTTCACTAATATGAACCAGACCTTCAATCCCATCTTCCAGTTTCACGAACGCACCGTATGACATGACGTTGACGACATGACCGATGACTTTCGTTCCAACGGGATATTTAGACTCAACCAACTCCCAGGGGCTTGGTGTTTTTTGCTTCAGTCCCAGAGCAATTTTTTCTTTTTCGCGATCAACGCTCAAGATCATGACTTCGACTTCGTCATCAATCTTGACAATTTCAGTGGGATGATTAATACGTCCCCAACTCATGTCGGTAATGTGTAATAAACCGTCAATACCACCCAAGTCAACGAAGGCACCAAAGTCGGCGATATTTTTAACGACACCTTTAACGACTTGGGCTTCTTCAATTTTGCTGAGTAAATCCTGTTTGAGTTTTTCGCGTTTTTCTTCGATGAGTTTACGACGGGAAACAACGATATTGCGTCTTGCTTCATCAATCTTAAGAATGACGCACTCAATGGTACGACCAATGTAGTTGGCAATATCAGAGGGACGGCGAATATCAACCTGGCTGGCTGGCAGGAAGACGTTTACGCCGATGTTAATGAGCAAACCACCTTTAATTTTACGAACAACTGTTCCGGAAACGACATCGCCTTCAGCATGTGTCGCGATGACTTTTTCCCACTCACGAATACGATCCGCTTTCCGCTTGGAAAGCATCGTCAATCCGAATTCGTCTTCTACTTCTTCAAGCAGAACTTGTACCTTATCACCGGCCTTGGGAACTTCCTCTTCCTCAGACCATTCATCGATATGGACAACGCCTTCACTTTTAAATCCGATATCGACAAGAACTTCTTCACCTTCGACACTTAAAATCACACCGTCAATGATTTGATTTACGTCATAAGCACAGGAGACGGAGGCATAGATATCGTCCAGAACCCAGTCCGCTTCATCGCCTTCTACATCACCCTCAGTCTCAACATCAGACATGATCCCTGCAAATGCAGCATCAAGGTCGTCATCAGAAACATTAAACTCTCGAATTAAATTACGATCAACCATACTAAAATAAATCCAAACACGCTTAAAAATTTCGAAGATGAATTCTTACGAGAATATCAACAGTATTTCGTGAGTTAGCGAAACTGGGGTTCGGCGTTCCCGCTCCAACACCATTATGGCGTCTCTTTAACGACGGCTCAGAGGAGCCACGCTCACAGAATCAGACTTGTGAGAATTTGGCCGAATTTGCGATCTAACAATCCAAAACAATGCAAAGAGAATGAGAATATCTCTTGCAACATTCCAGTGAATATCAACTTCTCCAAAACCAATTGCCTCACTTCGCGGATAACGCCCAACGCGTTATTCTATGCACCAAGGAGGTCAGTCCAGCAAATATATCAGAATGATTTGATTTAATTCCAGCCATATACATGGCTTAAAGTCATGAAATCAGTGAATTCTTCTATATTTCATCTATTTGGGCCCTGATCATTGATCTGGCCGGAAAAAGAACTCGCAAGGTGTCAATCAATCATTAAGAAAACTGCGCATGAGGCTCATCATGGATTATCGACGCGCTTTTTTCACTTAACTTCGTGATTTTTTGCCGTATCTCATCAACCGAATCTGAATTATTTAAAATGGAAATCTGGATTTCTGTTTGATAGCTACTTCCAGGACCGAGATTTCTCAACCGACCTTGCTCTCGTTCAATCGCCCTGAAGTTAGGAAAGTTGATGCCTGGTTCCAATCCGGTCACATAACCGGCCGACTCCGTTTGAGTATTTTTCCAGAGCGTAAAATAGGGTAAATCGACCTGCTTAAAATTCACCAAAAAACCCAAGCCACCCTTTTTATCGCAAAGCATGGCAGGAGTGTACCCGTTATCATCACAGATTGGCTTAAAATAGTATGCCTGCTCAGCATAATCGGGAGTTGGCCCTAAATAGGTATTAAAGTCGGTAATTCCTTCTGCGGCACGGGAATCACGGGGCGCCATCTCAGCAAAAGGGATTTCAAATTGCGCCCCCGCTTCCAGAAAAGGTGAACCAATATTAATGTGATACAACAACTCTGATTCTGCTGTGACGGGTCCCAGATTCGTCACCCTGTCATGAATTGCAAATTCAGCCGATCCTAATTGTGTTTCCAATGTCGATTCCAGCAAAAAGTGACTGCCGAATAACATTCCTTCCTCCATCTTGCCTGTAATTCTGATCCAACCACCATCCCTGGGGTCAAGTTCCACGCTCACATAATGAGCGGGGGTATTGGCAATACGTCCATGTAAGGTTAAGTCAGATTCAATGGGATTCCCGGCAGTATCCTGTCCAGGAGGACCATTGGAAATCAGGCCACACCGACAAACCAACTCATTGAATCCACTGAGCCACCCCAGTCCCCCCCGTTCTGAAAGGTTGATAAAAGCGGGATTCACGGGAGCTTTCACAGGAGAGTCCCATCCCAGGGGAATCTCCTGATAGCTGCCTTTCCAGACTCCCATACCCCGTGTTGGTAACAGGGAAAGTCTCAGCGCTCCGTTATCAATTTCGATAAGATCAACGCCGTCTGACTGTCCACCGTGCATTTGTTTTTTGTGAATCGACCAGTTTGGATCTTCTGAAAATTCGGAGTGACTCTCTGCATTTAGCAGAACTTCTTCGATCCAGGTTTGAGTATTAATATCAGTGAACAGGACTTGCTTTGCTTCCATGATCTTACCTTCGTTCTAGCCTGGCCTCTATCCAGGTTGATTGTAGCGTCTCCAGGACTGTTTGGACCTCGTATCATCGCTTTGGAGCCGCTATGGTTAAATTGGACGCGATATAGAATATCAGTATATTTAAAATATCCGGTATGACCGAATTATATTGAAATATCAATCTGACAGTCTGGATAATGTAAACCGGTTTGTTCCTCTTGGCCAGCGATGAAAGCCAAAACGAATCAGAAACTCCTCTTGCAGTTGGGATTTACGACATATAATACAGAAAGTATTACTCAAATCCAAAACCATGTCCTTATAGTTTCATCACGGATTTCCACTCAATGACACCAGTTCCTCAACCGGACGAACACGGTTATCCTTACACGACTGAATGGTATGATTCCTTGAAAGCTTCACTGGGAGAAGCCGGTTGTCGTCAACTTGGCTTTTATCCCATTCCGGAAGGCTTTCTGCTTTCCGTTGTGATTCCCATTTTCAATGAGAGCAAAACCGTAGAAAATCTGATTGATCAGGTGAGAGCAGTTCCCATTCGCAAAGAATTGGTACTCGTCGACGATGGTAGCACCGATGGAACTCGTGAGATTTTGAAACGGCTGGAAGAACAAAACAAGTCTCAAGAAGATTCACAAAATCAAATCCGTGTGATTTTTCACGAAGTGAACCAGGGAAAAGGAGCCGCTGTTCGGACTGGGTTTCTGGAAGCGCAAGGTGATGTCATGATCATTCAGGATGCCGATCTTGAATACGATCCTTCAGAATACCCGCGTTTATTACAACCGATCATCGAAGGCAAAGCAGACGTTGTCTATGGCAGCCGCTTTCTGGGGGATCAGCCCCACCGTGTGCTCTATTACTGGCATTTCCTGGGAAACAAGTTTCTGACGACGCTCTCGAATTGTTTTACAAATCTCAATCTCACCGATATGGAAACTTGCTACAAGCTTTTCAAAAAAGAAGTCATTAAGGAGATCGCTCCCGGTCTTTGCCAGAATCGATTCGGAATTGAACCGGAAATCACAGCAAAAGTGGCACGGCGCCAGTGCCGCATATTTGAAATGTCGATCAGTTATGATGGTCGCACATACGATCAGGGGAAAAAAATTGGCTGGCGAGACGGAGTGAAGGCACTGTGGTGCATTGTGCGATATGGATTGAAAGATTAGTTAGATATCCAAATACCATGCAATAACATCCCATCTGCGAAGTACTTATTTTGCCGATTGCTTATCTGATCCTTTCTAAAAACAGGCTTCCAAGCATTGCCTGAAGGGCTGATTTTCTCATAGAATCAGCAACATGTTATCGAAACAAAGAAATAAACATACGTATCCTTCAAGTCTGCGATGTCGAATTCCCAACGACAGGCAGATTCAAAGTGAACACCACATCATGCTTAATGCATTAATCAGCAATCAGAATCATTAAGATCTCAGTCAACGAACGGAAATACATATGGACTCTCCTTCGGAGAACCCACAAAACGAACCTCCCAAAGGCAAAGCCCCCCAAAAGCAATCAGGCAAAGAAAACCAGGGCACTCCCTCGACGGGCCCCTGGTTAATCATCCTGCTGATTCTGGTGATTGGCAGCCTGATCATGATGAAAACCTCGCCGGGAAATATCGGCTCGAAGGTGGACTACAGTTTTTTCATTTCAGAACTCAAACGTGGAAATGTCGATTCTGTAGATTTTCATGGCGACATTCTGACCGGCAAATGGAAGATTCGTCCTGATAATCCTGATGAGAAAAAGAAGGGCGAAAAACTGGAAGCGGAATTCAATACTGTTTTGCCTTCACTCCCCGTCGAAGATCGCGATCTCGTTCCGGAATTACTCAAACAGAAAGTCACCTTCAAAGCTGAAAGTACCAACGTCGGGATAGGTACGTATATCCTGCCCTGGTTAATTGGCCCGCTGTTGATTATTGGTTTCTTCTGGTTCATGCTCAGGCGCTCTGCAGATCCAATGGGCTCAGGCATGCTCGGCAATTTTACTAAGAGCCCCGCGAAGCGCTTCAGACCGTCGGAAGAACAGACGACCTTCGACGATGTCGCCGCAATGGAACAGGCAAAAGGAGAGTTAGAGGAAGTCGTCGAATTCCTGAAAACACCAGCCAAATTCCAGCGATTGGGTGCACAGATCCCAAAGGGTGTGTTACTGATGGGCTCGCCAGGAACTGGTAAGACCTTATTAGCCCGTGCCACTGCCGGTGAAGCAGGAGTCCCCTTTTATTCGATTAACGGTTCCGAATTCATCCAGATGTTTGTAGGAGTTGGTGCAAGCCGCGTGCGGGACTTATTCCGAACCGCCAAGGAAAATGCCCCCTGCATTATTTTCGTTGATGAAATCGACGCTGTGGGACGGATTCGAGGAGCTGGACTGGGAGGTGGTCATGATGAACGTGAACAGACTTTAAATCAAATGCTAAGTGAGATGGATGGGTTTCAGCAAAATGAAGCCGTCATCGTCATCGCAGCTACCAACCGACCTGATGTTCTGGATCCTGCATTACTACGTCCCGGGCGCTTTGATCGACATATTACCGTGGACCGCCCTACGAAAGATGGTCGCGAAGCGATCTTGAAAGTTCATTCACGAAAAATCCCTCTGTCTGACGATGTCGATCTGAATAAAATTGCCTCCGGGACAATTGGTTTTTCGGGTGCTGATTTGAAAAACCTCGTCAATGAGGCAGCGCTTTCAGCGACGCGTTTGAATAAAGATCAAGTCGACATGGAAGATTTTGACAATGCCCAGGATCGTGTTTTGATGGGGCCAAGACGAGAAGAAATTCTCAGTGAAAAAGAGCGGGAAATGACTGCGTACCACGAGGCTGGCCATGCCTTACTAGCGTGGTTACTCCCAGAAATTGATCCTGTTCACAAAGTAACCGTCATCCCCAGGGGCAGGGCGCTTGGGGTTACTCAATTACTCCCCGATGAAGAACGTTATAATATCGGAGAGAAGCAAATTCACTCACAGTTGGCATTCATGTTGGGAGGTCGGGCAGCAGAAAGAATTGTGTTCGGTGAGCATACAGCTGGTGCATCGGATGATATCAAACGGGCAACCCAGATCACACGTAAAATGGTAGGGCAATGGGGCATGAGTGACGTCATTGGTCCTGTCGCGTTTCGCCATTCGGATGAAAACCCGTTCCTTGGAAAAGAGATGAAATCTCAAGGGGAATGCAGTGAAGAAACAGCCCATGTAATCGACCAGGAAATGCAGCGATTTTTAAATGCTGCCGATGATCTGGCTGAAAAAATGTTAACGGAAAATCGGGAGAAACTTGATCTGCTGGCAAAAGCACTCGTAGAAAAAGAGGCCATTGACAGCAATGACATCAAGGAATTGATTGGAACTTCGGTTCGTGAGCAAGCTAGCATTGACAATGCAAATCAAATAAGCAGTCTCAATGCTGATGAAGATCAATCAGAGTAACCAGCTCGTCCTTAATGCCTCTTATATGAGATCGATACTTCTCCTGCTACAGCAGGAATGAATTGGAAATGCCGAAAGAAAAGAAAAAGAAGACTCGATTTGATCAACTGGGATTGAATCACGAATTATTACAAAACCTCACCCAGGCAGGGTATGAAACACCGAGCCCGATTCAGGCTGAATTGATTCCGGTTGCGGTCACAGGTCAGGATTGTATTGGACAGGCCAGAACGGGAACGGGGAAAACAGCCGCCTTTTCGTTGCCCGTGCTGCAGCAAATTGATCTGAGACGTCCGGGAGCACAAGCATTAGTCCTGGCTCCCACGCGAGAGTTGAGTGAACAGGTTGCCGCTGAGATACGTAAGCTCTGCCCCGACAAATCGTTGAACCTTGCGGTGCTTGTGGGAGGTAAGCCACTCCGTCCTCAGGAAAATCAATTGAAGAAGGGCGCCCAAATCGTAGTCGGTACACCGGGACGTGTGATTGACCATATTAACCGTGGCAATCTGAAATTGAATACGCTCAATTTTGTTATTCTCGATGAAGCAGATCGCATGCTGGATATCGGCTTTCGTCCTGATATCGAAAAGATCCTCCGGAAATGCCCTGAAAAACGACAAACACTGTTGCTTTCCGCAACTTTGCCTCCACCTGTAGAACGTCTGGCGAAACGTTATATGCAAGAGCCGGTTATGATTGACCTCTCGGAAGATCGTGTCAGCGTGGAGTCGATCGACCAGTATTACATCACCGTCGATCCGAATCGTAAAGTCAAACTGCTCACTCGGCTTCTATTTCAAGAACGCCCCAAACAAACGATTGTCTTTACTCGTACCAAACGGGGTGCTGATAAACTAGATCGTATCTTTTCCAAAAAACTCAAAGCGGTTGCCGCCATTCATGGTGATCTCCCACAGTCCAAACGAGATCGCGTCCTCAAGAAGTTCCGCGAAGGAAAAATTCGTTTGTTAATTGCTACCGATGTGATGGGGCGCGGTATCGATGTCAGTGGCATCTCGCATATCATCAACTACGATATACCGGAATTTAATGATGATTATGTGCATCGCATTGGACGCGTCGGACGATTGTCATCCGATGAAAAGGGTGCCGCGTTTACTTTTGTCGCACCAGACGAAGGCGACCAGTTGACCAATATCGAAAATCGAATCAATCATATGATTTCTGAGTTTCGGGTTGATGATTTTGAAGCTTATAAACCAAAACAACCCCGCAAAACTGTCGAAAAAGTAGCACACCTCGGCAACACGGGACACTTAATCAACCCCGACTTCGGCGAATTCTGAGCATCGCACGATCAAGAAAAGATTGCTTCAGTTATTTTAGAAACTGTTCAATGCGTGGTAACATGATTTCGTGCGCGTCTTCGAACACATAATGCCCGGCGTCGGAAATTCGTAACGTTTCTGCATTAGGAAATCGTCGTTCAAATTCGTCCAGGAAGTTGGTGGTAAAACACCAATCCCGCTCCCCCCAGATTAAGAGCATCGGATGGTTTTGAAATTGCTGCAAACCTTCTTCCACATGCAACAGTGTCTGATAACTGGGATGCGATGGCTTTAATGGGATGTCTTTGACAAATTGATCGACTGCGATGCGATTCTGCCAGGAATCATAGGGCCCTAAGAAACCGGTTTTGACTTCGTCCGTCATCCGTTCCCGCTTTTCGACCGCCATTGAGACTGCAGCTCCTGAAAACAGATTCAATCCTCGCACTCCACAACTTCCCAAGATTGGTATCCGACAAACGGCAATACGCAAAGGGATTTCCTGAGAGCGGAAGGCAGCTGTATTCATTAACACAAAACGTTGAAACCGTTCGGGCAGATCAACGGCAGCCCCCATGCCGATTGCGCCTCCCCAGTCGTGGGCAAACAAGGTAATGTCCTGGAGATCCAGTTCCTGAATCAGCGTTTTCAAATTATTGATGTGTGATTCCAGTTTGTAGGCATAGTCCTGCGGTTTATCAGACAATCCACAACCGATATGATCGACGGCTATCACGCGATAGTGCGCAGAGAGCTGCTTCACCAAACGTCGCCAGGCAAAACTCCAGGTCGGGTTCCCATGCACCATCAACAGCGGTTGACCTTGCCCCTCGTCCAGATAATGGTATTGATGCCCGTCTATCTCCAACCAATGCGAAGCGAAAGGATATTCATTTTTGATCTGATCACGAAAATTCATGCGGAGTTCTTTTGTACGTCTTTGATGCCACCAGGTTCATGAGATTCTAATTTGCATACCTTATCGAGATTCCACATTCCTGGCGAGTGAACGATCCAGGGCTTTTAAAAAGCCTTTGAGATCATCTCGTTGATGGGCACAGGTGATCGAAACTCTCAGTCGTGATGTCCCTTGCGGAACCGTGGGCGGCCTGATCGCCCCTACCAGGAAACCGGATTCTTGTAGTTCTGCCGCAATTTTCATAGTCAGGTCGGGATCCTTCAGGATGATTGGAATGATCGGGCCGGATGAAGGAGGGACAGAAACTGACGGACGTTGCTGCAACTCTCTGCGTAGAAACGTCGACTGTTCATGGAGTAAACGCCGTCGATCTGGTTCTGACTGAATAATCTCAAGTGCCTTACAGGCTGCTGCACAAATCGAAGGGGGCAGGGCGGTCGAATAGATTTGCGTTCGTACTCGATTCCAAAGCCAGTCGATCAGAGAACAAGGCCCCGCTACAAACCCGCCCATCGTCCCGACCGCTTTACTGAGCGTACCAATCCGAACCGTCACGCGTTCTTCCACCCCCAGTTCCTCAGCCAGACCTCTGCCGGATCCCCCCCAGACTCCCGTCGCATGAGCTTCATCCAGCATTAATGTAGCGTTGAATTCTTCAGCTAAATCGCAGAGTGAAACTAAAGGTGCCAGACTTCCATCCATGCTGAAGACAGAATCAGTAATAATAATTTTTTTTCCGTCACCAGATGTCTTTTCCAGTTCCCGTTTCAGTTTCTCTAATTGATCATGACGATACACACGCAGCCTGGCACCAGATAACCGACAGCCGTCAATTAAACTCGCATGGTTCAGCCGATCGCAAAAGATCGTATCTTCCTGATTGGCAAACGCTGAGATGATCCCCAAATTGGCTGCATAGCCACTGGGAAACAGAATCGCCTCGTCCGTCCCTTCAAAACGAGCCAACTGGTTTTCAAGCTGTGCATGCCATTCGGTACGACCACTCACGAGCGCACTGGCACGTGTGCCCACTCCCATTTCTGGTAAGACTGCGGCAGCGGCGGCGATCACACGTTCGTCATGTGAAAGATTAAGATAGTCATTGCTGGAGAAATTAATCAGCTCACGACCTTCCAACAGGCAACGCCCGTCAGCCAGCGGGTGGAATGTTCTGCGGGAGCGAAACAGACCAGCAGCACGGATCTCCCGTAACTCATTATCAATCCATTCGGGAACTTCTGGAGAAGACATGATTACGAAAGCCTGACTATCACAAACATAGCGATAAAAAACGCGGCCGATTTCCCTAACTGAATCTGGAAACTTAGAGTTCGCACGTTATGTCAGGGAAATCACATGATTACTTAAACGCTCAAATCCGTCTTCTGTGATCAGATAATTGTGCTCAATTCTCATTCCCCCAATCCCTTCGACATAGACACCAGGTTCCAGTGTCACCACATCACCGGCCAAAAGAGTGTCGGTGCTCTCAGGAACCTGAATCGGTGCTTCCGGATGTCCCAGTCCCAGTCCATGACCGGCGTGATGTTGAAAGTTGTCGCGATATCCGGCATCCCAGAGGGGCGCTGCTGTTGCAGCATGCACGTCGGCACATTTTGTGCCTGCTTTGAGTGCTGACTCGCCTGCCTGCATCGCTGCCTGACAAAGCGAGAATAGTTTTTGCTGGTCTGCACTTGGCTCACCGACGCTGATGGTATTCGTGAAGTCACTGCGGTAACCGTGAACCACAACTGAGTAGTCCAGCACAAACAAATCGCCATGCTCTAATACGTGCGGTGACGGTAGTCCCCCCGCTTTGGGAACTGCGGCATTACAGGCGCGGAAGTCTCCGTAAATGGCTACTGGCATACCCGCTGCCTGGACTACCGCTGCCTGGACTTTACGGAACACGTCGAATTCACTTTTACCTGCTTCCACAATCTCTCGTGCACAAGCATGACCGGCATCACAGGCCTGCATAGCCAATTTTAATAAGGCGATCTCATCGGCGTGTTTCTGCCGCCGTAATTGACGTAAGATGCTACCGAGTTCAAGAGTGGCATCGGTTTGTGTAATTTCGAGTTCGTGTAACGCGCCTACGGGTAACCACTCGGCTTCAACAGCACCTGCACGACCTTTTAACTGTGGTACGACCGACTTCAACGCCTTAAATAAAGCATGATCACGATTCTCAACTGAGTGTTTATGATCGTACCATTGCTCAATCGCTTCGTGATCGACATAGAATTCCGCGGCAGCAGAACGCAGGGTGAAATTATCGCCAATTAAAGTGACACCCTTGTCTCGATCCAGCAATAATAAGGCCCGTTCTCCGCGTGAGAAACTAAAAGGTTGTACCAAAAAATTTGACAAGTACAGTACGTGACGGGGATCAGCGATTAAGATCCACTGCAGGTGATCGGGAACCGCTTCCCATAATCGCTTCTGGCGTGCCAAACAGCCTTCTTTAGACAGCATTTCTTTTATGTCCTTTAACGGAAATCAATGATATGAGAGGCCAACGACGACTTTAATCGAACCCTTTGTCAACAAGCCAACGTTCTGCATCCAGCGCCGCCATACAACCACTGCCAGCAGCTGTGATCGCTTGCTTGTAATGATCATCGGCCACATCGCCAGCGGCAAACACACCATCCACGTTTGTATTGGTACGGAAAGGAACCTTCCACTGGATATACCCTTTGTCGTTCGTCTCAATCTGACCTTTCAGAAAGTTGATATTAGGAGTATGACCAATGGCAGCAAAATAACCGGTGGCATCCAACTCTTCTGTCTGGTTTTCATCCAACGTACTTCTGATCCGTACGCCGGTCACACCCTTTTCATCATCTCCTAACACTTCATCAATGACCGAATTCCATTTCACTTCGATCTTCTCATTGGCTAAGGCACGGTCTGCCATAATTTTGCTGGCACGAAATTCATCGCGACGATGGACGAGATATACCTTGGAAGCAAACTTCGTTAGGAACGTACCTTCTTCCATGGCGCTGTCGCCACCACCGACGACAACTAATGGCTGATTCCGAAAACGAGGCATCGCTCCATCACAGACCGCACAAGCCGAAACGCCCATATTCTTGAAACGTTCTTCTGAATCGAGCCCCAGATAATTGGCCCGTGCTCCTGTGGCGATGATCACCGTCAAAGCTTCCACTGTTTCGCCATTCGCGGGAGTTATTTTGAAAGGATGCGAGGAAAAATCAACATCGACGATATCATCGGTGACCACCTTTGTTCCGAAATTGATCGCTTGCTGACGCATCAATTCCATCAGCTCTGGTCCACTGACCCCTTCACCCAAATGGGGTGCCATGTATTTTCGTTTGGATTCGTCTATGGAGTCATCCAGATAGGCGTTTAGATTTCCATTAGGGAATCCCGGGTAATTTTCAACTTCCGTCGTTAGAGCCAACTGACCTAAAGGCAGTGTTCCTTGTAAACGATTTTCTTCTGTTACAGCCCCTTCAAAGCAAAGGGGTTCCAGATTGGCTCTGGATGTGTAAATACAAGCGGCCCAACCAGCGGGCCCAGATCCGATCACGACGACTTTTTCCGGCACGTTCACTCACCTCCTGATATCGAGATTCTCTGACTGAAATGATTTGAAACAAATTTTCAGTAACGGGAGAATTGCCAGTAGCATGGATTATTGAAACACGAGCAACAAACACATTGGTGTGCTCGACAATCCTACTGAAGTAGCGTGAGGAATTCCAGAAGGTGGGATGACTCGTTTCTGAGCAGAACTGGAAATTAGGGAAATAAAAAAGGTGCTTCGAATCACGTGAATGACTGAAGCACCTTTTCTGTGCTGAATGGAGCAAGTGCGGGCCAACGCTTGCCACCATCGCTGTTAATACCTAAAAGCATAAGCCGTACCAATCGAAAATAATTGTGCAAAAAATACTCTAAGCCATTCATTATTAAACACTTAGTATATAATTAAGATTATGTGAAGAAGATCATCGCTAAAGAACATGTATTACTATGCAACATATGTTGCATTATCATACGATGCAAAATACTACACATTCTCCCCTCCACATGATTTTAAAGAAAAGCAGACACCAGTCTTGCGAATTCAGACTTAGTTTTCATATGGTGGAACCCTAAACGATGCAGAGATGTCTACAATAGTAATCTATTATTGATCTGGTCTGGCTAGATGCCCAAACCTGCTGAGAGTTTTAAGGAGAGTTCCGTGTCGAATGCTTCCCCAGCACGGCCCAAAAAGTTTACCGTTCCCCAGTTTCTAGCAACCAAGGAAAAAAAGCAGAAGATTTCCATGCTGACTGCCTATGATTTTCTGTCAGCTAAAATTCTGGATGAAGCCGGATTAGACTGCCTTTTAGTAGGCGACACTTTGGGAATGGTCGTCCAGGGAAAAAGCACAACACTGCCCGTGACAGTCGATGAAATGATCTATCATGGTGAAATCGTTTCGCGTGCTGTTCAACGGGCGCTGATCATTGTGGACATGCCTTTTATGTCATTTCATGTCTCACCTTCACAGGCGTTGGAAAATGCGGGGCGGATTTTGAAAGAGACAGGTGCCGACGCCGTGAAGCTGGAAGGAGGCGTCAATCAGGTCAAAACGATCGAAACCATCGTTTCTGCGGACATCCCTGTCATGGCTCATCTGGGTCTGAAACCCCAGTCAGTTCGTGCCCTGGGTGGTATGGGAAAAATTCAACGCGATGAAGACGACCTGATCGCTGACGCTCTGGCAGTCGAAAGAGCAGGGGCCTTTGGGATTATTCTTGAAATGATTACCGCCCCCATCGCCAAAAAGATTACAGATACCGTCACGATTCCCACGATTGGCATTGGTTCCGGGCCAGGCTGTGACGGACAAGTATTGGTGACGCCTGATATGTTAGGTATGAATGCTGATTTTCATCCACGATTTTTGAAAAAATATGCGGATCTCACAACAGTTATGACGAATGCTGCTCAAGCCTACGCAAAGGAAGTACGCGAAGGTCAATTTCCCGATGAGTCACACAGCCATACCTGAGCAAGCCTTAAGAAATGCTCTACTGTGATGAACCAGAGCGAAAGTCAGTCAGAAGACTGAAGTGTACGAACCCGTTTCCCGAAACAGTTTTCGATTCCAAGCACAAACATCACCCATAAAGCTGAAAATGCCTCACCCAGGTTAATCTTAGAGCTTCCGAACCGACGTTCTTCGAACGTGAAGGGGACTTCCTCAAAAGTACAGCCGACACGACGGCAGCGATAAAGGATCTCTTCCTGAAATGCATAGCCCTTGGCCCTCAAGAGAGAAAAATCGATCTCGGCCAGTTTTGAGACCCGATAACAACGAAAACTCCCACTGCAGTCCCGAGATTTCAAACGGAGTAACAAACGGGCGTACCAATTGATGGCACCACTCATGAAATAGCGTTTCGGCCCCCAGCCTTCAATTTCCCCACCGGGGACATATCGAGAGCCAATTGCGACATCAGCATTTTTGGTCGCTTCTACCAGCGCGGGCATGTAACGGGGAGGATGACTAAAGTCAGCATCCAGATTCAAAACCAGATCATATTGATTTTCGATCGCATATTGAAAACCAGCGACGGTCGCCGTACCTAAGCCCAGTTTTCCACTGCGGTGGATGGAATGGATCCGTTGATCGCTTTTTTTCAGTTCTTTGGCAAACTCTCCCGTCCCATCGGGGGAATTGTCGTCAATCACTAAGATCGCAGCATAAGGCAGATGTTCGTGAATCTCCGGAATGAGCAATTCCAGGTTTTCTCGTTCATTATACGTACAGAGTGTCACTAATAATCTGGGAGAATCAGAGTCTGTCATCAGTTATTTCAGGCCCAAAGAAAAACGTCTCAATTATTGAGGAGGAATCAACGCAGGCGGTTGTTGACTTTTAGCAGGCTCTGGCAAAGGAATCAATGGTGCGCCAGGAGTCTTTGCATCTTCAGGTAGAGGAGGTAGAGACTGGTTATTAATCTGGGGTAACTTCGATGAAGGAGGGGGTGGCAGTGATAGTTTTTGCTGTGGCAGCGTTTTTGTAATTGGCGCAGACCGAGATGATCCAGGCGGATTCTGTTTCTTAGAGGACTGATTCGACTCAAATGCAGGCGGACGAGTTTGCGTTGGATTGACAACAAACCCCGATTGACTCCCTTTTTTCTGAATCGTTTTTTGATTTCCTGCACCGAAATTGGGATCCAGAAATGCCAGAAAATGATTGCCACGACCAGCCAGACGAACACCGGTCTTTAAAACATCTCTTGCCTGTTCCGCCTGACCGTCAAAATATAACACGACTCCAAAGATGAAGAGTCTTTCAGGATCACGAATGTCTTCTTTGACCCATTCTGCAACCTGATGTAGCATCGAATCTTTGGCGATCACATTATCTGGACCAAAAAGATTGCTCAAACTTTCTCCTGTGAGCGGCCATTTCGGATCCAGGGCCAATCCTTGTTTAAATTCATAAGCGGCCCGGTCATACTGTTTTAATGCAACCAGCGCGAATCCTTTTTTAAAGTGGGGAGTCGGTAGATCCTTCGTCAATGAAGCTGCCAGCTTATATCGATCGTAGGCTCTTCGATAATCCTGTTTTTTGAAATACTCATCGCCTTTCACCAAATTACGCAGACTTAACTCGCGTGCATGAGGAGTGGAAGGAATGATGTATTTCTTGATTGTCTTGGTAGGTTTGGGAAGATAATTGGGATCTTCCCAACGTGCTAAATCATCGTTGAGTGCATTATTTAAAGGCAAATTACTCGCTGCACCCGGATTCGTCAGCTGTGGGTGTGCTGGCAATGTGGGCAACGTGCCTGGCACATTACTATAAGGATAAACGGCCGGTGGCGAGAAACCCTGTCCAGGAAGTATCGGATAAAAACCATTCAATGAATAGTTACCGGAGAATAAGACCGGGTTGCCTGCAATGAACGCATCCGTGCTGTAGTATCCAAAACGGTTATAAAAGTAGGGTCCCCATGGATTACCATAATAGGCATTGCCGGAAAACGAAAAATTGAAATCGACGTTTCCTGAACTTCCCCCAAACGAAAACCCAGGGCTGGGCCAAGTGCGACCGTAATAGCGTGGATAAGAATGCCTGTGATGGTGGCGCGAATGATGGTAATGACCATGTCGCCCTTGTGAAGCATTCGGCCTTTGCGCAGAAGCCTGATCGGATAGACCCGAGAAAAGACAAGCTGTGCACAATGTGAGGATATACCGCATTTGTTTTCTCCTGAAGGCCCAGCTATTACTTACAATTGCATTATGCACGCTGAATTCCCTAAAAGCAAGGACTTGTTGAATTGATACAGCGATAAACGGCCTTGCATTAAAGATGAGAGTGCCACTTCACAAAGGCCTTGTGATTCTCAAAAACAGCACAGATTCGTTCCCACACTCAAATCTGATTTTCAGGTCAGAGAAACTCGCAGGAAAAGGATAAAAAATAGTTACGATTGATCCAGATTATGATTACCAGCAAAGTTGAAATGGGAATCAGGTAGCTTAGAGAAGCTTTTTTGCCCTTATATTCGACCTTGGCACTGAGGTTTATGCCGTAAGTCATCTAACAAAAACAGCTGTCAGGAACGGGTTGCTCATTACATTAGGCACAGCCAAAACTATCAAGTCCAGTTCTCCTCTTCAAACTCAAACCACCCATTTTCACAGGTTTCGAAGGGCATTTCTATTCTGAAACCATCGTAAATCCTGCTCAGCTTAACTAACCGTTACGACACACATAATCCGATGCAAAAATGACGTAACCTTTTTATCTGATAATGACTTGAGACATTCAAGCGATTATTCCAGCACGCCGATAGATTGTAGCAGTCGCAATGAGAATTCGCGTCTGAATGATCACAAGGAAAACAATTCAGCTGTGAATTAGGTCGATGTTCGCGAGAGTATCAACCGCAAACGGAATAACTATTGTAAAGGGATTGTTAACGAACAATCTTTTAGACTCAAGCCAGCGCGAGTTGAGGTATTCAACTTGGACCGAAAGTAGTCTCAAAGGGAACAAAACAAGATTCGCGCAATAATCACAATGGTGTGACATAAGAGGCACATCAATCTGTCTATGATGGTCAGAAAACGACCCAAGAAGGAGACGCTGTTCTATGAAATGGATTAGTCTGTTAAGTGCATTTGTTGTGGCATTAGGGATGAATGCCGTTGCACAAGCAGATCTTTTTGACCTTTCGCTTAATCGCGGGGCTGCAAAGAGCTGTGAATGTGCCTCGACATGTCAACCCGAGTGTTGTAAACCCACTATTACAAAACCATGCGAGCCTAACGTTTATACTTACCAACGTCAGTGCTCATCAATTAAACCACCTTGCTGTGGCGAAACTGGTCCCGCCTGCTGTAAGCCTGCACGTAGGCTCCGCGGTTGGTTCAAAAAACGCTGCTGTAATTCAGGATCAAGCTGCAACTCAGGAAACTGCAACAACGGTTGTGCTCCCAAAGCATGTGCCGCACCAGCTCCAAAAGCTTGCTGTGCTCCTGCTCCTAAAGCATGTGCCGCACCAGCTCCAAAAGCCTGCTGTGCTCCTGCTCCTAAAGCATGTGCCGCACCAGCTCCAAAAGCCTGCTGTGCTCCTGCTCCTAAAGCATGTGCCGCACCAGCTCCAAAAGCTTGCTGTGCTCCTGCTCCTAAAGCATGTGCCGCACCAGCTCCAAAGGCTTGCTGTGCTCCTGCTCCAAAAGCATGCACACCAGCTCCAAAGGCCTGCTGTGCTCCTGCTCCCAAGAGCTGCTGCCCAGCTCCCAAGACTTGTGCTGCACCAGCTGCAAACAACTGCTGCAACGACAAGCCTTGCTGCAACGCAGATCCTTGCGAAATCGCAGAATTGATCTACCAGTCTCAAACAGCTTGCTATGCTAAGCACCGTCGCAAAGCAATCCACAAGCTGGGTGACAAGTTCAACTGTGAGTGCAATCCTGAAATCATGTGTGCTTTCATCTACGCTTTGAACGACGCTGACGAACGTGTTCGTGCTAAAGCTGCTGATGAAATCGGCGACCAGCTTCGTAAGAACAACTGCTGCTGCTCACCACAATTAACAGCTGCACTGACTTGTGCTCTGGGTGACTGCGACAAGAAAGTTGTTCGTGAAGCAACTCAGGCTCTGGAACTCTGCGGATACGAAGTTGTTGAAGGTTGCTGTGACAAACCTTGCTGCCACACTGGATGTGCTCCTAGCGGATGCTCTCCTTCAGCAGCACCAGCTCCTGCTCCAACCTCAGATCCTAAGGCTTACTTCCCCAGCCGTTTTCAAGACCAAAAACAGTCTCGTCGACGTCTGAGTGGAAACAGCCTGTCTAACTTGTTCGGTCTGATTGACTAATTATCAATCAAATCCAGTTAGATAACCATGAACTCTTAAACGGCTCTCCTTTACAAAAAGGGGAGCCGTTTTTTTTGTTGTCCTTGAGAAATCAAGAAACCAGCATTGAATTCCTTTTATTTTGGACAGTATAATCCGATTACTTGATACCAAAGTCTTAAAGATATGAAAACATTAGACTTAAAATAATATACTCGTAATCTCTGTTATGATCTGTTACCATAAAGACATCCCTCCAACCGACACTCATTGTGTCAAAGCGTGCAGTTTAGAAACATATATTGTAAGTTCCCTCCTGATTCACAAGTCGACACCCCAAAAAATCCTGCCTGGCCAATTACTGCTAAGTATAACTGTGAAAAATGAAGCAAATATAAACGTAACCCTATGAAGACACTTGTTGTTTGATTTAGAAATCGAAATGCTACACTCCGAAAACTAGTCAACAATCGCCTTTTCAGATTTGAAGGTTCTCACAATGCGACGTCGAAAATTCCTCAAATACTGCACTAGTGTTTTAAGTTCTATCTATGCCATTATCCTGGCTGTGCCGGCGCTAGGCTTTTTGTTTTCGACGCTTAAACGAGGACAGCAGGAAAAGGCGACCTATGAGCTGGCCAAGCTGAATGATCTGGAGCCTGGAGTTCCCCAACGCTTTACAATCATCGATCGGCGAGTCGATGCCTGGACGAAATATCCTTCGGGTCCGATTGGATCGGTTTGGATCAGTAAAAATGAAGATGAATCAATCACCGCCTTTTCGTCAACCTGTCCTCATTTAGGATGTGTGGTTGATTACGTACCCGGAGATAAAGTCTTTTTCTGTCCCTGCCATGCGGCCACGTTTGAATCGAACGGCAGCATCGTCAGTGGTCCTCAGCCTCGTGGAATGGATGAATTAAACGCGTCGATCAAGACGATACGCGGCGAAAAATGGATTGTTGTGGAATACGAAAAATTCGAAACGGGAATTGCAGAAAAAGTTTCGATAAGTTAGCGCAGTGTCATTTACCTCAAACCATGACAACGTAGATGTAATCATTTAAATTTCCCATAGGGAGATCATACAGTGCTGCCAGAAAAAACCAAAAAGTGGATCGATGAACGAACCGGATACAAGAATTTCTTGCATGCGATCTTCTTATTAAATTTTCCCACCAAAAGGCGCTCTCGCTGGCAATTTATCTGGGGGGGAGCTCTGGTATTGATGATGCTGGTCGAAATTGTCACCGGCACCTTATTAATGACTGTCTATAGCCCTTCTGAAGCAGCAGCCTGGGGCAGTGTGCATTACATTGAAACCCAGGTCAACCTGGGCTGGTTTGTACGAGGACTGCATCATTACACCGCACATATGATGATCGTCGCTATCATTGTGCAGATCTTTCTAGTGATTGTTTCAGCCGGTTATCGCAAGCCGAAAGAATTTATTTACTGGACCAGTCTATTAATTGGCGGGGTCATTGTGGGGTTGACGATTACCGGAAACCCGCTTCCCTGGGATCAGAAAGGTTACTGGTCTTATCAAATTGAAACGGGCATTGCAGGTACCATGCCCGGTATCGGCTCGACGTTGCGCTCTTTGGTTGTTGGTGGGAGCGAATTTGGAAACCTCACGCTAACGCGACTTTATACAATTCATGTAATCGTTCTACCAGTGATCGCAATTTTGCTGTTTACCATTCACATGGCATTGATCCGCCGAGAACGTCTGAGAACCGCAAAGATCAAAGAAGCCGCCGATGACCCCGATGTCGATTTCGAACTGGATGAAGATGATCCCTTAAAAGATGAAATTACGCAGCCCTACTGGCCTTATCAAACAACAAGAACCCTGGTATTAACCTTGTTTCTGATCGGTATCGTCATCATTCAAATGATGACTTATCCCACTCTTAAAAACCAGCATGTCAACACTGAGTTGCTTGAATGGGAGGCCGACCTACACCCAAGTGAGATCAAACTCGAAGCGCCTGCTGACAGCGCGTTGCCGTTTGTAGCACGACCTGAATGGTTTGTAAGATTTCTATTTGAACTCAGACATATGGTCCCCAAGGATCTCGAAGTCTTAGTCACGGCTGTTTTACCGGGCGTGTTACTCGCGATACTGGTTCTGGTTCCCTTTTATGAAAAAGTTTTAGGTGAAAAGTGGGGGCAGCGTCTGGCTATTGCCGTTTATGTGGGTGGCATACTTATCATCTCGGGTATTAGCTGGTATGGGATTCAAACGGAGCGTAGTGCTCCCGATTATGCCTTGAATCGCTCGCAGGAAATTGCCTATGCTGCGCGTGCATCCTGGTTGGCCAGTGAGAACGGCGTTCCTCCTGAGGGGCCGGCTTCTTTACTGCGGAATGACCCGAAATCAATGGGACCGCTCATTTTTGCGCGCCATTGTGGAATCTGTCACACATGGAATGGCCATGATGGAACAGGACACTTTATCATGGAAATGAAAGACGGTAAAAAAGTTAAAGCCACTCCCCGTGCTTCAGATCTTGCGGGATTTGCGACAACCAAATGGATCGCCGAGTTCCTCACCAACCCGAGAGACCCCAAATTCTTCGGTCATGTTGGTTCTCTAAAAGGAGGAGATGCGATTCTGAATGGCGATATGAGCGATTGGGCCGACAGCTATGTCGGACCGGAAGGCATACTCTCAAAAGCAGATATTGAAGCCGTCTCAGCACTCCTGGCGCGCGAAGCAAATCGGAGAGACTATGAACCTGTCAGTGAGGCTGTCATCAAACGGGGTATTTCTGTTTTCAGTGGTCAGAATTTCAAAGGCAAAGATGGCAAAGTCGTCGATTTTGATGGCTATTGTGCGCAATGCCACGCCATGAAAGCCGGAGATCCCGACGATGAAGGAGGAGGTGCCGCACCTGACTTCAATGGTTATGGATCGGCCAAATGGCTCTCTGAGTTCATTCGCAGCCCGGGTGCAGAAAAGTTCTATGGTGATAAAAACGTCATGCCTGCCTTTGAAGAATCCAAACTTTCCAAACACGACTTAAACTTGCTTGTCAACTGGATGCGTGGAGAATGGCAACGACCGACAACGGATAAGTAATCACTTCGATTATTTTAACCTGTAAAAAGCCTGGCGCTTTCAAAATATCGATCGAGCATGAGTGTAGTTGTTTTCTGATTATTTCAGCCTTTCCTGGATCTGAAAGATCTGATTACCATAGATTACGTAATAATTACCTGAATTTCGAAACCCACTCATTCAACTTGAGGTAAGCATTCTGAGTTGAGATGATCTCAATTCTTTTTTAAGAGTTGGTAGCCTCGTGTTCATTTCAGTTAAGTAATATCTGACTTATTTGAAATTCTTCCTTCTCAATTAATCGAGACGGAACAGAAAACAGCTCTCATTCGCACCAGAGAAATTGGTAGATCGAATAGGGTTATGAGGAGTGTGCAATATTGAAACGTTCAGGGTTGATGATGAGTCACGCTATGACTAAATGTTGTAACATACGCCAGATTGGTTTTGCGCTCTTGTTGCTCATATTTTTGACGAGTCAATCGAAGATTGCCTGTTCTCAAGTTAAAGCATCAGAATCTGAGTCAACGAACAATAACTCACACTTGAAGTATTTTGGTTTTACTCTCATTGATGTCGGCTGGGATGATCCGACCGATAAAAATCACAAGACCAACTATATTGATGAAGTAGCACCATTTTGTAATGTCGCAGACATGCTGGTAGTGTCTCCAGATGAGAGTATCATCCCCCGTTTACAACTATTTTCCAAACACCGGGTGAAGGCGATCTTACATCTTCATGAACTGTTTTTTCAAAGAGCGGGAAACAACGCGCCCAGTGGTGCCGCATTCGATTTACGAAAAGACTATCGTCAACGCTGGGACAAATGGATTGCCGTGAATGAATTAAAAAAGAACCACTCTCTGATGCAAGCTCTTTATATCGGCGAAGAGCCTACCTGGAACGGAATTACGTTCGAAGAACTATCGGCTGCCTGCGACTATATTAAATCGTCACTCCCTCAATCGGCTGAGACTGCCATTCTGGTCGTTGAAGCCTATCCGGCAATCAAGGATTTGAAAGTTCCTCAATCAGTGGACTGGCTGGGATTTGATCATTACTTCATCAAATCACCTGCTACCAGTCAGAAGCTAAAAAATGAGTTAGCCTTATTGAAATCAAAGCGAAGCAGCCTTCATCAGCGAATTGTTCTTATCCCGGATGCCCATTTTATTCCTCAGATTCATACTCATTTTGGTGTCAAAGAAACGGATATGAAAGCAATTGCCACTGCCTATTACCAGATGGCCTGTGCAGATACCGACATCGTCGCACTCTTAGCCTACTTTTGGCCTGGTGGATTTGACAGTCCACACGCGAAAGGAACCCGCAACCTGAACTCCCAGGTGATTGATGAGTACAAGAGAATCGGACGAGAAATCACTAACAAAACATCTTCATCAAAATAACCTGTATTTTACCGCGGCAACGGCTCAACAAACAGATGTCTCAATCAAAAGGATCGTTTTTCGATTCCCAAAAACAACTCTCACAAATAAACGGTCTTTTACAGAAGGGTTTACGAACGTGGGATGAGTGTCGCCTCGGATTTTGTTTTCTGTTCTTCGGTATTCTTGCGCAGCTGTTTCAAAGCAGCATTGAGTATGGGGTCCTGGGTTTTTGTAAATTCATCATGCGTTGCCTTCACTTTGACATCAGGCTGAACACCTACAGAATCGATCGGCTTTGCGTTCACATCAAGGGCGATCCAACGCGGTAGATTCACAATGATGCCCGCACCTGCGTTGAGCTGCCGGGGATTTCCACTGGATCCGGCTGTCCGATCCCCCATGGTTGTTACGTTAGGACATTGTGCCAGCATCAGCACAAATGCCTCAGCGGAACTCATCGTTTTCTCACCTTGTAAAACAATAACAGGCCCACGGTAATACCAATTCTGATTCGGTGCGAAGGTGCGTTTCTGTCTGGTTCCTAAGTCGCTTTGCTGATCACCATTTCGATACTGATGCATCGCATAAACTCTGGGACGATCGACAAAGAAGCCTGCCAGCTTCGCGCCTAAAGGCTCTGATCCACCACCATTGGCGCGCAGATCTAAAATCAGGCCTCTCGTTCCCTTCATTTCTTTCAGAACCGTTTCGAAATCCTTGAAGAGTGACTCATTTACCAGATTATCAACTGCGATATAGCCAATACCGTCTTTAGTCTGTCCCCATCTCAGTCCCTTTCTACGATCGAATGAACCTAAGAGATGCGCGGCTGCGGCGGGACTGGCATTAAAGAATCGCTCGCGGTTAAAGCCTTGGGCATAGTTACCATCCACTTTCACATAAACATGCAGATCTTTTAAATGTTTGAGCATTTCATTGAGAATCTGAGCCAGTTCACGATTGCTCTTTGCTTTCGTTGCAAGTGGCCGGTATTTCTTCCGCAGGCTCTTCCAGTCAACATCTGGCTTGATCAGGAACATGGCATACTCGCGATCAAATGCGTTCCATACTGTGTCGAAAATCTCTAATGCCCCACCATCCTTCAATGGGGTCGCGACGGGGAGTGTCCGCTGCCGAAACGCATCAACATATTTCACCTCATTTTTTCCCGTATCGATCACATAGAATCGTCGCGAACCTTCTTTGGTTTCCAGATCGAAAATAATCGATTCTCTGAGTGGGATCACTGGTCTCCCTTTGTTGTGCCAGCTTGATCGCATCTTAAAATTCGCTAGTACTTTTGCCTGTTCAACGAGGGTCACATCACCTTGTTCCCCAACAGTATCAGATGGAAACAGGTTTCCAACAAGTGCCGGATGAAAACGCATCCATATGCTTGTGATATGCTCCCCCTTACCAGCACCAGCCGACAGAACATCGCCTGGCTTATCGGGAAATACAGCAGCCCAAAGTACGTTCGTGCCGTGACATCCAAAAACAACCTGCGAGGTCCCCAGCTTGATTTCAAAATCGTCCGCCAGTTTGTAGTGAAAGGATTTCAGACTCCAAACATCCTGTTGACCTGAAGTCCAGTTATAGGCACGGAATTGCTTCGAATAATCTAGATTCGCGGTGTATTTCTTACCAAGATCTTCGGCTACGGCAGTTACCGTTAAGAAGGTCAGTAATAATCCGAAAATCGAAAGATATTTCAGAGATCGCCAGACCAGTTGCAGGCTGAGAGCGCTTGTCACCATGAAACCACATCCTCGCAACAGAAAATTGAATATTCACTATCAGATCTTCCCGATGGTATCCTCTTCGCTAGAGCATTACCAATCTTGAGAAAAAAGAAGGATCTTTATCAAGCCCGGTTTCCTCACTCCTCTCTCAAGGACTCTGAATTTCTACTCCTGCCGGTAACTTCACCTGCGAATTACCAGCAAGATAGGCAATCAAATCTGCCAGTTGCTGATTGCTCAGCTTTTCCAATTGTCCCTCTGGCATGAGTGAGAGATTTGACTGAGTCATCTCCTCAATCTGTTGCCGATCGAATACGAATTGTTCGTTCTGTGTTTGCAAGGTCAATTGTTGATCTGTCTTTCTGACTACAGTACCGTTCAACACGCGACCATCTTCCAAAGCAAGCACCACCATCTCATAGCCTTTGGGAATCAGGGCAGAAGGATCAACCATGTTTTCTAACAGATAATCCATATTCGTCCGGTTGGCACCCGTCAGATCTGGACCAATTGTGCCCCCGTTTCCGAAGAGACGATGACATTTCGCACACGTTTTTTCGTACAAGGCCCGTCCCTTTGTGCGATCTGCCTGCTGCAATCGCTCTACGGTTAATAGAGTTTTATAATTTTCAATTTGTGCGCGTTTCTTTTCGGGAGTCTCTCGGGTCTGTCCCCAGACCTGATTCAATTTGTCGACAACTTCCTTATTGCGAAAGTTGCGTAGCTGTCGCACATGGAATGCTGAGACATCCTCTTGAGGGATCTGTTTTTTATCGATGGCAGTCAGCAAAAGCAGCACGTATTCTTTTCGGCTGCAAACTGTGTCCAATAGTGCCTCACGGCCTTCCTTTTTAATCCCTCGATAACGTGTCAGCATGCGCTGAATCGTCAGCGGATCATAAAACTTCGACAAACCACGAATTGCCAATGCCTGCAACTCCGTGACATTCACTGACTGCTGGATGACAGGTAATAAATCTTTATCCTGCGAACTGTTTAACAAGGTCTCTAAAGCCTGATATCGACTTTTCATGGAACGATTCGAATCGACGGCAATCTTCTTGAGGACATCCATTGTCTGGCCATCACCGAAAATGACAGACAACTCTGTAACGAGCGCCTGTAAATCCTGGGAGTCTGTTTTTGAGACCTGTTGTTTTAAAGTCTGCCAATTTTCTGGTGCCTGCGCTTTGAGTCGTCCTTGCAGTGCGGCCTGAATTCCAGTCAACAGATCCTGTTGGGCAACGGGATCCTTGCTATTAATGGTCAGTTGAACCAGCTTCCTGACATATTCGGGATGCTGATCGATGTCTTCCGTCAATCGACGCGCTACCAGTTGACGAATCAAAGGGCGGGTGGAATGATTGAGAAACTGTAATGCGGAATCACTTGCACTCATCACCGATGGTTCGATTCCATACCAGAGCATCAGCGTGAAATTACGATCTGCTGTCTCTTGATGATTCTGATCGAGACCCGCGGCGATCTCCCAGCAATCCTGGGGAGAGAGAGACTGTAAAGCTGATGCGAGATAGAGCCTTACTAAACCAGAAGATTCCTGTTTTGCCAACTTCGCAAAACGTTTGACTGCTGCGGGAGATATTTTTTGATCATCTACCAGTAACCGAATTGCCCAGAGCCGTACGTGCTCATCAGGGTCGTTCAACTGTTGTTCCAGCCAGAAATCATTCACTTGATTCATGCAATATAAAGCCCACATTGCTCGCAGCCGCCGGGAAACCTCTTTTGATGTCTTATAAATCTTCAATAACTCTGCCTTAGGCTGGCTCCAACTCGCGACGGTCCCAGCGCGCTCAGTTAAAATTCTTCGCGCATGCCTGACATACCAGTCATTCGGATGCAGTTGCAGTTTGACCAATTCGCTATTCGAGAGTTGATTCAGATCAAGCTGCTTCGGTGGAGTCACATCCCCATAGGAAATCTTATAGATGCGGCCGCTGGTGCGGTGCACACCATCATGATCATGGCACTCTCCCAAGTCGGCCCAGTCAGTCAGATAAACACTGCCATCAGGACCATATTTAAGTTCGATGCCCCGAAACCAGTCTGACCCGGTTAACAGAAAATCGGGACGATGAGTGCCGACGTAACCGGAGCCTTCGCGCTCCAGCGCATCATTGTTAACACGGTGCCCGTGTGTGTTACACATGAAGATGGAGTTACGATATTTCTGTGGCCAGTTATCTCCCAAATAAATCATGCCACCACAGTGGCTATGGCCGCCACCCAGCTTACCGTGAACTCCGGAGGTATCTCGCGAATCGGTCCATTTGCCTGAGGAACTATCCCAATGGTCGTGGTCGGCACACTTCGTCATTAATTCATAAACGTACGTATTAGGATCGCTGCCATGACCCGACATCCGAATATAGTGAGAACCGGGAATCATATGCCATAAATGACCATTCACATTATTCGTGAAAAACATCTGCCCATATTCATCATAATCAAAACCCCAAGGGTTTGTGGTTCCGGAACTGACCTCTTCCACAGTTTTGCGAACCGGATGAAAGCGCCAGATACCCGCATGAATCAGGGTTCTTCGAGAAGGGTCGGTTTCGGGAGTTCCCACCAGCGAGGTATAGGTAATTCCGTGTCGCCCATACAACCAGCCATCAGGCCCCCACGTCAGACCGCTGACAATATTATGCCTGACCTGCTTATAGTTCCAACCATCGAGTAACACTTGAGGCTTCCCATCAGGTACATCATCGTGGTTTTTATCCTCGAAATAGAGGAGTTCACCGCGACATAACGCCCAGACTCCATGGGAACCGACGGTGAGACTCGTAAGAGGTCCTGGTCCTTTCCAGAAAACTTTTCGCCGATCCTGTTTTCCATCGCCGTTGGTATCTTCCAGAATGATAATTCGATCGAAGAACTGGTCCTGATACTTACCGTGTGCTTCGTAACTGAAACATTCTGCAACCCACACGCGTCCACGGTCATCAATATCAAAACCGATGGGTTGATGCACGTCAGGTTCACTGGCAAACAGCGTAACCTTGAAGCCATCGGGAACGGTCATATTCTTAACGGTTTGCTCAGGAGAGGTCGCGATGTCTTTGGGATCTTGCGTATTTTTGATCGGAAATTCATCAGCAGAGAGTGAAAGTTGAATACCGGACAAAAGCAAACATGCAAGAAGAGAGGCATAGCATCGGTGTGGGTCGTTGAAGCGCATCAATCACCTTTTGTGGCAGGAATGAAAAGACGAAAATAACGGACTATGATTAATGCTATAGTAGACCGAGGGCAAGGGCAATCAAATCGCAGCGTAGATAGCCAATAAATTCAGACAAATACGGCCAACTAATTGTCGCTGGCGTCAAACATTTCCCGGAATTTCCCCAACACTTTTGTGACGGCTGAAGTAAGCGGGCCGTTTAACATCGCTCCAGAAGCTTGTCGATGTCCGCCCCCTCCAAATGATTCGGCGATTTTGGAAATATCCCAAGTGGTGCGGCTTCGAAAACTGATTTTCACCTGACGACTGCGTTGCTCAACGGCAATAAAAGCGGCCTGAGTTCCTGCTAACGTGAGGCAATAGTTAACTAATCCCTCTGTATCCACCGGTGTGGTTCCGGTTTCGCTGAAGTCTTCACAACTGACAACCGTATAAGCCAGCAAGCCATCAAAATCGGTTTGCACTTTACCAAGCACTCGCCCCATCAGTTTTAATTGAGGTAAACTATTCTGCTCATAAAGTAGTTCATAAATCTGATGCGGCTCAGCCCCGGCGGAAATCAGATCGCTGACGATTTGCATGGTATAACTGGTAGTCGAAGGAAAACGGAACCAGCCGGTATCTGTCGCAATCGCCGCATAAATCAGGGTCGCAATCTCGGGAGTCAGCGTACACTTCAGAGCTTTGCCCAAATCATAAATCAGACAGCCTGTGGCAGGGGAGTTGATATCCTTAAATTCCTCGGCGCCCATTGTATCGGAACTGACATGATGATCGATCACCACTTTTTTTGATTCAGTTTTGCGATAAAAATTCGCCAGACCCGGTAATTGTGACCAGGCACTGGTGTCGAGAATCATGTGCAATTCAGCCCATTCGAAATCTTCGGCAGTCACACCATCACCGACATAACGTACTTCGTGTTCTCCGATCAGAAATTCCAGACTCTGGGGGTGCACCGAGGGATTGATAATCCGTACTTCTTTCCCCAATTGCTTGAGAAAACCAGCCAATGCTAATTCTGACCCCAGAGCGTCTGCATCAGGTCGGACATGACAGGAAAGGAGAATTTTCTGATGCGTTTCGATTAGTTCACAAAGGGGACTCCAGTTAATGCTCATTCATGATTCCTGCTCAGATTGTTCCTGCGATTTTTTATTTCTGGTTCCGCTTTGTATTGAGTTCATCTTAGAGGATTATTGAGCAGGCTTCCATTGATGGGCTTGTTTTTTTGCTGTTTCAACATCAATCGCCAATTGTGATTTGAGCGTTTCGACGTCAGAAAAGGTTTCCGTTTCCCTCAGCTTCTCCAGAAATTCGACCTTGAGATTTTGATCATAGATCTCTTCTGAAAAACCAATCAAATAGACTTCTACCTTCTTCTCAGACTTCTCGAATGTCGGATTCGTGCCAATATGAATCGCCGCGGGATAGCGATCTTCTCCTACAATTCCAAACCCGCAATAAACTCCCTCTCCAGGAAGCAAGGTTGATACCTCAGACAGGTTAGCGGTCGGAAAACCTAAAAGTCTTCCCCGTTCCTCACCATGAATCACTCTCCCGTTTACCTGATAAAGTCGGCCCAGCATTTCGGTTGCCAGCGTGAGATTCCCCGACTGAATTGCGTTACGAACTTCGGAAGAAGAAATCATCCGTCCATCACATACATCAGGTTCAACCACTTCGAAAGAGAGATCCGCACGCGCACATAATTGCTGTAGCAAGCTCACATCCCCGGATCGATCTTTACCGAAATAAAAGTTGGGACCTTCCACCAAGCCCTTTGCTTTTAATTGATCAATTAAAACCTGTTGAAAGAACTCTTCCGGACTGAGGCTGAGCAAAGCATGATCAGTGGGGTAGGCAATGACAAAATCGACCCCCAGGCTCTGCAAGATTGCAGCACGCTCTTCGATTCCCATTAATTCGGGTGGTGCAAATTCAGGTCTGAGAAGATCGATCGGATGCGGATCAAATGTAAAGACGATTGCAGGCAGATTTTGAGCGCGCGCCTGTTGGATCAGTGTTTGAATGATCAATTGGTGCCCTCGATGCACACCATCAAAATTACCAATTGAGAGTATTCCCCCCAGACAGGCATCGAAACCGTTTAATCCTCGTATTAACACCACTTAACCCAACAATATCTTGTCTTTATTTAGAAATTCATGCTGACTGGAAATCATATCTGGCAGTTTCTATTGAATCGACAACAATTCAGAAAATGTAGAGTCTTAAGTACCATCTGGTCTTCATTATTGCTACTATTATTGACAGAGGAAGTCATTTCCTCCATACCCGCTTCGCATCAGTGAGAATTCACCTGAAACAGTGAAAGCAAACAATATCGTCCTGATGCCCTCCAGTAGCACACCCACTTTATTAAATAACGGGAGATAACGAAATGGACCACAACCCTCTCAATCGCCGAGATTTCCTGAAAACTTCGGGAACCACAGCCGTCGCCGCCAGTACCATCGCCGGATTGGCAACCGCACCTGCATTCGGAGCCGCCAACAGTAACGAAGCTATTCGCATTGGATTTATTGGTCCCGGTGGACGTGGGTTTGGCGCACATGTGAAGAAGCTGGTCCAGTTAAAGAAGGACGGCATGAACATTGACCTGGTCGCTGTTTCTGATGTCTATTCAGAACACCGCGATCGCACAGCCAACTACATCAAAAAGGAGCTGGGCAATGATGTGAATGCCTATGTCGATTATCGCGACATGCTCGAAAAAGAAAAGCTGGATGCGGTGGCGATTGGAACTCCCGACCACTGGCACGCCAAGCAGACCATCGATGCCATGAACGCCGGCCTCAACGTCTATTGTGAAAAACCAATGACGAAGAAAGTCGAAGAAGCACTGGCTGTCGTTGATACCTGGAAAAAGACAGGCAAGATCATGCAGGTTGGTGTGCAGTCCACCAGTCTTCCCGTTTGGGATGATGTCCGGGCACGACTCCAGGACGGGCAGCTCGGTAAAGTATTACAGTTCCAGACCGAATACTTCCGCAACTCATCCATGGGTCAGTGGCGGTACTACGCTCTGAAAAAAGAGATGAATCCGAAAAACATTAATTGGGATCTCTGGCTTGGTACGAAAGACGGATTGGCCGAACATCAACCGTTTGACCGCGCTGTCTATGCTCAATGGCGTCGTTTCTGGCCTTTCGGATCGGGCATGTATACCGACCTTTTCGTTCACAGAACCACGGCGATGTTAAAAGCCACCGGACTGAGATTTCCTGGCCGCGTTGTCGGAGCAGGGGGGCTCTTCCTGGAATATGATGGAAGAGATGTGCCTGATGTCGCTACAGTGGCAGCCGACTTCAACGAAGGTGTCCAGGGGCTGATCAACGCCACCATGTGTAATCAGGAGACCCGCATTCAGCAGGTCATTCGTGGCCATCATGGTTCGTTTGTCTTTGGAAACGGCGAAGGATTCGACGGGTACGATTTCGTTCCTGAACGACCACAAGTCACACGAGACAGTTCGTTGAAAAAACAACGTATCGATGTCGCACAGGTCAAAGACACCACCTATAACCACTTCAAAAACTGGATTGAAGCGATGGAGGCGAATGACCAAAGTAAGTGTAACAATCCCCCCGATCTTGGAGCAGCCGCGATTGCGATTGTTAACCTGGGCTCCAGCAGTTATCGCGACGGGAAAGTGTTCCACTTCGATCCCGATTCACGCAAGATTTCCGATGGCGATGGAAGCTGGGCGAAAAAATGGGAAGCCATGTCAAAAGCACGGCAAAAGCCAAAACACATTCCCGGCTGGAAAGCCGGCGATAAAGGAAGCCTTTTGGAAGAGCCCAAATACATGGCACTTGCAGGTCCGTGGATCGATGGCAAACCACCTAAAGCGGACCCCAACTCCAACGCGGGTTAATTCTCTCGCTTGATTCTTCAATTCCCGCTTTCCTCACTGGAATGCGGGAATTTTTTCACGTATAACTTGTTTCAAGTACAATCAAAATTCACCTTTTGTCCTATGGATCTCATCATGAAGCGTTTTTCTGTCGCTCTTGTAGCGTTGATGGCAATCTTGACTTCCCTTACTTCTGTTAATGCAGGAGAAAAGACTGGTTTTACCTGGAAAGATCACCCCGAGAAAAAAGTGGCCGATCTCTATTACAACGGAAACCCGGTTCTACAATACGTCTATCCTTACGATGATTCATCGGCAGAAAAAATTCATGATACATACAAAGTGTTTCATCACGTCTACGGACCCGGTAGCAAAGCGATTATTACCAAAGGCCCCGGTGGAAAATTCACTCATCACCGCGGGCTCTATGTAGGCTGGAATAAAACATTTTTTGATGGAAAACAACTCGATTTCTGGCACTGCAAGAACGGGGCTCATCTCCGACATGCCGAAATGATTGAAATGGCTGGCGGACCTGACTCGGGAACCATGACTTCTGAAATTCATTGGAACGATGCCAAAGGCAAACCAGTCATTGAAGAAACCCGTAAAGTCACTGTCACCCCCATCAAAGTCTCGACTTCAAAAGATCCTGCCTGGCAGATTGACTGGCAGACCACACTCAAGAGTAAACGTGGTGAAATTAAACTCGATGGCGACCGTCAGCATGCCGGTTTTCAGTTCCGGGCTGCACAAGCAGTTGCCGAAGCCAACAACGCCACTTACGTTCGTCCAGAGGGATTCCCTCAGCAGCCAGCTCCGTTTCAGGTTTCGGACAAAAAAGATCCCAACGGTCATATCAATCTCGGCTGGTTTGCCATGACCTATGAAATTGATGGCAAACGCTACAATGTCGAATATTTTGAAGATCCCAGTGTTCCCAAGCCCTCGCGCTATTCGGAACGCCCTTATGGTCGCTTTGGTGCTTTCTTCAATACAAAGTTCGATGAAAGCAAGCCACTGGAAATGAAGTATCGAGTCATCGTCAGTGAAGGGAAGACGCCGAGTCAGGCTGAAATCCAAAAGCGTTACGATCAGTTTGTTGCTTACCTCAAAAAATAGGACTCAGCATGAGTAAACCCACCGTCGCTATTATTGGAGCCAGCACGGACCGACAAAAATATGGAAACAAGGCGGTCCGTGCTTATCTGAAGCAGGGCTATGACGTTTACCCGGTCCATCCCCGGGAAACAACCATTGAGAGTTTACCAGTTTACCCTACTCTGGAAGAAGTGCCTGTCGAAGATCTGGATCGAATCAGCGTTTATGTTCCCCCCGAAATCGGGATGTCGCTGCTGGAATCAATCCGCGAGAAAGGGGCCAACGAAATCTGGTTCAATCCGGGCAGTGAGAGTCCTGAGCTGCTCGCACGCGCCACTGAACTGGGTGTGAATGTCATTCAGGCTTGCAGTATTATGGATATCGGCGAATCGCCTTCTGCAATGCATGAATAACGCAAAACAGGAATCGCGATTGAGGAAGACTACCGGTTTGTATAGAATGGTAGCAGATGATTTGAGATTTTCTTCATAAAACTTCATCGATTCAACTGATTCTCCATAAAGTTCACACCATGAAAAAATGTAAAGTCTGTAATAAACCAGCCGTGTATCACCTGACCGAAATCCAAAACGGAGAGGCACAGGCGCTGCACTTTTGTGAAGACCATTTTCAGGAATACATCAGTGGTCAGGCTCCCCAGGATGAGTGGGAGCCTCAAGACGAAGCCACACTCATCGAACTGAATTCACAAGATTTGGAACTGGATGAAGAACTCGAATGCCCCAATTGTGGAATTACATTTCAAGAATTCCGCAGTGAAGGGCGGTTAGGCTGTCCACACGATTATATCGCCTTTAGAGAACCACTGATTCAACTCCTCGAAAACATTCACGGCGAACGTGAACATATCGGCAAATTCCCCAAGCGGGCGCCGACTTCGAGTCAGCAGCAATACGACCTGATTAAATTACGCCGCGAATTGACAGCGGCGATTGTGGAAGAAAATTACGAAAAAGCGGCTGCACTAAGAGATCAGATCTCCAAACTCGAAGAAGAAGAGCAAAACGAACTCGAATCTGATAGTTCGGCAGAATAATCACGGTGCGCTTGCAGCAAATCTAAGTCGAAAAACCAAAAACATTTCAGAAACAATCTGAAAATCAGACATTTTTCTCGCGATCGATTTGTATCAGCTCAGAAAAATCGTTAGTATTCCAGCAGAAGCGAAAACCATCCGGGGATGTGGTGGAATTGGCAGACACGCTAGATTTAGGATCTAGTGCCGCGAGGCGTGCAGGTTCAAGTCCTGTCATCCCCAATCACTTTACTGGATTGATTTTACAACGTGGGTCAAAAACTCATGGTATAGAATTAATCTAGTAACACGAAATCTAATCAGTTCTACTCATATTCTGCATGGTTATTGGTATGTATCACGCTCCTTCCAATAGCTCGGCCGTCTTTTAAATCAGTAAAAAACAGTCTTTAATTATGCTGGTTGTTGGGTGTCCGTAAGGCCCCAGATTTTTTGGTGATTCTTGCTAAACAATAGGCCAAGCAGCATAATTGACCTGGCGGGCAACTCCGTTTGCGGGGTTGCCTGTTTTTTATGTGCCGACCTCAATGAAATCTTGGTAGAACAAACAGCCCCGGTCTTCCAAAACTCAGGGCTGTTTGCTTTTAGGAGGTTATCTCCTACAGCGATGATTTATTACTCCTATCGTCTCCTCTTCTGTGCACCTCTGCATAAAAGTGACACATTCACAAAGTGAGACTGATTTTTTTAGTGATCGTGTTGACAAACCTTTTGCAGCCGCTATTATCGTTCTCGCCTATTTTGTTTCAAGAATCACCACGCAAACCTTGTTGGTTTGCTGACCACAATTTAGAAATGTGATTTGACTCGCATTTTTTGTCGTGGGTGGTGATTGTTATATTATTACGATCAACCGCCCAACTCCTGTGATTCTTGAGGAGTTTAGGCCGGCAGAACATGCGAGGTTTTTTATGCGCTGCTTCCCACTGATGCGCGTATATATCTGGCTGCCCTTGGTGAAACCCCACTTCTCACCAAGGGCAGTTCTGCGCAGCCTGCTTGCCGAATCATTTGAGCCCGGTTGGTCACCAGCGATGAGAGTCGATGGAGTGTGATTCATTCACGGGAGAAAATCATCGCTGTCTGATTTGCTAGAGGAGTAAATCATGCAGCTTGAGAAAGACCAGATTTTTTGGTCTGTCTACAAGGATATGTATCTGCAACGTCTGCAGATCCGCGATAATAATCAGGTTTATATTGATAACGTTCGCCGTGTTCTAGAACGGTTTACAAGATACTGTAATCTGGTCACGCGTTTTTTGAGCGAAATCACGGTACAGGACCTGGAACATTATCTCAAAATACGCAAAGGCGAGAAATGCCGTGGAAAATTACTAAGTAATGTCACGTTAAACAACGACCTCCAAGCGCTCAATAGTTGTTTGGGCGCTGCAGGTCCCATCGAACCGCGTGGGCCCGGACGCGGTAATTACGGATTTCTTGATTTTCCGCCTTATATCGAAATGCTGTCGGTCGATGAAACGGAACCGAAAGTCGTCACAGAGCAGCAGATCCAAAAATTCAGCGAGGCAGCCAGCTTTGCACGATCTCCCCAAATCGAGGGATGTACGCCAGCGGAGTTTTGGCGGGCCGCACTTCTGCTGGGAATGATCACAGGGTTGCGTCGACGTGGATTACTGCTGATTGAGCGTCCTTCTGATGAAATGCTGATCGAAAAACGTGAGTTGTTTCTGTCCGCGAAACATCACAAGACGCGGAACTCGCTTCGGATACCGCTAGGATCGGCAGAAGTCGTGAACATGCTGGCAAAACTGCCCTCACAGAAAGGGGAACCGCTTTTGCCCTGGAGGCGTTCGACCGGAGAACCGCTTTCCGCGCAACACTTCAGTAATACGATGGCGAAGATTCAGCGAGAGGCCGGAATTGCAGAAGGGGATCGCGTGAAAACAAAAAACCTGCGTTCCACTACGGCCACGATTATTGCAGAAGAATTCAACGATGACCTCGCACGGAAACGGCTGGGTCATTCCCCCAATTCCAAATCAACGCTCCTGGTCAACTACAAGGCGAAACGAGTTTCCGATTTGGATCGGGTGGCAAGCGAAAAGCTGGGGGAATTGGTCCTCCCTCATGTCACTTCTCCCATTTTAAAAGTATTTGGAACATGAAATGAAAAACCACGACGCGAAAGCCGTTCTGCTTTTTGTCACATGTATTAACCTGGTTAGCTCATCAATTTCCTGCATGTGGCCGCGTCGTGTTTCAACCAACGTAGGCACGTTGTCCCTAACTAACCGCCCGTCGATCGAGGATTCGGTCGGCGGGCGTATTGCGTTTGTATGTTTCTTTTTCAAAGGAGAAGTCATGAAAACATTCAACGTTTTACTGTGCCGGAAAACAGATCTCGAAAACGAAAAAACATTTACGGAACTTGAAGATCTGAAAACTGTCGAAATCAAAGCCATGAATTATGAAGCCGCTGTCATGATCGTTCATCAGGAACACAGTCCTGATGGCTGGGCGATCCTGACTTGTGAAGAACAGCATTTTGTCGAGGGCGCTCAAAAATTTGTGGTTACTGAATGAGGTCATGCGATGGCTGATTTACTTGCAATCGAATTTTACAGAAAAAAACGGGCAAAAGCTCTGAAAGCCGTTCAGGAATTCAACTCGCATCATTCCCCTGGTACGGAAGTCTTTTATTGGTCCGAGGGACGCGATCTCAACGCGGATCCGGACGGACTGAGTAAGACGACATGGAAAGCGATCGCGTTTCTCGAAGTGGCGGCCGTCTTTGTTGAAGGCGAAAAATGGCCGGTCCCGCTCTCACGAATCGAAGTTGTTTGAAAATGATTTTTATCAACCATTTGAAAGGAGTCTCTCATGTTAGTTTTAAGTCGCAAACTGCAAGAAAAAATCAAAATTGGTGACGACATTTACATCCAAATATTAAAAACCGGACCGGGGGCCGTGCGGGTGGGAATCGAAGCGCCGGTAGATGTTCCCATCGTACGCGATGAACTGAATCATGAATCGACGGAAGAGGAACCGAAACCACAAGTCGCGTAATGTGAACAGGACGTTCAAAAATGACGGATCAAAAAGAACAAGGTTGCCTCAATTTTACACGAGGTAACAAGATTCATATTTTGAGAGAGATCGCGCCCTTGTTGCCCCATTATCGCATGACGCGCGTTCTCCGAGCCGTTGATGCATGGCAATGGAAAAACGCTCGCAACGAAAATTACTTCACATTCTCGTATCGCCAGATCGCCGAGTTTGAAGGAATGAGTGTCCCGACGGTCCGACGCGGTATTGCCGATCTGATCAAATACGATCTCTTAATCAAACACGAAGCTGTCACCAGTTATGGCCAGCAGCCCAATGCGTATAAGATCGCCTGGTCAATCCTTGATGCCGTTGTGAACGATGGTGAGCCGTTATTGCTCGATCTGGACGAAATCACTGGCGACGAAACTGAAACTCCAGCTCCTGATCTGGATCAAAAATCGTCGCAAGTCCTTAAAGTAGGGGGTGATCAATTTGATCACCCCCCTGATCACGACGCCCCCCCAGAATCGGCGCAAGTCGTTAATGTAGGGGGTGATCATTCTGATCACCCCCCTGATCAATTTGATCAGGCCTCCTTATACCCATTAATTAATATTAATCCACCACCCTCCCATAAAGCGCTCGTAACAATTACGCCGGAGCGGGTGGTGGTGGAAAAAGAATTGCGTTTGATGGGTGTGGGACTCGCGTCCAAAGCCATTGAAACGGCCCTGGGCCGTGGCTGTTCACTCGATGATGTGCTGCAGCTGATTGAATACGCGCGATCGAAGCCAGACGCGTATGGGCCCGGCGCGCTCAAAAACCGGGTTTGTGAGGCCTTGCCCGGTGAAGATCCCTCACAAGGCTGGCCTCGGGAATCTGATGAATTTCTCAAGCAGCAACGGCAGGCCGTAGCACAGAAGGAAGGCAGCCAGGCTTCGCGGAAAACGGCAGAACGCGAAGCAAAACGAAAAGCGAATCAACGCGCCCAGCAAGAGCTGGAGCGTGAATACGGCCCCCAGCTGGACCGATTGAAACGAGACGAGCTCCTCGACTTCGTGAAAGCTCATTGTGAACCGGTCATTGTCCGGGCTCTGGCCCAAAATCCGGATGTTCATCGTTCACCCGGTTTCTATCGCGTCACATTGCTGGAGGCACTTCGAGACCAGGCAACCGGAATGCCTGGTGAAGTTTAATCCGCGATCGCTGAGGGAATGGCGATCGCGGAATCCTTTTTCAACCGATACGAATTGGATTTTTTAATTTAGGAGAGTTCATGGCCACGTTAAACATCAAAAAGGAATATCCGGGAGAAATCAAAACCATTACATCTTCCGAAGGTGAAGTCTTTATCCAAGTCAAAGATCTCATTGCATTTTCCCGACATCTGGAAATCGAAAGTCAAAAGATGACTGAGGGATTTCAAAACGTTGAGTACAAACGGCAAGCCTACGTCTACCAACAGGTTCATTGCAACTACGCATTAACGTTGGAAAAGATCGAAAGCGTTCAAAAACGTAAGTGGTCACAAAATAAAAAGAAACACGACCTAAATAATAGTTCCGGGTCGGTGTATAGGCCAACGCCATTCAAAGAAATGTTAATTCCAATTCTGGTACTTCTCTTTCTCTTGATCGCACTTGGAACTCTCGCTGATCTCATGTTTTCTTAGGACGCGAATCTCATGTCACAAGTTCAACTCGACTTTTTTAATACCCCCGACGAGCCTGCTTTGAATTCTGTTTATGTGGATCCGATGTTAGGCTGTGCCAGAAATCCTAACTGGCGATACGACGAAGCGTGCCACATGTTTGTGGATCCGGAAACGTCTCTCGATGTACTACATGATTTCGCAACTCGCATCGGATTAATGAGAGACTGGTTTCAAAATCAATCTACAATTCCTCACTACGATTTGACAAATTCAAAACGTCGCCTGGCTATCAAAAAAGGCGCAGTTAGTGTCGATCATCGATTTACGAATGCGAAGCTCAAAGCCTGGCGTTTACCTGGGATTTCGTTTTCGATCACAACCGATCAGACCCGGATGAAACGCAAAGACGTAACCCGTCGCCTCGGTTGGCACGATTTACAGCCAGACACGTTGCTGAAGGCCTGCGTGAAATGCATGGGACTGAAACGTGGGGAAAAACGGGAAGTCATTTGTGTGATCCGTGTCGTTTCCGTCTGCAAGGAACCGTTGAGCAAACTAATTTTTGATCGTGATTATGGAAATCAGGAAGCGACGCGTGAAGGCTTTCCGGAAATGACAGGTGAAGAGTTTGTCGCCATGTTTTGTAAAAAGATGCGTGTCGTTCCATCAACCAAAGTCACACGCATTGAGTTTTCTTACGTTTGAATGAAAGGAGTAGTGATTCAATGTTTTTTAGTTCTAAAAAAATAGATGCTCCGGTTCCGTTTGGGGTTCTAGACATCTCTCCAGTTTCAGAAGTTGATCGTCTGACGTTGGATGAAGGACTCGCCATTCTGGTGACTCCTAAAGCTATGTCTCCCGATTCAATTGAAGATTTCAGTGAGTGGTTATTCGTCTATATGGAACGCAAAGAACGACAGAACCGTCGTGACTGTCGTCTGGTGATGAGGCAACGACGACGTCGAACAGTCAGACACGAAGGACTTGGAGATAAATTCTATTTTCTCAATTATCCCATGTTCGATGGTCAGTCCATCCAGGAAAAGTTGGAAGAAAAACTTCGAATTCTTAAAGAGCAACGAACTTGTTTTGATGAAGCGATTGCGTTGACTGAAAAATTGATTCATGAAAAGGAGATCGCTGACAAAGTGAATTCTTCTCCGTTCATTTACAAATAATGTCTTGGAAAAGACTGTTTACCAGACAACATTTTAAACTCAGTTTAGAAAGGTTAAAGAGATGCAATTACTCCCACCAAAGGAAGGCACCTGCCCTGTATGTGCTGTCGATCATGAACCTGAAATGCCGCACAATCAGCAATCGCTCTACTATCAATATCGGTTCAAATTGGTGAGAGGTCGATGGCCAACATGGGCAGACGCAATTGCACATTGCGATGACGAAATGCGTGTTTACTGGAAAGAACAACTCGTGAAACTTGGGCATTGGAGTGAGCCAGAGGATGGAGATCCGATAGCTGATCCTCCTGAAGAGTCGTTTCGACAAGTCGTTGAGAACAATTCGGAATAATGTCTGGTAAAAGGTTGTTTCCCACCCATCATTTTTAATCATATTAAGAAAGTCAGAGTTATGGCTTTACTGGAAAACGCTCAGGCTGAGCGACCTGAGAACTCAACACGCGGTCGTTAAGTAAGCGCCGCGAACTCTTTACGCGGTTGAAGAATCCCGCTCCAGGATCTAATTAAGTCTTCTCTGGGCGTAGTTTATTAATGATGTACCGTATCGTAAATTGAATCAGGGCATGAATGACACCGATCGTCAAAATTTCAATAACACCTTTGTGTACTTCCCCGCGTGAAATGGCCACCGTTCCTGGATTATGAAGATGCAGCGCAATCATTGGGAGCCAGAAGAAAAATGCGATCAACCCGTTCCAAATAGGAGACGCTACGAAACCAAGGACAGCTAGAAACATTAAGAGAAATATAAACGCCGCCAGCATCGCATATGGCACGCCAGCTAAGCCTACTGGCAAGTGGGTGATTATCGTGTAGATAAGTGCCGTCGTTGCAAGCACCCATAGCAAATGAATTTTGTGAAATGTATTCATTCTTTGAGCCAAACTTTTTACTAATGTAAAAATTCTACATAAAGTAATAGATACAACTCATATGCTCTTAGCAAATAACAATCGTACTGAATTGAAATGACGCGTCAACAGACTGTTCCACTCATTAGTGTCTGGTAAAAGGTAATTTACCGGACAAACTATCCGGACAAACTATAAAGAATAGTGAGATACAATTTGAATCGAGCTCAGCCAGATTGCTTATTCGTCGCTTGACATTTAGTTTCGAGAATATACAGAATCACAAAAAAAGAATATTTGTCTCAATGAGGTGAGGCTGCTTATTAAGATTCCTTACTTTTCCGGCCACAGGAACAGCTTATGATTTCATTTTCGCAAGATACAATCATTAACGCCATTTCTACTCATCTTGATTCAATCCAATCGCTGTTAAATTGGGTCTTGTTGATTGCAATTCCGCTAGCATGGGCTGGTATTCATGGTTCAACAACAATTAAGACGAGTGTAATTGAAGTCCAAAGAAAATATGCATTCTATTTTGCTGGAGCATGCTTTCTCCTTGTGAATATTGCCATTCTCGTAATGTTTCTTCGTCTTGCGGATTTGGTAGAAATGCTGGATAACGCCCACGTTGTTAAAGGAATATCTGAGATGGCATTACATTCATGGGCACTAAATCCTTTTAGCTTTTACGGTACAGATTTTGTATCACGACTACAGAGTTGTGCTGGATTTGGATTACTTATTGCCTGTTGGTGGATATGCTTCACCGCACTCTCGACTCTAAGCGATGACAAAAAGAGTATTCAGTTCAATTTAATTGTATGGGTACTACTTATGCTAGGGCTAGCAGCAATGGGGGCAGTACAAATGGTTTTCAGTTCCATACTGGATCGTGTGAGTAATGTCGACATGAATTTATATGAAATACTTCAATCGACTGTTAGTGAAAGGTCACTTGCAGTTTTTGCAGGTGTTGGGGTCGGAGGCGGCATCTACTCGATTGCAATGAGTCTGAAGAAACAATTGACAGATATAAGTTCAAAGCAATCGTCGGAATCGACTAAAAAGACGCTTATTTCAAACTCTGCTACAGTACCAACGAAACAATCAATCGATGATACGAGTAAATTTCGAGAGGAAAGAAAGTAGTTCTTCAAGAGTCTCCAATCGTAAATCAAAGTGGCAAATTTGGCAAAATATGTTCGTATGATTTATTATTGCCGGTCAAGATGGTTGAATCTCTTTTTTGACTCGAAGACATATATTTCCTGGTCACTTATCTTTTATGGGATCACTGTGATATGACCGGGTAACGCTAATTACCCGGTCACTGTTCATATAGCTTTGCTAGAATACTATCTGTATGGCTCACATTATCTAGTCATCATACAGTAATCGCTTATGCCACAAGCTAACTGAAAATCTCTTAATTGAGTCGATAAACTATGGAGTATAATAAGAATTTTTTTATTCACAATTTTGTTCTATAGCAATCATAGTATTATCAATCATATTCGTATTCAGAATGGTTAGGGTCGAACGCACTGGTTGGTGGTGAATCATCATCACGATCCCGTGATAAAGATTTATTTAATTTGTAGACCGGAACTGCATTACCATTTGCGTCTGATCGATCAGTGCTCAGCCAATGTTGAGGATCCCATTGAAGTCTAGACCATTGGACATCGACATTGCCCTGCATGTTAACAGTCTTGATGGTAATAGCTGAAGGTAACCATGCATCGTTTCCGTAGATCTGGAGATAGAAGTACTCAATATCGTTAGTACGGTATCTGCGGGTCGGAAGAAACGTAAACGTGTCCGTACGCCCTCGTTCACGATCGTCTCTGTTTGGGTTGTCGAGGTTGAAGTTCTCAATACGCTCTCCACCTGAATTATATACCTTCAGTCTAACAGTGTCGTCAGTATTAGCACTTGGTACAGTGGACGTAGCAATAGCAATTTGATATTCAGCGACCCTGGTCGTCATGTCATTATCTCCAACAATCAAAGGGGAAAACTAGGCGACATTGATAGGATGTCCAACGAGAAGAAAGACTATTTGGTTGTGACAAACTCGCAAGACACGTGCTCAAGAGAACATTGTACGCAATTCTACATAGAGCTCAAGCGTATAAACACTTAATCAGTCATTATTTGTAGATTTAAAATCCTAGCTTTTTAGTCGGAGATTTCTCTTTTCCCAGCCAAAGTAGAATCGATTGGTTCAAATTAGAACGTGTTGGATGAACTCAGTTTATATCAGACCCCGCAAAGCAGACGTTGGGAATTTGACCATCAAAATAACTGGTGTTTTATTCCTCTACTAACCGTACCTGTAAACGAGCACCAAATAAATGAGACTAGGTAATAGCAATTACCCGGTTATCCCGAAAATCAATCTCGTACTGGTCCCGAAATTTTTGCACGGTGTTTGTGGTTTTTATACTTATTTTGGAGTTCCTTTAGGTCATTCTGGAGTTGTTCAATATCACTTGCTTGCTTATCAATTTTCTTTTGCATTTCATCTAGTATTTCCTTAAGCTCGCTACGCTCGTAAACACCAAATGACTGTTTTTGTGCCAATTTTATTGCACCGTCGCGAGCATGTGTCACGGTAGGATGTGGTTTTGCATTTTCGTGTGGTGTGAAGTGTGACGGAATTACATCGGCTCTATACTTTTTTGCCCCATCCTTTACAGGGTAATATCCATAAACACGGACAACTGGATATAGCACACGATAACTCGTAATTAATTCTTCTTTCTCACTTCCAGTTGGGGCTTGAGATTGTGCATGAGCCATAGTGACAAGGACTACAATTAGACTGATCGTTGCGAATTGAGAAATCTTTGGGTTCATAATTAACTCGCTCCATTTTGAAAATGTGGTATAGAAAGAAGGTAGTTTGAAATTCGCTATATAAGTGCATACATGGTATTGTACAAAAAGATGATTTCAAGAAGCACTTGCAATATTCATGTTCCCAATCATATGGTTGCGAAATAATCGATGCTTCAACAATTAGTAAGTCGGAATCCGGTGTATCAAACAATTATTGATCGTGTAACGATGTTTTACTGGACACTTTCTTTGGCAAGGTCTCAATACTAAAAAGTGTCCGGTAAATAATGTTTTACCGGACACTTTTATGCTTTAGGTAAATAGAGTTGTTATCTTGACAATTGATCTTCCTATGACATGTATTGAAAAGAAAATCAATATTTCAATACAGTTTCAGAATAATTAAAAAGTTTGTTTCGAGGAAAATCATGAAAGATTGGATACCGTTAATAACGGAACTGATTTGGCCAACTTTAATTGGATTTCTTATTTGGTGGAATAAAAAATGGTTTGTAGAATTTCTCGATATCATAAAGAAACGGGTAGAAGAAGGAGGAGAAATTCAGCTTGGGCCAGCAGGGTTCTCAGTTGGGAATGCCCCTCTTCTTCCAGCCAGCGTAAATCCCGATGATATGATAGACGATGGTTCCGAGCTTGAGAACTCACAAGACACCATCCCTGATGAACCTAGTTCCAATGCTATTGCTGATAAGATTTTACTTTCTCATAGAACTGCTTTCTGGAAAATAAAGAATGGTAGAGCTTATTACAAAATATTCATAACAACACACGCGGATAATCAGGAGACGAAGTCTAAAATACAAAAAGTCGTATATCATCTCCATCCAACATTTAAGAATCCTAGACGAGTGATATCGTCTGAAGAAAATGACTTTCTTCTTAAGACGAATGGCTGGGGAGAGTTTGTGGTAAGAGCTGAGGTTTATTTAGAAGATATAGACGAACCAGTAAAGCTCAATAGATACATTGATTTAAATCCCTAGAGTATGGAATACCGTCTAAAATATCACTGTTTTATACAAAACTATGACTCATGAAAAGTGTCCGGGTAACGGCTGTTACCAGGACAATTGAACTTTGAAAGGAAAAATAGTGAAACGTGACATGGAGCTCATCCGAGAACTTATGCTTCAGCTGGAATCAGAAAAGTTACCTCTTCTTAGTGAACCGATCAAAGACTGGAATGTCGATCAGGTAAAGTACCACAAGCGTCTGATACTAGATTCAAAATATGCGGAAGGAAAAAACCTCAGTACTTTTGAGCTCGAAGAATATCAATTGACTCGATTGACTAGCAAAGGTCATGATTTTGTTGATGCAGCTAGGGACAAAAATGTTTGGAAAACTTCCCTAAATAAAGTAATTGAAATGGGCGGAGGTGTTACGATCGCGATTTTACATGACTATCTTGTCGCAACCATAAAAAAGAATTTGGGGCTTCCCTAACACTATGCGATATAGACGAAGTTCCACGAAAAAACTCAAAGTGTCCGGGTAATGAGCATTACCCGGTCACTCTTGCACTGCTCTAGTTGGATCTGTAGGCTTGAATTTTCCAAAAAATAAAAGAGAGAAGGAATCAGATTCCGCTTTCACAACTATACTATCTAAACTTTGCCTCGAAAAAGTAATTGGTTTTTCTGAAAAAGCAAAATAAGCATAATCAACCGATTCAAATTCACCTGCAAAGGAAACTAGGTACTCATTGTCTTTTGATCGTGGTCCAATTTCTTTAATTCCATATTTTGAACGGATACCCGTTACACCTTTGCTATTTTTTGATCCACCATCATAATTAAACCATGCGGCGGCCGCTCTTCCATCCAAAGGAATCGATTTTAGTATAGAAGTAATCTCTTGCCCCTCTTTCCTAGCATCGTCTACAACTTTTTTCAGTTTAGAATCAACCTTTGCTTCTTCAACTCTTCTACGAATTTCATCATCTATATCGAATAACCCTTTAATACCAAAAAAAGCTCCGAGAAGGAGCATAAAAAAACTTCCGGAGAAGATAATCCACCCTTTACTAGCTAAAAGTTGACCATGCGTGTAGTCAACTTTTGAAATTTTTTCTTCTAGAACTTTCACACGATCAAGGATGGTATCAATATATTGGTTTTCAGTTTCAGAGTTCATATTTATTTTCCTTGTAAGAATTTTTCGTATTATTTATATAAACGTACTCATCAAAATAATATTCAAATGACCGGGTAATAGCCATTACCCGGTAAATATTTTAGAGGGTGTCTTTTAAAGGTCGCTCAAAAACGCATTTGAGAAAATGTTTGAGTTTATCGGATGAGTGCAAGAGTAACACCCAAAATCACCGGGTTGCCGCCAGCGATTCTCAGTTGACAATTCGGCCCGGACTGCAACTCCGGTGCATGGTGTTGTTATACTGCCCCGTTAGTCCATTGAGTTGAAGTATACCGGATTTCCGTCCCACCGTTCGAATAACTTGTGGTCCGCATGGAAGTAGACCGTGTCATTGTATTCCGATTTTGAACGCGTGGCGCGCATTACATTGTCGGCATTGAGATTTTCTATTGACGTCGCAGTAGTGTCCGGAACAACGGTACCGACTTGTCCGTCGCCATCGATGTGTTTGGATGGAAGATACATCAGTAGGGCTGCGTTCTTTGTTTCCTTGAGAATAATCGCAAAGCTGATGAGTGTGCAGTTATAGCCCCAACTGGCATAGACGATTTGCTCGTTATCGTGATCCGTGAGTAGCGATGATACGTGGGATTGCGTGACAAGTTGTGATTTGTCACGAAGGATTCGAGTAGATGCTGTATTGCACCATCTCTGAACATCACCCGAAGTCGCAAGCGTGATTCGCTGTTGCTGGCGATCCGCGAACTTCTTCGCGCTTGGCAGAAACCGTGACGTCGTAACGAACAGGCCGCGATTCGCCCTCTCGTCCTCAACGACAGCACTAAGGGCGGCGACGGCCTCTAGATTGATTGCGCGACTCTCTGCATACCGCTTCGCTTGAACCAACGTTGTCACATCTCCGATTGCGTCTTTGTGATAGAGACGCAAGTCGACGCCACCATCTCCAGATCCCGGTCCGAGTGTGGAGAGGTAGCCGTTATTTCGAAATACAGAATCCAGCAGTCTTTCAAAATCGCGATGGTGTAAATCACGAAGACGTTCAGGCTTGGCTTGAAAGTACTCAAACAGTTCTTCGTAGAGGTCTCCATAGTCTTCCGCGACAAGTTTGCAAATCCATTGCCACTCGAAGAATTGCTGGTAGTGGGGAATGAGTTCATCGTTCGATGGGTAGAAGCACGCGGTAACGTGGTCGTGTAGCTCGAAGTAGAATCCGGTATCATCGAAGAGTTCCGTGAACTCGTCTTCGAGTGCTGAGTCCGCATAGCCATTGATGATTTCAAAAAGAGGCCCTTCATATGTCATCACCAAGACGCACGGAATCTGGGTAGGTTCCATGTCAAAATGGGTCACCCAGTCGGTGAACGACGAGTCGTACCACAGGTCGCGTTCAGTCGCCCAATCAACAATGAGCTTTCGCAGATCTTCGAGTTTCTGTGTGAGTTCTGCGTCTGTCATTACAGCATAACTTGAATTAGACTGAATTATTTCGGTATAAACCATTAAGGGTAGAATTAGTGAAATTCTGTTTAAACAGAGATGAATTGTCAAGATAAAATTGAGGAAGTTGCTATGATCAAAGGAATTAGGTTGAATGACTTGAATTGGGAAAAGCGGAATTCTGAACGGCGATCTAAACTCATTCTCACGCCCTTCTCAATATGATTTAAATTAGTGTCTGGGTAATAAGAGTTACCCAGACATCAGCCTGTGATCTCACAAAGGAATAATGACCGGGTAACAGCTATTACCCGGACAATTTAAATAGTCAACAGGAGAATAAATGGGGCAGCTTCATCAACGAAGTGTGATGCGACGTAGCCTCGGAGTTACCTGCCAGAGTTCCCTGTCGTTTTTGACCATGTATAGTCTGCCATTTGCGAAAGCCAATTTCTTGCGTTCCGGACTAGTGTTGAGCACATCGTGAGGACTATGCTCGTCAAGAGGATTACGTATTCTCCATACGTGACCATTTTCAAGAGCGACATAAGGTTTGTTATTGTCATCTACTGCGATGCTTGTTGCAGAATATGGAAGCGAGTAACGTATTTTTCTCGGTTTGGCTTGCCAAAATTGTGTCCCATTCTTAATTCTGTAAACTTTATTCCGGTAATTGGCAGCCACGTGTGTAGTGCCAGGATTAGCTATTAACTTGAAATCATCTACGTTTTTTTTGCCTCCCCATCGAAATAGTTTTTCATTATCGACAATCATGTAAAGTCGATTAGTGTGAAGAATGGACTTCCTACCATTTGGTGCTGGGATTCGAATTATTTGAGGTTTTACTTGAAAAAATTGGTTTCCACGCTTAACCATGTAGACCTTTCCATTAATTCCCGTTAACTGTTTTTCTTCCTTAGTCCATTTTTTGCCAGAATCGAAGATCGGTGTTGGCACTCCGTTCTTGAACTGCCACATCTGATACTTTTCCTTTACCATCAAGAGTCGATCTCCTCCGTTATAAAGGACCTTCTGTTCTTCAGATGAATCAATCGTTACCATTTCATTACCACCAGTATATCGTAGTACTTCCGAACCGTCTCTTAGCAAGTAAACAGCTTCATTCGTGCCAACAATACTAAGCTTTTCGGCAGTTTTGGGCACTCCACTGGTAGAAAGTCGGTAAACCACAAAGAAAATCCATGAACGGGGTGTTTCGGAATAAACATATTTATTGCCTTCTCGATGCTTCACCCAAATTTGACCGTACGTATAAGGTTTTTCTCTACTGATATCGACTCCCACCTCCTTTGCTTCTTGGTCAATTCGATCTACGTCTTTTTTAAAGTCTTTACTCACACGCTTTATGGTTTCCATCCATAACGGGTTTCCATCTCTATCTGTAGCACCCATTGCCCCTAAACAAATCTCTGCTGTAGCGCGTGCTCCGTCTCTAGCATGAATTGTGCGTGAAAATCCCACATAGTAGTTGGGGTATCGATCCCGAATTCGCTGCTTTCCTTGTTTTTCTTTTTTACGATTGTAATCGCGGACTTCATCGGCGAAACCATTGGGAATAATCGTAAAAACAAAAAGCATCGTAAAAATAAATCGCAACATGGCATGATCCTTATGTTAAGATGATTTCTACTTTTTTAGTAGATAAATTTTGTCCTCAAGAAAAAGTAAAATGAAAAGTGTCTGGGAACGACTGTAACCCGGTCATAATCAAAAGATCGCATAAAAAGTGACCGGATAGAAATAGTTACCCGGACACTTAGAATACTTGAGAGATTTGAGATGGAATCGAATTATTCGTTCTAATCAATAGATAAAGTTCCCATTCTTGTTCGCCATGTATGTAGACAACTTGTCAACATGGTATTACTTCAGCTCTGCGTGATTACCAACAATATGGTGAATGAAATATCCAATCCATTTTTCTTCAATAGTTCGGCCAGGGATTGGTTTCAACTGATTCTCGATTGATCCTTCGGGGAATTGAAGGTCAATGATTGCCTTCGGTCCACATGGCGGCAAATTTTTCCAGACTTGTAAGAGGCGACGATGAAACTCTTTATATCCCTCTTCATTTGGAGGATTTCCTACAACGTGATGGAAGATAAACCCAATCCATTTTGCCTCGTTTGACCTACCAGGAATGTCTTTGAGTTGTTCCGCTAAAGATCCTTCTGGGAATTTGAGTTCTTTAATCGCTGAATTGCCTATGGGCGGTTTTTCTTTCCAAACGTTTTTGAGGCGACGATGAAATTCTTTGTATCCCTTTTCATTTGGAGGATTTCCCACAATATGATGAATCAGATATCCAATCCACTTAGCTTCAATTGACCGTCCCCGAATTGGCTGAAGCTGATTTTTAATACTACCGCGAGGAAACTGTAGTTCAATAATGGCAGGCCTTCCTACAGCAACGGGATTTTGCCACGATTGTACTAATCTTCGGTGGAATTCAACGTACCCATCACTTTTCGTGACGCCTAATGAAACACAGTGAGGTGCTTTTTCATATGCCTCTACTTCAAGTTTATTGTTTCGATAATTCTGATTTGACCGTTTGTATTCTTTGAAGTACTGATATCCAAAATTGGAAAGTGATTTCCTAAATCGCTCATATTGGCGAGAGTGCATTAATTCGTGCGACATTAAGTCACAAACGTCCTCATCACTATGTTCGCCTTTCTGCCAGCGCGTATAAATATCGTAACCATACGTTTGCGCATCAGACTCTGTGTCTGTTAGGCGTACTTTGAATTTCGCCGCTGCCCATTCGTCAAGTGTTGGTGTTCCCCAATGGACGGTTACGCGATCAACTAAGTCATCATAAAAAGGGCGAAGTTTGTGCTTAATATTTGCAGGAAGTGCTTCACCAGTAGACGATCGTTTGGCCATGATCTTTGCGGCAGTCACATAGGCGACTCGCCCAGCTTCACCCCAGAGCTCTTCTGAAGCATTGGGTGGATTGAGATTGCGAATTTTTTCCCAAACGTCTTTTATTTCTCTCCCAGCATTTTCGAGTTCCCTCTGAAAGTCGTTTGCTGTAGGAGGCTTGGTTGGAATTCTCGGTGGCTTAATTCGGATAAGTTGGGCGTTGGTGGTTATAGGTACGGATAGAAAAAGAAAAATCAATACATAGCGCATGGTAGTTCTCCAAAGTATTAGGTGTTACTGTAATCAAACAATTAGACACATAGTTATTGAACTATTTACGATCTAATTTATAGTTGAGTAAATCCAAATAAATCATTGAATTTGATTCCATTTGAAAGAATTCTTTACATAACAAAATGAGAATTTGTTACCTCTGTTTTCCTGAATTATCATTCAAGGTACGTACCAATTCCCCAGTTTTGAAGTTAAGGGGGAAACCTGAAAATCAGAAATTAGATGTAATTGAAAGTAATTCAAAAGTATTAACATCAAAAAAATGATCTTGATATTTATTAAATGCATTTCTGGGGCATCAAGCGGACAGCCATTCCAAATTTTATTGTAGAAAAAATAAAATTAGCATCGATGGGTCATTATTTACCGCTACAAAATATTTTGTTTCGTGAGATACAGTTGTTCGATGAAGAATCTAAGAAGCAAGAGATTCAGTTGTACGATCACCAAGGCAATTTCTGCATCCTAGTGTTGACCTAGTTCCCTTAACCATATCCCTCTGAATTATGGAAACATTTCGACTTTGGATTTTTTTTAGAGAGAGTGATAAATAACGAAAAACAATTTACTATTGAGCAGATCATTCCGATTTTTTTGTGATGCGAAATTCGAACTGGATCGTGGCGAGACGATTGGTCTAGACAATAAAAATTGGAAATGAACGATCAATACGTAACGAATACGTCGGAGTTCGTACCGATCGGCCACACCGATGATCCCAGGGGCATAGACTTTATATCCGTCCGGCTGTTTCATGGGAAACGATTCAGTTCGTTGACGACGTCAATAACTTAATCGTGAGAGTCTGGACTGGTGGACTTTCTTCATCAACTTGACTTTAAAATTATTCTGATTAGTAAATCGATAGACTATGTGAATTTTGAAACATTCAACGAACGAGTTGGAGAGGAATTTCTAAACCAGTAGTAGTTTTCCCGCGTGTTCGAGGTTCGAAATCAAATCGACCAGTGGCGGCTGGATTATAAAGAAAACCGCCCACATAGCTCACTATGAAACCAAACCCCTGTGTAGTCTGCGAAAAATTCATCCCTGGCGCGCCAGGGATGAATTTACCTTGGATTTCTAGCATTCCAACTGGTACAGAGTTGGGTGCAAGTTCAAGTCAAAATAAGATATTTAGGGAAATGATGGACTTATATGATTGAACTACGTAGGAGATTTAATAGAGTAAAAGTATATAAATATACCTCAGGTCTATGTGTTCAAATGAATTTGGTTACATCTTTGATTTTCCCATCTTAAGAAGGCAGCACAAATTGACTGCACAAAGTTCGTTCCAGGACCTTCTAAACCAACTTCAGAGAGGCGATCAAGATGCAGCAACAAAGATATACGAACGCTATGCACAGCAATTGATTGCAAAAGCTCGCATCCATCTCGGTACACGTTTACAAAACAAAGTGGATGCTGAAGATTTAGTGCAATCGGTATACCGCAGCTTTTTTCACCGCTTTGCCCAAGGACAATATGAGTTGGAGAACTGGGAGAGTTTGTGGGGGTTGCTGATATTAATCACACTCCGAAAGTGTGGTAGAAAAATCAATCATTTTTATGCAAACAAACGTGATATCAATCGGGAAATAGAACCAAATATTGGAACAGAGGAATCAGCAAGACACTGGGAAGCGATCGCACGAGAGCCCACACCAGAAGAAGCAGCAGTGTTAACTGAAACTATGGAGCAATTTTTGGAAACATTTAATCCCAGACAGAGAAATATGATTACTCTTTTCCTCCAAGGATATACGCAACAAGAAATTAGCAGTCAAGTGGGTTGCAGCGAAAGAACTGTGCGCCGTGTTCTCGACCTAGCACGAATAGAACTGAATACTTGAGGAGGATTGAATCTCGTTCCATCTAGGATTACTTGGCTTTGGATGAAGATGTCTTATGTTAAAGGTTGATCTCCTATGAATTCGCAATTACGACAGGGACATATTTCTGTGGTAGACCAGAAAACGGTGGAGAAAATTGTTGAACGATTCGAAGTTGCCTGGCAAACGGCTACTCCTCCTGCTATAGAAGATTTTGTTCCTGAAACCGGACATTTACGAACTGTAGTGATCATTGAACTAGTCCATTCTGATCTTGATTTTCGCATTAAAGCGGGTGAACGAGTTCGTATTGAAGAATACTTCAATCGATTTCCCGAACTTCACAAAGACAAAGAAACGTTCTGTGAGTTGGTTGAAGCAGAATATCACATTAGACAACGACAGGAGCCATTGCTGAACCCCTCAGAATACTGGGCACGATTTTCTGAACAGCATCAACTCCTTCGACAGATCTTTCCAGATCAAGTGATAGTTGCAGCAACAGGTCACTCTTTTAATTCTTCACCGTCTCTTAAAGAAGAGACGACGAATCCACCTAAAACAAGGAGAGATCCAGCAGACATTCAAGGCAAACAGTTCGGGGATTATGTCCTGATTGATGAAATTGCACGGGGTGGAATGGGGGTCGTTTTCAAAGCCGAGCAAAAAAGGCTTAATCGTGTTGTAGCCTTGAAGATGATTCTGGCTGGACAATTAGCAACAGAACATGACATCAACCGTTTTCAACAGGAAGCGGAAGCGGCAGCCAAGTTGGAACACCCCAATATTGTACCAATCTATGAAGTGGGTGAACATCATCAACGACATTACTTCTCGATGGGGTTGATTGAAGGGAATAGCCTGGCAGATCAACTCAAAGAAAGCCCATTGCCATCGGAAGAAGCAACTCGTATTTTGATCGCTGTTACTGAAGCGGTTGCGTATGGTCATGATCAAGGGATCGTTCATCGTGATTTGAAGCCTGATAATATTTTAATGGACAAAAACGGGCAACCTCGTGTGACAGATTTTGGGTTAGCTAAATCACTTGGCGAATCTAGTGGGATGTCAGTCACGGGACAAATCATGGGAACTCCTAGCTATATGCCTCCCGAACAGGCGAGAGGAGATCATAGTGCCATTAATCAACTTTCAGATGTTTATTCACTCGGTGCAGTTCTCTATGCTACATTAACAGGTCGGCCTCCCTTCCAGGCTGCGAATGCCATGGACACCCTCAAGCAAGTTCTTGAACAAGAACCAGTTTCACCTCGTCAACTGAACCCGGCAGTCGATGCGGATCTTGAAACCGTTTGTTTGAAATGTCTGTCGAAAGAAAAGGCAGGACGGTATCAGTCAGCAAATGCCTTAGTAAAGGAACTAGGGAGATATCAAAATGGAAGACCCATTAAGGCTAGACCTATTGGAATAGGCACACGTTTCGGGCGGTGGTGTAAACGTAACCCGATAGTGGCTGGATTGAGTACAGCTCTGGCTGTTTCTCTGGTGATTGGTACTATAACATCAGCCCTTTTCGCCGTAAAAATGAACAGAAGCGCGATTGAAGCAAGAAAAGCAAGTCAAGAAGCAGCTGAAATGTCTGAACAGCGACGTATTGCACTTGTTAATGCAGAAGAGGCAATAAAGAAAGAGCGACGAACAGCTGAAACTGAACGTAAAGCACGACAAAAAGCGGACCAGTTATTGTATGCTAGTCAGGTTAGAACGTCCCAACGCCTTTTGAAAGAAACACATATTTCAGCAGCCAGAAACATACTGATGGCAACGAGCCCGACCTTACGGAGCTGGGAGTACTCTTATCTCTACAGTATGTTAGATGTGAGCAAGCAGACACTCCAGGGACATCTCTCTAAAGTCATCAGTGTCGCCTTCAGTCCGGATGGAACGCGCATCGTCAGTGGTAGTTGGGACAACACAGTGAAGATTTGGGATGCCACGCAGGGTCAGGAAATACGCACACTCAAGGGACATAAAGGCAGAGTCAACAGTGCCACATTCAGTCCGGATGGAACACGCATTGTTAGTGGCAGTAATGACAACACGGTGAAAATCTGGGATGCCGCGCAGGGCCAGGAAATACGCACACTCAAGGGGCATACCTCTGGGGTCACCAGAGTCGCCTTCAGCCCGGATGGAGCACGCATCGTCAGTAGCAGTTTTGACCACACTGTCAAAATCTGGGATGCCACGCAGGGCCAGGAATTGATCACAATTCGAGGACATTCTAAATATGTCACCAGTGTTGCTTTCAATCCGGATGGAACACGCATTGTTAGTGGCAGTAATGACAACACGGTGAAAATCTGGGATGCCGCGCAGGGCCAGGAAATACGCACACTCAAGGGGCATACCTCTACGGTCAGCAGTGTCGCCTTCAGCCCGGACGGAACGCGCATCGTCAGTGGTAGTCACGACAACACGGGCATAATTTGGGATACCAAACAAGGTCGGGAGTTGATCACACTCAAGGGACATACAGATAGTGTGACCAGTATCGCCTTCAGCCCAGATGGAACGCGAATAGTCAGTGGCAGCTGGGATTTCACCATGAAAATCTGGAATGCCGCGCAGGGCCAGGAAATACGCACACTCAAGGGGCATACCTCTTCGGTCAGTAGTGTCGCCTTCAGTCCGGATGGAACGCGCATCGTCAGTGGCAGCCGGGACAACACGGTGAAGATTTGGGATGCCACGCAGGGTCAGGAAATACGCACACTCAAGGGACACACAGACAGAGTCACCAGTGTCGCCTTCAGTCCGGATGGAACACGTATTGTCAGTGGTAGTGGAGACAAAACGGTGAAAATCTGGGATGCCGCGCAGGGCCAGGAAATACACACACTCAAGGGGCATACCTCTTCGGTCAGTAGTGTCGCCTTCAGTCCGGATGGAACGCGCATCGTCAGTGGTAGCTGGGACAACACGGTGAAGATTTGGGATGCCATGCAGGACCAGGAGTTGATTACACTCAAGGGACACACAGACAGAGTCACCAGTGTCGCCTTCAGTTCGGATGGAACGCGCATCGTCAGTGGCAGTAATGACAACACGGTGAAAATCTGGGATGCCGCGCAGGGCCAGGAAATACGCACACTCAAGGGGCATACCTCTGGGGTTCGCAGCGTCGCCTTCAGCCCGGACGGAGCACGCATCGTCAGTGGCAGTGGAGACAAAACGGTGAGAATCTGGGATGCCACGCAGGGCCAGGAATTGGTCACACTTCGAGGGCATTCTAAATATGTCACCAGTGTTGCTTTCAATCCGGATGGAACACGCATCATTGTTGGCAGTTACGACAGCACAATGAAAATCTGGGATGCCAGGCATGGTCGGGAGTTACTCACACTCCGGGGGCATTCCTCTGGGGTCAGCAGTGTCGCCTTCAGTTCGGATGGCGCGCGCATCGTCAGTGGCAGTTTAGACAAAACGGTGAAAATCTGGGATGCCACGCAGGGCCAGGAGTTGCTTACATTCCAGTGGTATAGCTCTGGGGTCAGCAGTGTCGCCTTCAGCCCGGATGAAGTACGCATTGTCAGTGGTGGTGGAGACAACACGGTGAAAATCTGGGATGCCGCGCAGGGCCAGGAAATACGCACACTCAAGGGGCATACTTCTGGTTTCAGCAGTGTCAGATTCAATTCGGATAGAGCACGCATCGTCAGTGATAGTAATGACAAAACGTTGAAGGATACACCGTCAGTCGTTCTCGCCCGTGAAAGAGGATTAAATCTCAAGATACCTAGCTACAATGGAATACGAATGGGTATCTCACTGGATAAGATGAAGAATGAATTAACGAAGCAAGGCATCAAATATGGAAACTTTTTCACGTATAAAGATGGCAAAGGTTTTGTTGTATCTAATACTAGTTTTCGGTTCACATCTAGCAACAAACTCTTTCAGATATATGTGTTCGGCCCAAGCATGAAAATCCAAGGTGGACTTAAATTGCAATCTTCGACAATTAAAGAGTTTGAAACATTTCTAGGAGTTCGCAGTACAAAAACAAAAGCACCAAATGGACACGAGTTCCATCACACAATAATTGGTGATACAGCAGAGCTTATTCTGATCTCTCGAAATGATACTCCAGAGATAGTTTCTTATATTATGTTGACGATTCGAAACTGAAAGTCTGATTAATCATTTGAACTGGTGCCATAGCTTTGACGTTACTCTTACCTTTGTTCGATATACACAAACGTTTTGTTTAATGCGTTTTTAAACGACTCTTTTAAAAGAAACTCTATAAAATATTGACCGGGGTAACTGATGTTACCCGGTCACTTTATCATTAATAGGTGGCGCCATTCACGCGATACGATTTCATTTAAACCCTAATTGACGTCTCTCAGGGCAGATTGCGATCGTATTGGCAAAATCAATGTACAATTAATGAACATCCTTGATCGACGGGGATTCATTGACTGGTTGCCGTGGATACCGTCTCTTCAAATCGTCGATCAATGGCATCAACGTTTTTCTTGCGAGCCCTCGAATTGAGATATTCTCTTTTGCCGCGTAACGACATAGCGGCCACCAGTCATCCCGATCAAGCTCAATCGTAATTGTTTTTTTTCTTCTCATAATCCAACTGCCCTTGACTTTTTTAAACGAGTTAATGCGAAATTGTAACTGCGAAAAGAAACTGGTGTAGAATGATGGATCGCATGAAACGCCAGTCATTTTCAGAGAGCGGTAGGGCATGGATGAATTACCGCTCTTTATATCATTTCTTAATCAGGCAAGGAAGCCGAATCAATACTCGAATAAACTCCCTCTCAAGCCACTTGATGGTAAGACAACCTATCCCACTGCATTTCTGACAATTGTATTTTCCCTACGTGGGTTCCGGACATGATCGATGAAGGTGCGCCAGCTCCTGATGACGGATCGCTCTTTTCTTTAATGAGTACGCTCCACATTGGCAAGAGGGGCCTCAACGGAAACAGGTTTCGTCGTCTTATTTGCTCTGATCTATCCCGGATTGAAATTGTTGAAAGGAATCAAATATGAAAAGCCACAGCTCAAATGATCGTCCAGCAGATAAATTACCGGGAGCTGATCCCGTCGTTCAGTCTAATGAAGATCTCGACAAGGCTTTGAATGAGCTGTCATACCTGGACGAGTTTGATCAGTCGACCAATGAAACTTGCACCAGGTACATCGAGCAACTCGAGCAGGAATCTGAGCAACAAAATAATGGTTTTGATTGAGGGAGAGAAGAAAAGCAATTCGTTTCCACTCAGCTCGGTAAGCGTTTAAGATCAGCCAGCCAAGTACAAGCCCGGCTAAAAAATTCGCGGGTCCTCCTGCGGGGGCCCCGGGGTCGCGCGCGGTTCCCTAATCGCAATTTTTTGGTCTCAAAACGCAATTTTAAGTCACTTCTTCTTCTTCCTATTAAATTGATAGGCAAAAAATCAGAAAAGCGATCGTCCAAAAAAGTCGCATCAAAACGCACCACCTCAAAAACGAAATAAACACCTAAAAAACAGGCTCCAGTGAAAAAATGGAGCCGGTCAAATGTATCATTGGATTTACTGTCGCTGCCGAACGGTGGGACGTGAGCGACAAGGCGATTCGGAACTGGATCAAAAAAGGACTTCCGGTTAGCGGATCTCAACGAAGGAGAGTTTTCGATGTTTCTGAGTGTGATGCGTGGGTGGCATCTTATCGCGATGAGATGCTGATCAGTCGGGAAGAATACGAGTTGTTTGCCGCAGAATGTGTGATCGAGGCCCGCGACCAGATGTTGACACTACCAAAGGAAATGCGGCGGCATCTCTGCAAAAAGTGTCAGTCAAAAGTGAAAGAGATGCAAACAATGATTGAGCAGACATTGCAGCGGTTATCTGAAATCGAAGAGGGACCGAAAAAATGATCGCTCATACTTCTCATCCCATACCGAACCACGTGGATGATGACGAGACGCCGTTTCATTTTGAGGGCGTTTACCAAGATTGACCGGGTAACCGTAATTGCTCAGTCATTTTTCTTTGAAAAGCGATAGTTGCAATATACTGGCCAAATATTCATAATTAATTAGTCAGAGAACTCTGGAATCGTTGTTCAAAATATACTGATTGCAATCACATGATTTAGGTGGTCTTTCAATTAGTAAATCGAAATGAGGTGTTATTTCTGATGAAAGTTTTTTTCAGTCACTCAAGTCGAGACAAATCGCTAGTTCGTGAGATAAAGAATCACTTTCCTGACCACTTTTCTGTTTGGATCGATGAAAAAGAACTCTTAATTGGAAGAGATTTATCTCAGAGTATTAAAAATGCGATCAGTTCTGATGAGGTAGATTTTGTAGTTCTTTTTCTGAGCACCTATGCCCTTTCTTCAAATTGGGTGGAGCAAGAACTCAAATGGGCTCTTGAACGTGAAAAAGTGTTAAAACGTACTTTTGTCATACCTGTTTTATTAGAAGACATATTATCGAGCGTTGAACCGCCTGAAATTCAAGATCACCTTTGCCTATCTTGCTTCGATCAGAGTGAAAGCTTTGTCAAGTATTTTGCTAACCATCTTTATGAAAAAATAGTACAGCTCCATTTCAGTGAAATGGCCGACCGAAAAGTTGAATTGAAATCAAAGATTGAACTTAAATGTTTGGATGGTCTATACCATATGCGAAGCTATGATGAGATCTACAATTTAGCAATTAAATTAGTTGATGGCGCTAAAAGTCATATTTACTCTACGGCATTTGGTGGCGGCAAGTATGAAGGCCGAGCTGAATTTATTGAGAGTCTTGCTAAAGCAGGGGCGCGTAACGTTCATCATAAAGTAGTGTATTCAAATCGCCTATCGATAGCTCGTAATCGAAGTATGCTAGATCGTAAACAGGCATTCGAGAAAATGGGGGCAAGTGAATTTATTCAATTCGCTCTTGCAGAACCATGGGGAGCAGATTTCTTAATAGTTGATAATTGTCATGTTCATCTATCGTACCATCAGCCAGCTGGTGATGCTTTACAAGCTGGTTTAGAGATAACCAATACTCCCAATGGTGTCAAAGCGATAAGTGAATGGTTTGAAAAAGTTGTCTGGAATGACAATGGTGTAGATTTCGGTGCACTTCTCTAAGGAAAAATTGATGGCTCAATTTTTGTTTGTGTATGGTAGCTTGATTGGTTCAGATAGCGAATGTCTAATTGGTCCCTCATTAAGCCGCGTGCCAGCACGCGTGATTGGTTTACAGCGAGGATGGTTCTTACCTATTCCAGAAGATTGTGATATGGGACTAGGTGTAGTTTTTCAAAAAGACTCTACGTGCAACGGGGTTGTGTTAGAAATTAATTCTAAGACTATTTCAGAAGCCGATGAACGTGAGATTCAACACGGTTATTCGCGTGTGCAGATTCCATCTGATACGATAATTGCATCTAACCGATCTTACAATAGAGATGACAAGGTCTGGGCATATATCACTAACAATGCTCAAAATCCTTCAAATATGAACCCGATTGCCCAATCTTATATTGACGTTGTGCTTAGTGGCTGTATTGAGATCAGTAAAAAATTCGCGAAAGAGTTTGTCGAAACAACGCATGGATGGGAGTTTCCTTGGATTGATGATCGTCAGATGCCAAGATACCGTCGTGCGATATCGACAAATGCTGAACAGGTAGACGAATTATTGGAGCAAGTTATTCCAACGGAATTCGCTCGTCGACGGGTGATTTAAAAAGAAATTGGTCATAGCTTCCAAATATCAGACTTACTTTGCTGTGACTGATTAAAAAAACCAATCTTCTTATGTACGTTTACGGATTATCAAAAATGAAATGGAAAGAATGGTTAGATAAATGGAGTATGTCCAGCGTAAAGCTCAGTGCTGGATTTGCAGAACTGGAATTTAGTCCCAAAGATCCAGATAGGGATGCTGCGTGGGAGTTATATATCGAATTGTTAACACGCGTCACAACACAGCATGTACTACCAGAACACAACGAGGAAAAAACAGCTCTGACTAGTATTTATAAGTTGTTTGGCTTGACCCGTGAAACACTAAAAAACCAAGGTCGACAATGTAACGAGTTTACAAAAATAGCAATTCCAGTTCTTAATCAGGTTGTTCGACCATTCACATCGAAGTGGTATAGGAAGTCTTTGGATGGAGCCTTTGAAGATGAGGTGATTTCTCAAGAGTTCCATGTGGAGTTGGCAGATATTCAAATACAACTGCGTAAATACACTAAGATGCTCGCAGATATGGCTAATGTCGAGGATCTAACTGAATTGGATGATACACACAATAAGTAAATGACTGGTAAAGTTAAAGCAGTAGCCTTACACAGCTGTAATTCAGTGTGTAGGAAACGAGCATTTTCCGGTCATTGAGTGTTAGTCGGATCGTTGATTTATGGCCGGGTAAATGATGTTACCCGGTCATCATTATAAATGAGGTTAAGAAATCCGGTGCGGAGTGAGTAAAGCAGAATTGAATTTGTTTGTCGCCGATCGTCTTGCCGCTTTGGCCGACCCATTTGCCTAGTTGTAAATTGTTAGACTAAAACAATCGTTCTCTCCTGAAGAACCTCATTTTTGTTTCATAACTTATAACTCAACAATGGATACTTGCCTCCTACTTCTACTGTTTGTATACTAGTGTACTAAACTCTTTCTGTAATTTTATGACTCCCGTTCTATTGCTAGAATCCAGGCGAACAATGAAGCCACGTATTTTCATTTCTGCTGTCTCTTCGGAGTTTCTTGAAATCCGTAAGCAGGTCGCGCTTATTCTGTCGGGCTTGGGGTACGAACCGGTTGTGCAAGAGCTTTTCACGACGGCATCGGGTGATCTGCGCGAGATGCACAAAACAAAAATCGACAGTTGCGGTGGTTTGGTTCAAATTGTGGGTGATGCCTACGGCTATGAGCCGCCGAATCCAGATCCTGAGTTTGGTCGTTGCTCATTCACGCAGTTTGAATATTTTTATGCAAAGCAACAGAAGAAAGAGGTCTGGGTCATTCACGCGCAACAGGGATGCAGTACGAGCGCAAAAGTATCACAACTTGATTTGCCTGCCCCGGAAGAAAACCTTTCAAACGAACAGGCAATCACGTATCAGAAAGAACGGCGAGATTTACAAATTGCCTATCGTAAGCGGTTGGAAGCGGAAGGGCAAATTATGCATGCGGTGAATTCGGATGACGGTCTGGCTTTAAAGCTTAACAGTTTGAAGGATGAACTGGCACGATTAACAATCGCATTCAAATCTTGGCAGAAATGGGTAGCAACCACATTGGGAGCAGTTGTGCTGATGTTGATAGCAGGAGGAATGTATTTCATTAAGTCAATGGACGATGCGAGGAAGCACTGGAGCGACTCAAATAATAAAATTGCAGGGACGATTACCGATGCGATCAAGAAAGAATGGGATATCGAGGATTACCGTACAGGATTAATGGTTGCCGCCGGTCGGACGTATACACAGGCGTTAGAAAAAGTCGAAACGATTGAAGACTGGAAAGAGAAGCGAGACGCAAAAAAGCGGATCGAAGCGGAACACAAAGCACGGCTCGAACAACTCCATTCGACGATTAAGATGATTCAAGCAGATTATCTTGCGGGGCGCGTTTCAGAAATCACACGTGAGTTCGACCGAATTGTTGCCAATAAAGCACAGGGTGGATTAGATGCCGCTCTCGAATACTTCGATTCAGAGCAGGAAGCAAAAGTACTGGCACGAGCGGAGGCGAAAAGCAAAGAACAACAGACGGAATTAATGCCATTATTGCGTGCCGCCGATGGACATTACCTGAAGGGGAATTTATCAGAATCGATTCGTCTTTGTGAGGCAATATTGAAAATTCATCCCGGTTGGAATGACGTGTGGCATCTTGGTTACTTGGCTAATTTAGAACTCACAACAAAATTTCTCTCAAGCCGTGGTCCACAAGCGGCTCGCACGCATGCAGAAAAATCATACCACTACTCTATTTTATTCGTAAAATATGAGCCGAAAAATCAAACGGCACAGCGAGACCTCTCTACTGCGCACAACATTCTGGGGGACATTTTTCTAAAAGAGGGAAATCTTCCCGAAGTACGAACGCAGTATGAGCAAAGCCTCGCGATCCGCGAGAAGTTAGCGAACGAAGACAAAACCAATGCAAATGCACAGCGAGAACTCGCTGTTGCGTACGACAAGCTGGGGACTATTTTTCTGGAAGAAGGGAATCTACCAAAAACACGAAAGCAGAATGAGAAAGCTCTCACGATCTTCGAGAGATTAGCGGTTGCTGACAAAACCAATGCAGATGCACAGCGAGACCTCTCTGTTGCTTACAACAATCTGGGAAACATTTTTCTGAAAGAGGGAAATCTTTCTGAAGCACGAAGACAGTATGAGCAAAGCCTCGCGATCAGCGAGAAATTAGCGTCCGCCGACAAGACCGATGCACAGGCCCAACGCGACCTCGCTGTTTCGTACGACAAGCTGGGGGATATTTTCCTGAAAGAGGGCAACACTCCGGAAGCACGAAGACAGTATGAGCAAAGCCTCATAATAGTCAAGAACTTAGCGTCCGCCGACAAGACCGATGCAGGTGCCCAACGCGACCTCTCTGTGTCGTACAACAAGCTGGGGGATATTTTCCTGCAAGAGGGGAACATTCCGGAAGCACGAAGACAGTATGAGCAAAGCCTCACAATCAGCAAGGAGTTAGCGTCCGCCGACAAGACCGATGCACAGGCCCAACGCGACCTCTCTGTTTCGTACAACAAGCTGGGTGATATTTTCCTGCAAGAGGGGAACCTTCCGGAAGCACGAAGACAGTATGAGCAAAGCCTCACAATACGCAAGGAGTTAGCGTCCGCCGACAAGACCAATGCACAGGCCCAACGCGACCTCTCTGTTTCATACGACAAGCTGGGGGATATTTTCCTGCAAGAGGGGAACCTTTCGGAAGCACGAAGACAGTATGGGCAAAGCCTCACAATTGCCAAGGAGTTAACGTCCGCCGACAAGACCAATGCACAGGCCCAACGCGACCTCTCTGTTTCGTACAACAAGCTGGGGAATATTTTCCTGCAAGAGGGGAACCTTTCGGAAGCACGAAGACAGTATGGGCAAAGCCTCACAATTGCCAAGGAGTTAGCGTCCGCCGACAAGACCAATGCTCAAACGCAGATTGATTTGATGATTTCAAACTACAAGCTAGGAAATCTTCTTACGAAATCGGAAGAAACACGGGAAGCAGGAGTGGTTCATTTCCAGGCCGGACTTGATATTTTACTAAAGCTGGAAAAATCAAATCAGCTAAAGCCGAATAGGAAATCCAATATTAAGATTCTTGAAGAACTAATCAAGAAACACACCAAAGAATAAACAGCATTTAAAATTATGACCGGGTAACACGTATTTCCCAGACAATATAATAAACGAGTTTTAAAAATCCAAAAAAAATAATGGAAACAGAAAGAAAGGATTGACGTTAGGTGCACGATGCATAACTGTTTTTTATCATTTATCCTCGTATTCGCGATCGGCTGTAGTCCAGGTAGTCCAGATTTTCATGGTGCACTCAATTTTAGAAATCATTCTACGCAGCCAATCTATGTCGAGTCAGTCGAAGGTTTCGGCTTTAATTACTCCGTTGGATACATGGTGCCAGATTCAAGAAGATTTAATTGTTGTTACAATATTTCTGAGCTTCCGAGCAGTTGCAAAATTACTTATTGGCCACTGCGAAAAACCCCTGAAGACATATTCATTGAAATCAAAGGCAAAAGAAAAACTGTCGATGTTGATCTTAAAGAATTGAAAAAACATAAAATTGAAAGGTTAAACTTTCATTTTACGAATAAAGAAAAATGGGTTGTTGATTCTTCGGCAGAATCTATGAAATGACACCCGTTCAAATAATGTCCAGGTAAATCACGTTACCCGGTCATTGTGCTTTTCTATGGCCCAGGTAACATTAAAATTGTCTCGGTAATTATTGTTACCCGGTCATTAGATCTGTTTTTTGCTTAATAATTTTCACTTCACTTTAAATCACAGTTTTTCTTGCCAAGGTTAGCTATGAAGGAAGTTCAAGAAATTCTAGAAAATGTAACAGACGAAAAAACCTTTCTTAAATTCGTACATGCTCTTATTGCTGATCGTGAACCTCACGAAGGCAAATCTATAGATGAAGTAGGTTTTACAGAAGATTGGGCAAACAATACAATTTTTCAATTCCTTGAAGGAGCTGTGTCTTGGGCAGAAGATTCAGAATTTGGCGTCACGCAAGATCCATGCCTAGCTCAGAATAATTGGAAGCAATTTGCAGTATTTCTCTATTGCGGCAAAGTCTATGAATGATTGTTTTAGATCACTAATCTTTAAAAGAGCAATGTCCTGGTAACGGCTGTTACTCAGACATCAGAAAACAGCAAGTGTCAGGTAAATGACTATTTACTGGATACTTTTGACATTGTTCGGTTGAAATCAGGTGTTACATTCGACATGACACGAGATACCTAGATCATGCAACGCGCGAACCACATTGAACGCGTCTGAACGGACGACATTCGGAATGACGAATGCGCCAGAGCGGAATAGGCCGAGCAAATCGGACGATGATTTGTCGCAGATCGGTTTGATTTCGGTGATGGCAGCGGTTTTCGATACACCATCAGGGATTTCAGTTACGCGAACAGCGTTGTCGTCAGTATCGGTATCGATAAATGATTCATATTCGTCGGTGAGCCAATCAATGGCGGTATCAAATACACCTTCGATTTCAGTGTGTACCTCGTGATCCCATGTCGTTAAAGCTGGAGCCTGCGAGACATGACAGAGGAAATATGAGAAGTAGTTGTCGGAACCGAAGCAAATCCAATCAGGATACGTTGTTCGATTGCAATCGGCCATCTTGTGGATGTTGGCAAATGGCAGTGTCAATCCATCCGAAAATGAGTACAGTGGTCGAAGAGTATCTGGAACGATGGCGACATCTGTTGACGGCGAGATTGGAATCGACACACCGAACTCACGCTCGATTTGTGCAACAAGCATTGCGAATGGGGAATCTACCATCAGGTTATCTTAGCCACATAACTTGAATTAGACTGAATTATTTCGGTATGACCCATTAAGGGTAGAATTAATGAAATTTTGTTTAAACAGGGATGAATTTTCAAGAGAAAATTGAGGATGATGCTATGATCGAAGGAATTAGGTTGAATGATTCGAATCGGGAAAAGCAGAATTCTGAATGGCGATCTAAACTCATTCTTACACCCTTCTCAATATGATTTAAATTAGTGTCCGGGTAATACACATTACCCGGTAACTATGTACGCCAATTCATCAAAACGAACTTTTATTTCGAGAGCTTTTCTGGTTTCTTTCTATGATATGGTTTTCCTGCAAGATATAGCTCTAACCTCTCTTCAAAATCCCGCTTGTCGGCACTTTCATTTAGCATTTTTAGTAGCATTTTTTGATACTTTACTGCCTGTTCGAAGTCACCAGACTCGGCATAAGCTGCAGCTAAAGTGTCAATAAAATTTGGCTCTTTCCAATCCGAGAATTCACACGCTTTTTTTCCGGCTTCGACAGCCTTTTTACCATCACGATATTTAATATCAGGACAGGTTGCCCACAACCAAGCTAAACCATTGTAACCATCAGGTCGTTGAGGATGGAGTCGAACTGATTTATTATAGTCTAGTAAAGCTTCTTTATACGCTCCTTTTAAGTCCCAGGAGTTGCCACGATGAACAATTATTACTACATCAAAGGGATCAAGACGCATAGCAACTGTTTGATCTTTAATCGATTTGTCGTATTTACCTAATTTTGACCATGTGTTGCCTCGAGCGTTGTATGCGAGCATAAATTTTGGATCGAGTTGAATTGACTTGCTAAAGTCTTTAATGGCTTTATTGTATTTACCAATCTTTGACCAGGCGATACCACGATTGTAATGGGCATAGGCATCTTTCGAATCGAGTTGAATAGACATAGTATAGTCTTTAAGGGCCTTGTCGTAATCACCTTTCGTGAACCAGGTCATACCACGTTGATGGTAGGCTGGTGAATACTTAGGATCAAGTTCAATCGATTTGTTGTAGTCTTTAAGTGCGCGATCATAAGCAGGAGTGTAGCGGGCTCCTTTGGAATAATTGGCGTTGCCTCGATAATAGTATGTCATTGGGTTTTTGGGATAGAGTCGAATGGCATCATTGAAGTGCATGATGGCTGTGTCATATTCTCTTCTTGAAAGCCATAGCAAGCCTTCATAATGATAGGCTAGTGAACTATATGGATTGAGCCGAGTTGCCCAGGCGAAGTCATTAATAGCATTGCTAATAGCTTTGCTGCTTTCTTTTTGTTCGGACCAGACGATTCCCCGATTCATATAAGCCCAAGAACTAAGTAGGTTTTGGGTCTTGAGGTAATCGGTATAATATGAGATGGCATCATCGAGGGGAATTACATGCGATTTCTTGATCCACCCCGCTCCCACTAGCAATAGATCACCATCGATCTTGGAAACTATAAGTGGAAAAAGAATCTCCTCTGCAGGTATCTTAGTATCGTCTTTAACGCCTTTTATAAATTTCGCCTCAATCTTAGGCATAAATTTCTTGCCAATCCATTCTTCGGCTGAGATGGTTGACAAATTGAGAAACAGACATACAACAACGATTAGATAGAGCACTGAGATTAATTTTGTATGTTTAATACGTCTTAGCATGTGAATATTTTCCATTTATAAAATAAATCAATCTTGCACTTTATCTCTTCACTGTATTCGCTTTTAACAAGCTAAATTCAAAATGCTTTGATTGTATTAATCAACACACTTGAGCACAATCGTCTATTATTATGCAATTCTTATTTGAATATTATTGTTCGGGATATTATGCGATTACTAGAAACTTAGCCGTTACTTAAGATTATCTAAAACAACGAAGGTGACCGGGTAACAACTATTACCCGGTTACTTTTTGTTGAGAGATGGTGAGCACCACCGTGTCGAACTGTCTGGGTAACGTGCGTTACCCAGTCATTATTTTAGAGTGTGTCAATTTCGGATTACGTCAAGATTCGCAGGGACGCTACGAATGGATATCGACAACTAATCCAAGTCGATCAGCAATTCCTTTGAGTTTTTTGTTATGACACTATTTGTCTTACCATTCAGTGTCAGGTTGATGCAGATCTAACCCTCCGATATGTGAAGTTTGAATGTAGTCTTTAGGTGGCGTTGGTAAATCAGCAATACAGTTCTCAGAGCAAGCGTGAACCAGTAATGGAACAACATCAGAACCGATCCTCAGGGATATCCAGACTTGCCGAACCGAGTTTTTGTCCAACGGGCTAGAACATACGCTACAACCAGGTGGTAAGTAGCTACTGTGAATCTGGGGTAAACTTGGAAACGGTGGTCGGTATTTGTAGTTTCCGTATAGAGCACGTGTACTGATCGTACTTTTTTTAAGATTTTTACATCGTCGAATCTCATACGGGAACCAGTGTAGGCGATAAGACGTGTATGGTGAGAACTCTTCGAGTGACTCCATCTCACCAATCTCAGGTGGAATTCGCACTAGACTACTTCCATATAGAATGAAATGTTTTACAACTTTGAGTTTCGCGATACTGGCAGGGAGGATGCAAATTTGAGCCCACTCATGAGGTTTCATTTCAGGACCGGGTGAGAACTCGGTTCGCCCGTCTCGCGCGGCGACGTCAATTAGCTCATTGAGGCGATACCAACCATCGCATTCAGTGTCCTGCTCTTCAGTGTGAATGTAGAGTTCTGGCCATACGGAATCGTTATATTGTGTGTCTAAGCAATTGCAAGCAGGTCGCTCGACCGTATTAGCTGATGCTTCTTTCGCCCAGAGATTCTTCAATAACGGAAATTTTTTGAAAGGGAACATTTGGGGTGACTACTCCGGCAAAATAAGCTTCTCTATTTAGTTAGCGACATCTCTTTTTGTTCTCCGACATAGCTTAATGATATGAGGCAGCAACAACATTTCAAGATGTAACATTTTTTATAATAACTAGTTACACCTAGTCATCTGCTGATTCGAATAACCAAAAAGTCATGATTACTCGTTCCTACAAACAAAAATGACCAGATAACGTAAGTTTCCTAGTCAGGTTGAGCACCTTGATATGTTTCATCATTGTGAGATTGGAACGACCAACTCACCATTTATTCCAAAGTCGGGCTTTCCCTGAGATCCTGGCACCCAACCTGCATCCAAAGCGCTCACTATTAATCCTTTGATTGTTTGGGGTGTTACTTTTCTTTTCTGGCCATCTGGCGTGCCATCGTGGTAGTCAAAGGACGAACGTAGTTTTTGGCCTTTCACATCATCTTGTTCAATTATCACGTCAATCACCAAGTCATTGCCTGTTACCATCCAACGGTAAGAGACGCCATTCACCGTGATAGTTCTTGAGTTTTTTTTAGGTAGGGTCATTCACCTGTCTTTCTTCAAGAAACATAACTTTCTTATTCACCTGCATAGACTTGCTCGTATATGAAGCTCCACAGGCTTCATTTCATGCATAGATGCTGTATATGTTACTTGGCCTGAATTACATTTCAAGGCGTATCTTCTTTGGGTTTGAGCAATTACAGCAAGTCATCTGCAGACATTAGAAACAGAAGTGACCGGGTAATAACTGTTACCTGGTCACTATTCATTAATGGATAGTCCCAACCACACGAGCATATTTTGATCTCGTATTAATACTCAATGCTATACAGAGCCATTCTGGACCTAATGTGATCGTATTGGTGAAATTAATGAATATCGTCGATCGACGGGGATGCATTGATTGGTTGTCGCGGAAACTTCCGTTTGGCTTCCTGGATCAACGGCATCAATTGCTCTTTCGCAATTCCGCGAATGGATCGTTTCTCTTTGGCTGCATAACGACTTAACGGCAACCACTCATCAGTATTGAGTTCTACTTGGACAATCTTCCTGTTTCTCTTCATAATCTGCCCTTGACTTTTGCGAGTTGTACAATCCTTAATTTAAAACGCAATCGAAAAGCCGGAGCCGAACCATGGAGCGGAGAAGCGACGGTTAATTTCAGAGCGGTAGCGCAGGGAAGCAATACCGCTTTTATATCATTTCTCAGCATGGCAAGGAAGCCAGATCGATGCTCGACAAACTCCCTTTCAAAGCGCTTGACGGTAAGAAAACGTATCTCACTGCATTTCTTACCATTGTCTTTTCCCTAAGCGGAATGCTACTTGGTGAAATTGAGACAGCCGAAGCGATCAAGCTATTACTGGCCGCCTTCGGCCTCGTGGGGATTGGTCACAAATTAGAAAAGAGTGCTCCGATTCAAATGGTGTTTGGAGAAATCGAACCAACTGAGGAGAGATATCACGATCCTCGTCAGTCTTTAGACGACTGATCAATGGGCGGTCTATTAAGAATCATCGCAACCCTTTTGGAGCTGTTGTTTTTCTGGACTAAGAGAAAGCACAGCGACGAAAACGAGCGGCTGGAAGAAGTGGAAAGGATTCAACGCAATGCGACCAAGCGAGACGAACAAGCGGTTCAATCACAGTTTCACCGTATGCGTTCTCGTGGTCGCATTACTAACGATCGTTAGTGGTTGTAATTTGGTGGATCGTTTCAAACGTAAACCGGAAACCCAAGTGATCGCGGTACCAGACAAAATGGTTCCGGATATGCTCGATCAAGGTGAGCCAGCTCCGTATGACGGTTGGCTCTTTTCGGATTCCCTTTTTAATGAGTACGCTCCCTACTGGCAAAAGGGACCTTACGGGAGCGACCACAAATGATGGCCATTTCCCCGGATCCAAACCGACCGGAATCCAAAGTTTTCGATTCCATTTCGATGCTTTTACTTTGGATCTTCGCTTTCCTGATCCTTTTATTGACACTGCCTGGTTGTCAGTCAGACGATCAAAAACAACAGTATCGCCCCTTTTACAATCCCCCTTCAAAACGAGCCCAGCCGTCGGAAAAGATCCGGAAACCGATCCAGGGAGCTGCGGACCGTGTCGATGAGGTATTGGAGAAAACTCCGGTGCCGGCCGTTGCTGGAATTCTGGCAAACGATGCACTCGACATGATAAAGAAAGTTGAAACGATTACGGTTCAAGAACCCGATCCGGAAGTCGTCGAAATCATCGAACCGAAACCGGATCCATTGTATGAGGTTCCGAAAGATTCAAGCGATTCGGATCAGGTGATTGAGGATGAAACAGAATCAAACAGTGGAACTGTTTTTCTCGTCTTTATTGCTTTGATGGCGTTGATCTATCTTGGTTTCAAATTGTTGAAAGGATTCAAACGTGAAAAGCCTCAACGCCAATGATCGACCCGCTGCGGAATTGCTGGGAGCGGATCCCGTCATTCAGACGGAGGAAGATCTCAACAAGGCTTTAAACGAGCTCTCATTTCTGAACGCCTTTGATCAGTCAGTCAACGCGACTTGCACCCGGTATATCGAGAAACTCAAACAGGAGTCTGAGCAACGCAAATATGTTTTGATTGATGATCAAGATCCTGTCACTATCACAAGTCGTAGAGAGCTGCTTCACGAGCGAGTGAACGAGTATTGCAAAGCAAATCGATCGAGCTTGATGGAGGGTAAGAAGAAAACCAAATCGTTTCCACACGGTTCGGTGAGCTTCAAAGATCAGCCCGCCAAGGTGGAGTATCGATCTGGTCTGAAAGAAGCGGACAGTCTCGGTCTCTTAGATAAGCTGATGCAGTCAACATTGGTTGAACAGATCGTTGCCTGGTTGAATGCGATCTGTATCTTTGGCAAGAACAAAGAGGCGCGCTTGCTATCCGAAGTTGTCGAACTCAAACCGAAGCTCAGTGTTTCGAAGATCAAAAAAGCATTCGAAGAAAAACGTTTGACGGCAGATCATTTGAAACAACTCGGCCTGAAATATTCTAAAGGCAAAGAGCAGCTGACGATCAAGCCAGCTGAGTACGAGCCAGGTTAAAAAAAATCTCGGGTCCTCCTGAGGGGGCCCGGGGCCGCGCGCGGTTCCCTAATCGCACTTTTTTGGTTTCAAAATGAAATTTTAAGTGACTTCTTCTTCTTCCGATTAAATTGATGGGCAAAAAATCAGCAAAGCGATCGTCCAAAAGAGCCACTTCAAAACGCACCACCTCAAAAACGAAAAAAACAGCTAAAAAACAGGCTCCAGTGAAAAAAACGGAGCCGGTCAAATGTGTCATTGGATTCACTGCTGCTGCCGAACGATGGGACGTTAGCGACAAGACGATCCAGAACTGGATCAAAAAGGGACTTCCGGTTAGTGGAACTCAACGAAAGCGAGTTTTCGACGTTTCTGAGTGTGATGCGTGGGTGGCATCTTATCGCGATGAGAAAGCAGACAGAGAATCCCAGAAGCTCAACGAAGAACTCAAAAAAGAGAAGCTGCTCCAGGAGAAATTGAAGCGAAAGGATCTGGAGCGTAAAGATTTAATCGCAGATGAAAAACTGATCAGTCGGGAAGAATACGAGTTGTTTGCTGCGGAATGTGTGATCGAGGCCCGCGACCAGATGTTGACACTACCAAAGGAGATGCGGCGGCATCTCTGCAAAAAGTGTCAGTCAAAAGTGAAAGAGATGCAAACAATGATTGAGCAGGCATTGCAGCGGTTATCTGAAATCGAAGAGGGACCGAAAAAATGATCGCGCAAACTCCCAATCCCTTAAACGAAGGAGATGGACCAATGGCCGAACAGATTAACAAGTCTGACAAAAAGGGTCCGGTAAATCATAAAAAACCGCGTCGTGGAGATGCTTGTCCGAACAAAAAATGTACGGGGAAACTAAGCAGCTACTCACAATCACGTACAGCAAGTGGCAGGATTTATTTTCTTTCCTGCGCTCGTTGTAATTTCAAACCTAAAAACAATAAAGAGTTCAAAAAGTTCGTATAACGTTTTTGCTCAAATCAAGTAAGACGCTATATCGAAATCAAAGCAGCACTACCGCTCAGCTGTCTGCGTGTATTTAATCACGTCCGAGCCAAAAAGAGTAATGGCACACTCAAAACTTATGCCAAGTAGTTGAAACCATTCCTGGAACAGTTTAAGGATCGCAAATTTACCAAGATTGAACCGTCTGAGGTTGAGGAGTACTTTGATGACATCAATCTCAAATCTGGCGGAGGATTCTGTTTCAAAGGTTTGATTAGTTGTGACAAGGGCAGGGGAGCTCGTTCTCCGCATAAAGGATATTTTAACTACCAATGCGAATACATACCGTGGGGAACCAAGGGAGCTGATGCAGCGACTGGTTCAATGTGCGCCGACCGGCGGAATCACCCTGGATCCGTTTTGCGGATCCGGAACGACATTAGTGGCCTCCGCTTTGGAAGGTCACCAGGCAATCGGTTTTGAAGCCTCTGAAGAATATCGTGAAATTTCCGCTCGACAGATCGAAGCTGCTCAACGGGGAAAATTATTAAAATTCGAACGCAAGATCACAGTTGAATTTTCATAGAAGAAATCAAAAGGCAAACTGCAAGACAGTGAACATAAGAAAAGTACCCCAGCCGATATATGTGGTGAAAAATGCCATGTGACTAGATTTAGGATCTAGTGCCGCGAGGCGTGCAGGTTCAAGTCCTGTCATCCCCAATGAACGATTCGAAAAAGACTTAGGGCTTTTTGCCCTGAGTCTTTTTTTGTGTGCAGCTCTTCTGGTGTAACCATAGTGTAACGGGATTGTGTCGACGTTGCTGTGTAATTAATGGACTTTTCGAGGGCAATAATTAATTTGGAAATAGTGCTTGTCGAATTCAAAAGTCTCTTCAAAAACCGTTTGGTTTACAACTTAGACACCTTCATAATAGTCGTTCATTTTTATCAGTAATGCTTTTAACCATACTCTCTCCTTTTTGAAAAAAGTGAAATATCAGCGAACAAATTACTTCCAAATACCTCTCTATATATAATGGATTTTTGATTTTTACTGTTATTATATTTGTGATAAATATGCAGATTATTTACGAAACTCATCTTGAGTTTGAGGGTTTTGCCTTTTATCCTTTTTCTTCACACAAAAACACGCAGGCACACGATAATGTATTGTGTTTATTGAAATGCTTCACTTCTTCTACTCAAGGACGAGCCACTTCAATTTTAGTTGCATTATCACCTTTCTGTCACTTTGACAAACAATGAATTGAAAGATTCAGTAGAAAGGCTGAATTCCTGAAGGTGCGTCTCTTCAATTAAAAAGAGGCACTTCTAAGGAGTAAGGTACGCGCAAAGCTTTTCTACTTTTAGCCTGAATAGCAGCACTGAAGGACTACGTGCCATGGTACTAAAAGACTGGTTATATTCGTTACGTCACTCATTTAGATATGGTTCCCCCGTTCGTTCTCGTCGCTCAAGCCGACGCAGAAAGAAGCACACATTTCAATATGTCGCTTCAATTGAAAAGCTCGAACAACGTCAGCTACTCAGTGGTACCAACGATGCCCCCCAATTCGATGATGCTGGAACAGGCTATGCCTGGAATGCGGATGAAAATACCGCGATTGGAACGGTTGTGGGAACAGTCGCTGCCGTTGATCCGGACGGGGATACCTTTACGTTCGCGCTGACATCCAGCACCGATAAGTTTTCGATAAACGATACAACAGGGGCCATCACGCTGATTGCCGCCCTGGATTATGAAACCAGTCAGTCTGAATCATTTGGAGTTCAGGCAACAGACTCTCATGGGAATAGCGCCTCCACAACAGGTGTTGTTTCTGTTGGAGATATATCTGAATCGTCGGGCAGTGGCTCTGCATCAGGCTCAAGCAGTGGTTCCGCATCAGGTAGTTCTTCCACATCTGGGAGTAGCTCAGCGTCAGGTAGTGGCTCTTCCTCATCAAGTAGTTCGAATTCAGCCAGCGGTTCCAGTTCCACGAGTGGATCCAGCTCCACCAGTGGTTCAACATCAGGCAGCACGTCTAGCTCAGGTGGTAGCTCTAGTTCGACAAGTGGTTCCTCGTCCGGAAGTAGCTCAACGAGTGGCTCCGCCTCTACCTCTGGCAGCAACTCTTCGTCAGGCGGCTCATCCTCTTCGGGAAGCAGTTCTGCATCGGGTAGTTCTACAATGTCAGGCAGTAATTCTTCATCAGGAGGCGGCAGTTCTTCTTCTGGAAGTGGTTCATCAGGTAGTGGAAGCTCCTCGTCCAGTGGTTCTGGCTATGTTGTAGAAGAAACGCCCCAGTTCAGCACGAACTATCAGGGGGAAGGCTACTATTACTGGAAAGTTTCTGAAAATGCCGCGATTGGCACTGTAGTTGGAACTGTGAAAGCCGTTGATCTTCAAGATCAGGCAATTACGTTCTCTCTGACATCAGGCAGTGAAACGTTCTCGATTGATTCCGTCACAGGTGAAGTGACATTAATTGCTCCTCTGGATTATGCCACAGCGATGTACCTCACCTTCACTGTGCAAGCCACTGACACAGATGGAAATACAGCCAACGCACAGGTAGACGTGGTTCTGGAACAGACTCAGCAAGCACCGCAATTTGGACAAACGACAAATTACATCACCGTTGCGGAAGACACTGCTGTGGGCTCAGTCATTGGAACCCTCCAGGCAACAGACGCCCAGGGCGATGCGATTACCTATGAAGTTACGTATGGTGGAGAAACCTTTGCCATTGATGCGATAACGGGAGCGATCACATTGCTGGCAGCGCTCGACTATGAAACTAGCGGTTTTGATCTCTTTTCCGTTCAAGCCACAGACACAAACGGAAACAGCTCCACGATCTGGACTCAGGTAACTATTGATGATGTCGAGAATGAGCCGAACAATAACAGCTCAGGTTCAGGAAGCGGTTCGTCCTCTGCTTCCAGTAGTGGATCATCGTCATCAAGTAATTCGACATCCAGTAGCACTTCTGGTTCTGCATCCACATCTGGAAGCAGCTCAAGCTCAGGCAGCTCTTCCAGTTCAACCAGTGGTTCCACATCGGGTAGTACGTCCGGTTCGTCCTCTGCTTCTGGTAGTGGATCATCGTCATCTAGTAGTTCAACATCCAGTAGCACTTCTGGTTCTGCATCCACATCTGGAAGCAGCTCAAGCTCAGGCAGCTCTTCCAGTTCAACCAGTGGTTCCACATCGGGTAGTACGTCCGGTTCGTCCTCTGCTTCCGGTAGTGGATCATCGTCATCTAGTAGTTCAACATCCAGTAGCACTTCTGGTTCTGCATCCACGTCTGGAAGTAGCTCAAGCTCAGGCAGTTCTTCCAGTTCAACCAGTGGTTCCACATCGGGTAGTACGTCCGGTTCGTCCTCTACTTCCGGTAGTGGATCATCGTCATCTAGTAGTTCAACATCCAGTAGCACCTCTGGTTCTGCATCTACATCTGGCAGTGCCTCAAGTTCAACGAGTGGATCAATATCAGGAAGTTCGTCTGGCTCTGGCGGTGGTTCAGCTTCATCAAGCGGATCTTCGTCAGGGGGGAGTGGTTCTTCAGGCGGTGATACTTCCAGCTCAGGAAGTGGATCTGGCTCCTCCAGCGGATCAAATTCGACGAGTGGTTCGGCGTCGGGAGAAGATCCTTATGCTGATTTAGTAGATGCTTATAATGCAGGAGTAGCAGCCGCAACGGATATGCTAGAACAAGAGGAAACAGCAGCATGGGATGATTATCATAATTCAACTAATGGTAGCATTAACGATTACAAAAATGTTACTGACAATTTACAAAGCACATATGATTCCGCTATAGCATCAGCAGAGTCAGCATACTCAACAAGTATAGATTCAATAGCTACCAACCTGGACGGTTTTATCGATACAGCACTACAGGGGGCAATTTCAGATCTTGAAGATGCTTCTAATACGCTTGATGCTGCATTAGATCAGATTGCAATAGATCATCCAACAATTGCTGCTGAAAAAAACATAGGTAGTGGTTCTACCTCATCGAGTGGATCAACATCGGGGTCATCATCAGGTAGCGGATCAGGATCATCTAGCACAACCACTTCTGGCAGTGCATCAAGTTCTACCAGCAATTCTACGTCAGGCAGTACTTCTAGTTCCGCTTCATCCTCAGGGAGCAGTTCATCCCCGACGAGTGGATCCACTTCCTCTTCGGGGAGTACTTCGGGTTCAAGCAATGGCTCAGCTTCATCAAGTGGGGCCTCATCGGGAAGCAGTAGCACATCCTACTCAGGGAGTGGGTCGGGATCTTCAAGTGGGTCGAATTCTGGCAATAATACCAACCCACTTCCACCTGATTATTTAAGTGAGGCGATCACAGTAAATCAAGATGGATCATATGTATTAGCATCAACTGGTGATACATATAAAGATGGAGCGGCGGCGGCTTGGATCGATTATATTAACGGGAATCATCCTGCACTGAGCAACCAGGCATCTACCATCGATTCAATAAATTCTGATTATGAAAATGAATCCAGTAATAATAATGATTCCTATGTTAATTCAATTTTGAATGCGAATACTACTTATTCGGATGCTGTTAATTCAGCAAATGCATCATATTCTCAAGGGATAATTTCAGTATTTGGCACTTACTTTAGTGACTTAGGGACAGCAGTTAACAATTACAATTCTGCATCAAGTCAAGCTCATGACACGTGGGTGACAACTACTATTGCTGCAGCCAAAGCATACATCAGTACCGTTGGTTCTGCTTGGGGAACTTATCAAACGACAGTCGTTCAAGCAGCTATTGATGCCAAAAGCCAGATGGAGCAGGCAATTTTCGCTTACCAAGACTGGTATCAGAATGAGCCATATCCTCACGGATATAGTGGGACAGATGCCGATGGAGATGGAATTTATGAGATCCCCGGTGGACCAGATTTGGTACCAGGAAAACAACATGATCTAGCTGTCACGATTGCAACTATTGATCTAGATTTACAGACTAAATATGCGAATGCATCTTATACTTACGCAATCGCAAAATGGGATGCCTGGTTAACTTATCTGACAGATACCACTCATGCTAACAAAGAGTACAACATAGGAATTACTAATGCAGAAAAAGACTATAAGCTTGCAGCAGACAGAGCAGCAACGGATTTTAAAAAATCATTAGTCACTTTGGAAGAGTCACGAGATAAGGCGATAACCAACGCCAACACTGCATACATCATTGATTTAGCTACTGCAACCAAGAATTTATTGGCTGCTCAGTCGTTGACAAATGGGACACGTTCTATCGATACAAACAATGCAGCATCAGCTCGACTTCAGGCCGAAATTAGTTTACGCCAGTCTTTCTTAAACGCAGAGAGTTCTGCCTGGTATCAATCTCAGCTTAATAACTCAAGTTTATCAACTGCTGACGCATCAGATAGAGAAGCATGGGAAAATGAAATTACAAACGCAACACTTGGCATGTCTAGTTCCGTATTGGGGATTTCAACTTCGGTAAACAATTCCATGATTAGTGCTGTGACCAATGCTGCATCATCAGTTGCTGGCATCATTCTAACTTATACCCAAAGTACAACAAATGCGGATCGCAATCTTGAGAACGGAACTACTACCGCCGCCGCCAGCCTGATAAACGGTTTGCTTGGTGCAGATAATTCCTATGCTAGTAAAGTCATCTCAGCCAGTGCTGCCTGGGCTAACACATTAGAAGGATTAAAAGCCAACTTCATAATTGGACAAGCAAATATTGTCACTATCAATGAAAAACAAAAAGAAGCTCTGGCACGTGATGAAAAAATAAAAACGGCCCAAGAATATCTCGATCAAGTCACCAACGAAACAAGTTCGCCTGATTATTATCTGGATGGTAATAATTATCAGGATGCATTTAACTTTGTTCCTGAAGCATATTATTATGATGCTGGATTGTATTTAGATTTCGGTGCCCCTTTAGGGTCTCGTGTTGAAGATGCTCAAACTCTAATTTCTCAATTAGAAGGAGGGGCATCGGGAAGTGGCTCGACATCCAGCAGTGGCTCAACTCCCGGTAGTTCTTCTAGCTCGGGTAGCGGCTCTGCTTCTGGAGAAGGTTCTACGTCATCCAGTGGGAGTTCATCTACTAGCTCGTCCTCCCCAGAAGAAGGTGATTCAACTAATTATACTCCTGATGAACAACAATTGTTAGATACTGAAGGCTTATCAGATCGACAGAGAGAGGGAATCAGGAGACTAATAGACGTAATCCGTTCTACGGCTTCCCAGCAGACTCCAGATGACCCCGAATGGGTAGGTTACGAAGTAAACCCAGGTAACGGAGAACATGAAAGTATCTCTGGAACCTGTGGACGTTTCAAAACTTTGTTCGACCAGGAAATAGAAAAATATAAACTGTCAGAGAAAGAAAGATTAGAAGGACTCGAACAAAGCTTGAAACAAAAGGAACAGGAAATACTGAGGGAGCGACGACGTGGTAATACCAGTAATGATCTCCAAGGCGTTAGAGACGAACTAGCTAGGGTTCAGACTTCACTCAACTTAGTGAATGGGAGACCCTTTCATTATTACAGTATTGCCTTACTAGAAATCGACTGGTCAGTGCCTAAGAATGCTCCCGTGGATGCAACGGGGCATGTAGCGATTGTGATTAGAACCGCTGCATTGGGAATTATTGGTTATGTGGATGGTGGAGCTGAAATTGGATCCAGACAAGGCAACATTGGAGGGGAGGGCAATATATTCTTTCCTGAGGATATAGACCCCAATGTACTTTTACCATTGGGAGACGAGAAAGCTCTTTACGATGCTAATAAGTTTTGGCAAGATAAATTCAAAGAGGAGAGACAAAAAAGAATGCAAGATGCTTTAGATGCTGGATGGCAACCCGCAGGGCCTGGAGCCATGCCACCAGGAGTCGAGCCATTCACTGACCTCTGGGACTGGATCTTTGGATATTGAACATTTGAGTGCTCCGCTGATAAAGACTTCGATCTTAACAGGAATTGAAAGTTGCTATAATGAAAATATACTCAAAAGGGATAGCAGTATTCTTAATACTGTTATTGATAGTTTTGGGGGCATACTACCAATTTACAAAAAGACCGGATTACCCGACTAAATGGCGTAGTGAAGGAACGCAGCTTGGTAAACTATCCCAGATCAGTATGGCATTGGACCTCTATAGCCAGAAATATGGAACATTACCTCCTGCTTATACCGTTGATAAGGAGGGGAATAGACTGCACAGCTGGAGAACACTTCTTTTGCCATATTACGGTGAACCATACAAATCTCTCTATGAAAAAATTGACCTCTCAAAGCCATGGAACAGTCCGGAAAATTCAAAAATCAGCACTGATATTTATTATGTGGGGAAAGATCGCTGGAATCCGAAAGGAGCATCTCATCTGGCAATAGTGGGACCAGAATCTGCATGGAATAATTTGAAGTTTAAGAATACAGAAAATGGTGGAGAAAAAAATAATTCTTTTCTATTGATCGTTGAAATTGAGAATAGTGAGATACATTGGTCGGAACCTCAAGATCTTGAGCTCGATCAGATTGAAGAGAGTAAAACGAGGAAACCTTTAATTAAAGGAGTAGGAATCAAATTTAAAAATGGCAGACTGATAATAGAAGAAACGTATCACTTTCTTGATTTGAAAGAATTAAAAAAACAGGCCACCTTTAAAAAAACAATTTTGAAACCTTCTCAAAAAAATAGACTCGACCGAGAAAAAAACGTTCCAGAGCAGCAAAATATTGAAGTCTTATAAATCGTGTGTCAATATGGTCACTGACACACCGCTGGTAAGCCTGGCTGCAAACGTATTTCTAAGTTATTAATCGAGTTCAATTGAAAATAATACACCAATGACGCAAACATCCAAGATCATCCTCGGTATGGGAACAGGCCGGTGCGGAACACTTTCTCTGGCAGAAATTCTAAACGGCCAGCCAAACACGCATGTCACGCATGAAGAGGCTCCTTTGTTACCGTGGGACCATGAACCGAATAGTGGAATCATCGCCAAGAGATTTGCCCGTATGCGACGGAAACGGAATGCGGAGTTTGTAGGGGATATTGCTTCGTTTTACCTGCCGTATGTAGATGAGATTATAGAAACAGAACCAGATGTTCGGATTATCTGTCTGAAACGAGATAAGGATTCTGTTGTTAAAAGTTTCTGTCGCTGGCTTGATCAGGTGCATCCACTTCCCACCAATCATTGGGCGAAAGAACTGCCACCGGGCTGGCATTATGAGCCGAACTGGTCACGCATTTTTCCCAAGTATAACATCCAAAGTCGGGAAGCAGGCATCGCCCGTTACTGGGATGAGTACAACGAGCGAGCAGAAACACTCGCTAAAGAATTTCCTGATCAACTGAGAATTGTGGATGTGGAACAACTGAACGATGAAGCAGGGATTCGCGAATTGCTGACCTTCGTGGGAATCCCAAAAGACCAGCAGGTTAATCATGCGGGATTACATACACACAAATCAAGCAAGACTCTCACTCAAAAAGCAGCCCCCCGTGCCTCGGCTCATCCGATGGACCCCAAAAAGTGTGTTGTATTGGTTCCTTATTCTGGCAGTATCGTTCCACAGTGTGAACAGTCCCTCAAAGAATTGGAACGTCGAGGATATGTAGTACGTCGTATCAGAGGTTACGCAGCCATTGATCAGGGGCGCAATCAACTGGCAACCAATGCGTTAAAAGATGGCTTTGAAGAGACGATGTGGATTGATTCTGACATCGGCTTCTTTCCCGATGCCATTGAAAAACTGAGAAAGCACAATCTGCCGATTTCCTGTGGTATCTATCCCAAAAAAGGCAAGCGGGAATTGGCCTGTCATGTATTGCCAGGCACACCGAAGATGGTGTTCGGTAATGGTGGGGGGCTGATTGAGATCTTATATGCGGGAACCGGCTTTCTGCATATCCGCCGGGAGGTTTACCGAAAGATTCAGGAAGAATTGAAACTTCCCATGTGTAACGAACGCTTCGGCGAGACAATGATTCCTTTTTTTCATCCGATGCTCTATCAGCGTGACGATGGCTATGACTATCTGGCGGAAGATTATTCCTTCTGCCAGCGCGCCCGCGCCTGTGGCTATCAGATCATGGCAGACACCACCGTCCGACTCTGGCACGTTGGTACCTACGCCTACGGCTGGGAAGACGCTGGCAAAGAACCAGAGCGCTTCGGCTCTTTTACACTGAATTTTAATCAGTAGGTCAGTAGTACTCTTAGATCTGTTAATCAGTTCTTTGACGCCGTGTGGTTTGAAATCGATCATCTTAAACTGGGAAATAGTGTTTATGATGGCATGTTAAAAAGCAACACCTACCGAATCTCTTTTCGCATTGGGAGACAGCGGTATAAAAGATACACACGATGTCGTCACTGCCTGTGGGATTTTGGGTCATCAGGCAGAACCTTACCCATATCTTTATCCGATTTGCCTACTGCTATTCCTGATTCCTGAACGCGGAAGGAGTCACACTGGTCGCGTTTCTGAAGGCTCGAGTAAATGCGCTGTGATCGTAGAAGCCGCAAGCGACTGCGATCTCAGCAACGGTTTTGTTTGTGTCACGCAGCATTCGCGAAGCGGCGGCAATTCGAATTCTGGTGATGAGTTGAGTCGGGGTCAGTCCAAAAATTCGCTTTGTAAATCGTGTGAGTTGCTGTGGAGTCAGGTCTGACTTCTCAGCCAGTGTAGAGGGTGTGACTCCATTGGATAGCGATCTTTCAAAATCATCCAATACCCGCGCAAAACCTTCCGGAATTTCTTCAGTTTGCACGGGTACGCGGACATCACGTGAAAACCCTATGATGCCGACAATTTGGCCCTCGCCATTCGGAATCGGTAACTTGGTTGTCACGCACCAAACCGGTTCGTGCCGACTGTTCCACTGCATTTCGAGATGCTCAAGCAACGGTTGACCGGTCCGCAGCACTTCCTCATCCTGTTCAGAAGGAACATTTCCGAAGTTGCCCTGACAGAGATCACGGGGCCTCTTTCCAATGGCGTCAGCCTTGCTATTTAGCCCATGACGATTCACCAACGATTCGTTTACCGTTACATAGCGACCGGCGGCATCTTTTACAAAGAAGGCGACATCGGGGGCAGAATCAAAAAGAGCTGATAGAATGGTCACATCGATGGAGGCAAGATTGTTTCCAGGTGTGTGCGTCATTGGTTTGGTTGCTTCTGTGCGCCGTTTCGTTCTAATGTGACTGTTTGGTCCTAGACTGAAAAGTTTTCCTCTGGTACGCTGAGAACACGTAAACCAAATTATGAGAAAAAACAACCATCCCGAAAGTCATCCAATCATACGCTGAGGATGCTGCATGATGTAAACGGAATCAGGTACTATGAAAATAATTCGCATCGTTGCAGATCGCGTTGAATTCCCACTAAAGAAGGATCTTACAAGTGGTCTGGAGGAAAGTCTATCTCAGTTTTGACAGCACAATCATTGGCGTCGAAACCGACACACGACTGGCCGTGCAACATCACGCTGCAAATCAATACAGCAACTTGAAGTAATGACAACTTAGATTTGACTTGCAAGCATCCAGAAACCACCAAACACTAAACAACAATCCCTACCCCAGCAATCACTGAAAATCAACATGAATTATTTCTTTACTTTTACCATTCTTTCCGTGGCAGTTGTAATCCAGGTTGTCGCTGGAATCGCCGAAGGTCAGACTCAAACTCCAAGGTGGCAGGAGGGAGCCAGTGAGCGACTCCGCGCCATTTATGATCGCGGCGAATTTCGCGCTCCGAAAGTCGAGGCCGAGTGGCTTCCCGATAGTTCCGGATACAAGCTGCGCGAAACAGATCCGGACACGAAAAAACGCGTTGTGGCTCTCTATGATGTTCGCTCCGGAGCACGCAGCATTGTCGACAATGCAAAGCCGGAAAAGTTACGATCCCCGGACGGCCGACGCATCCTGGAAACACACAATCGAAAAATCTTCGTGAGTGACGTCGATCGCAATCAACGAACACTGCTAACAGAGGACGTCGGCGATCGCGACATTTCTTTTCGCGATCTTCGCTGGAGTCCGAGTGGCAAATACGTTTCGTTTGTTGAGATTGACCGAACTGAAGTCAGGCAACGATCTGTTCTGGTGCCCGGTGATCCGACATATCCACGTGTCGCTCAAAATCGATTTGCTAGAGTGGGCGGCAAACTGAATTCACTTCGCGTTGGAATCGCTGACTCAGCCGGCGAAAAAGTCCGTTGGCTGCCAATCGAAGTTCCCGAGGAGGGTTTCTATCTAGGCCAAGTCGATTGGATTGGCAATTCCGACGAATTGTTGATTGAAAAGATGAGTCGTTTCCGTGATAAACGTGAATTCTGGATCGCTTCAGTCGATGGAGAACTCACTCGGATCTACGGCGAAGTCAACGATGCCTGGGCCATCGGCAGCCATAGGATTAATTCCGGGGCGAGATGGATTCGTGATGGCGAAGCGTTCATTTTTATCAGCGAGAAGGACGGCTGGCGACACGCGTGGCTGTGTTCGCGTGATGGAAAGCAGGAAACAAAACTCACACACGGTGAATTTGATCTGATCAATCGGGCTCACGTCGATGAGGCTGGCGGTTGGTATTACTTCTACGCCTCACCCGACAATGCGACACAGAAGTATCTCTACCGAGTCCCACTGGACGGTACTGGAAATTTGGAACGAATTTCACCAAAGGATCAGCCGGGCACGCACGACTATGAAATTTCGCCTGATGCGAAATGGGCCATTCATACCTATTCCCGTTTGAATACGCCGCCCAGTGTCGAGGTGGTCGAATTACCCGAACACAAGGTCATTCGCGTCATCAATGAGAATAGCCAACTGCGGACAAAGATGAAGCAAATGGTGCCACGACCGTCCGAATTTGTTCAGATCGATATCGGCGACGGTGTGGTCATGGACGCAGTGATCACGAAGCCAAGTGATTTTGACGAATCGAAAAAGTACCCCCTCTTCGTCTACGTTTATGGCGAACCTTATTTGCAGACGGTTCTCGATAAGTGGGGTGCTGCGCAGATTGATTTTCACCGCGTCGTCGCGGACACCGGATACATTGTAGTCTCTATCGACAACCGCGGCACGGCAGCACCAAAAGGTGCCGCGTGGCGACGTTCTGTATTTGGTAGTCTGGGCCCGCTGTCCACTGAAGATCAGGCTGCCGCTCTGAAGAAGCTTGCGGAAATGGAACCGTACATCGATTTGAATCGAGTCGGTATCTGGGGTTGGAGCGGGGGCGGCTCCAACACGTTAAACGCCATGTTTCGCAAGCCGGATGTCTACCACGTGGGCATCGCAGTCGTACCCAAGCCACAACCGTGGCTCTACAACGCCTGGTTCCAGGAAATCTATATGCGGACTCGCGAAGTTAACCCGGAAGGCTACAAGCGATCCGCACCTATCAACTTCGCCGAAGGCCTGAAGGGCAAGCTGTTGATCGTCACCGGATCAGGCGAAACGAACACTCACATTCAAATCATCGAAGGGCTCGTTGATCGGCTAATCGAACTTGGCAAGCCATTCGACTATATGGTGTATCCCAACCGCGACCACGGTCTTCGTGAAGGACCAGGGTCTGTCGTGCATGTGCGAATGCTGATCCTCCGACATCTGATCGAAAATTTACCGCGTGGCCCGCGATAAAGATTATGAACTACTTGGTTACTTCGGAGCAGATTTCGACCAAAAAGCCATTGATATCACGGACATAAGATACCGTTTGTCCCCACGGCTTTTCTGCCGGTGGGGCCACAGGCGTGGCTCCGTTCTTGACCGCTTTTTCGTAGGCAGTTGCTACGTCATCTGTGACAAAACCGATTTCAACGGCCTGCGCCGGTCCTTCCGATTGAGGCTCAATAAAGTTGATCCCCGCAGACTTTGCCTGGGAATAAGACACAAATCCCAGCACTGTAGTGCCAGTGTTCAACTCACAGTATCCTTTGTCCCCCTCGACACTTAAGAACTTTCTTTCAAGTCCAAATGCCGTCTCGAAAAATTCCAGTGTTTTCTCGACATCCCTAACGTAGAACAGCATATATCCGAGTTTCATTGTACTCCTTCTTTCAGTTTCTTGGGTTGTGTTGTTCGATGTAGCATGGCTTTCGTAGTCGCGGCATCCGGCAGTTACGCACAGGAAAGCTGCTCCGATTACCGCTGTCAGGCATATGTTGCATCCACAGAATTTCATCCGATTCCCTTATTTTGCAACCGGATTATCTCTGTAGATTCAGCATTCGCTCATTATCGCATCACCCAGCAAACGGGTATTGGAAAAATGGAACATGTCAGAAAAGAATTCAGCGAGCAGCTAATTCAGTTGGTGTTAAGCCGGTTAAACTGCGGCATTCGGTGACCATATGGGCCTGGTCATAGTAGCCAACGTTCAACGCAGCAAATGACCAATTTGCTTGCTTAGCAGTTTCGACATGAGCAAGCAATTGCTGCAAACGAACGATGCGTCCAAAGCATTTCGCTCCCACTCCCACATGCTGTCGAAATAGTCGATTAAGATGCTGTCGACTCGTGCCGACCTCGTTGGCAATCGCTCCGATACGTTTATGCCCTTGCTCAATCATCGAAACAGCAATTTGAACTCGTTTATCTACAGGTAAAGTTTCTGCTAAACGGTCGAGCAAGGCGGATTCAAGTTGATGAATCCTACCCGAGAGCGTAGTCTCATTGCGGAGCCGGTCGGCCAGCCTGGTCATCCGCCACTCTCGGGGGAGTTCGCATTGCAAATCGGTGACCTCATCTGCAGCAAAATTGAGAAATGGAACAGCTCCTCCAGGTCGAAATCGTACTGCGACTAAACAAACAGAGTCTGTAATCTGGAACAGCAGTGGCCTGGTCATCGTCCCAACGACTTTTCCTTCACAACTGCTACTCGGCGATAAGTCGAAGATAAAGTCGATACAACCATCGGGCAGAATGCGACGCGTAACAGGTGCGATATGAGCGGGAGCTAGTGAACTCCAAAAGCAATCGACGTAAGGACGTAAAGCTTTTGCGGGCAATTGTTCTTTATATCTTTCTTGTATGTAGTCCATAACGAATTGATTATAACAAAAAACGTGTCACATCAAACGACCTGAATGTTTTTTCGGTCGCAAGCATTGTGCAGCGGTCAAAGACTACGAAAAACGAAACCTAAGAAACTGCACAGGATTCATCGCCCGAAGGCAGTCTGCCACCTCCGGCTGTCGAATGTTCGCAGAAGATACGGAAGGCAGCTGCGTAGCTATTCGTGTACTCCAACCCCTTTTAGTGCATTATGTTCGTCATGTGTTGCTGCTGTAGAGGCATTAAGATCCCAATGTAGTCTGGCACAGATGTACTAATTCAGGCCTTGTTTAGACCAATCGTAGCAGCGCGAATCGAAACCAGTACCAATTAAAGAATAATGAGCCAGACACTCGAAGTCTTCCGACAGCTCAGGAGCATACATGACGATCAGTCAACACAATGTCGCCAAGTTTGAGCTTCCGTCTCGTGCCGGGTTAAAGCCCGAAGCAAAAAGTGGACGATTTGCGGCACAGAACGGAAGGTACTGCCCATCGTTTGCGTCAGGATTGTGTCTTGAGGCCAAAGACGCGATCCATGTTGGCGGAGATTTCTTTCAGACGCTCAAGATCGCCGCCGGCTACTTCCGCTGCCGCCCAGCCGGAGTATTTGATCTCTGCAAGCGCCTTTCGAACATCGGCCCAGTCCAGATCGCCTGCGCCGATCTTTGTAAACTTGCTCATTTCGCGAGAGAAGCCTTTCAGGTCAAGCTTGACGATCCGTTTATTGAGCTGGCGAATCCAGTCACCCATGCTGCCATACTTCCAGTGATTCCCAATGTCGAACTGCATGCCAACCCAGGGAGAATCGAATTCGTCAATGTACTTCACAAACTTGTCCGCAGTCTGAGTGTGGTCACCGTCGTGGTCATAGCAGAACTGGTTCCAGACATTTTCGACCAGGATATGAATGCCGAGTTCTGCTGCCAGCGGCACTGCCTTTGAGATATTCTCGACTGATCGCTTCCAGATTTCTTCTTCGGGACCATCGCTTCCTCGGCCCACGACAAGCAGAACTGAGTTCCCACCGACGGCATGAGTCTGGCGAAGGGCTTCCTGCAAACTGGCCAGTGCTTTTGCACGCACTGCAGGATCTGGATCTGTGTGGCGAACATTCCAGTGCCCGGCATTGACCGACCCGTCTACTGGAAGTCCCGTCGCTTTGATGGCGGCTCGCACTTCTGCGACGTCGATTCCCGGACAATTTAATTCGATCCCGTCGAACCCGGCTTCCTTTGCAATCGCAAATTTTTCTTCGAGTGTTTTACCAGATCGAACCATCCCAATCTTGAGAGTCTTATACAGGCGACCATTGAGATAGCCATCTTTATGCTCCGCCCCTCGTACAAGCGATGGGCCGGAAACAGCAGCTGTTGCCGCTATCAGTACAAACTGGCGACGAGAAAGTAAATTTGATGTAATCATGATGTACTCCTTGATGAGTTCTCGTGTTTCGTTCATTTTTAGTTTGATGGCGAGATTATTGGAATGCCCGCGCCCATTCCTCATGATATTGTAACAGGCTGAACAAGAACATGACACTGAGAATGGATAATGGTACGAAAAGAGTCGACGAACTCGATTCGGGATTCAGTATCGCGAAGCATGACGATTCAGGTCCAGTCATCTCCAAATCCATTTCAAAAGCACGGATGTCTTACAGGCATCTGTACTTTTTTGTATTTATGATGTCTAAATGAGTTATAATCATCGTCAAAAGCGATTTGCCCAGCATCTGAGATAATAGCGAAATGGTTTCAACAGTACATTGACATGAGATCTTGTAGAAAGAAGAAGTACAAACCATGCAGAGCAGCATTCGAAAAGAAATTGAGCGTCTGACGACCAATTCAGCTACCCGCAGAGCCGATCTTCTACAATCCGCGCATCGTAAGTTACATATGAAGAAGATCTTGTCAATTATCTCAGGCATCCTGGCCCTTGGTTCCGCCGGTGCCATTACCACAGCACTCGTAGCGACATTAGGGGATCGAGGTCTTGAAATTGTGGCCGCGATCATTGCCGCACTGTCAGGCACGATTACCCTCGTCATATCCGCTTACTTTAGTGAGGAAGACGTCGCCAGCATGTTTACCGGTTCGTCAAAGTACTTAGCGCTCCGCGAGAATGTTTACCGTCTTGTGATTCACCCCACAATTACTGAAGAAGAACGATTTACCATTTTAACCGAACTACAAAAAGAGTACGCGGAGCTTGACGAGTCATACTCTCGTTTCTTTTCAAATTATGGCAGTTTCACCGGCAGTGAAGCGATCAGCTTCGGTACGGAGGATTATCAATACTCATCCATGAGACCTATGCCGCAACTGAATATCATTGATCCGAAATTACTTGAAGCAGAACAACGAGAACTTGAACGGGTACGGAACGAACTTGATCAGATGAAGGACGCCACCTGAGAGAAAATGTGCTAAGTAAAAAAACTGATCGTGAGTACTTGCAGCATGATTTCATCACTCCAAAGGCAATTCCCATCGCTGCTGCATTAATCCCTTTCAGCCACTCAGATTACTCCCAATGCTGATGGAGACTTTACTGTACTCCCTTAAGAGAACCCTGTTCATTACACCCATTTGCATAGACCGCTGGTTCTCTTCCTCATTTGTTTCAGCTTCTGTATTCTCATTAGCCTAAACCCCAACAAAACATAGTGTTTACCTCCAAAATGAAGTAGGGGGGTTTTACCTCGTCTCTGCTACCAATTTCTTCGATTCGATCAGGATTGATCTCTATTTTCACCTCTGAACAAAGCACGTAAACAATTGTCGTTATTGACTATATACCAAAACTCATTTATATTAATATAGTTAATTAATAAACAGCGCTATATTTCACCAAAGTTATATTTAATTACGTATGCCATCATTTTTATCTTTTTAAGGAGAATTGGAATGGAACAGGAACGACCTTCAAAAAAACGAAGAGGATTTACCCTCATTGAATTACTTGTGGTGATTGCGATCATTGCCATTTTGATTGCCCTCTTACTTCCCGCGGTTCAGCAGGCACGTGAAGCAGCCAGACGAAGTACCTGTAAAAACCAATTAAAACAGCTGGGATTAGCACTCCATAATTACCACGACACGCACAGTGTCTTCCCTCCAGGCCAAGTAGCAAGTGGGGATTGTGGTTCAAGTCCCAACCCACCACTCACTGCAATGAACATGAATGGGTTAGTTTTACTTCTTCCTTACTTAGATCAGGCAGCACTTTACTCTAATCTGGATTTCAATCTCGCCTTTGATGATTATTCTTCAAGTGGTATCCCGCTTTCGGGAGGCAATGCAACCACAAATGCCAACCAGGTGAATCGAGTCATGACCATCTTTAGTTGTCCTACTGATCCAGGCCCTGGAGGTTCATCCACAAGTACTACTTATAATTTACCTGGTGGAACTCCGGAACATAGAACAAATTATGATTTTATTTCTATCAGACTACATACAGAATGTAATAAATGGGCAACACGATCACTCACAACCAGATTCATGTTTGAAGATGGTAGTAAATGTCGTATTCGAGATATTAAGGATGGAGCAAGTAACACAGCCATGATGACTGAAACCAGAAAATCATGTTGTGGTAATGGAAATAATGCGAGTTGGGCCGGTCGTGGTTGGGTACAAATCGGACTCTCATTGGGACAATCACCACCAAACAATACCATTCGTAGTGGAATTGATTTTAAACCACGTTTGGGTGACTGGGGTTGGACAGGCAGTTGGCACGTCGGTGGATTGCACGTATTAATGGCAGATGGCGCAGTGATTTTTCTCAGTGAAAATAGCGATGTCAGTATTCGAAGGAATCTTGATCGAATTGCTGATGGAAATGTTCTCGGCGAATTCCGCTAACAGAGACTTCGTATAGCCATTCAATCATTCTTGTGAATCTATTCGTCTCAGAACAATTCATCGTAAATTTTTTCAGATCAATCAACTGTTTCAGTTACTGCCCGAAGAACCAATTGTCTTCTTCGGGCATTTTTAGTTTGAATCACTCTCAGGAGCCTCATTATATGAATTTTCCATTATCACTGTTAAAAATGCGAATACAAACCTTCTATCAGTTTCTTCTCATTGCCTTGATCGGCGTAGGTATTTCAGGTTGTAGTGGAGGTTCAGAGACTCCGAAGGTCTTTTCTGAACTCGTCACCGCTAAGGGAAAAATCACATTAGATGATGCGCCATTGTCTGCCGCTACCATCACATTTATCCCTCAAGAGGGAGAAGCAGACATTCGGATGGCATCTGCCATCACAGACAACTCAGGTATTTTTGAATTAATTACGCCCATTGCCAATGTGAGTCCTGAGGAAACAAAGGGAATCGCTCCGGGTAACTACAAAGTCATCATCAGCAAAGTATTGATGCCAGACGGATCTGTTGTACCTCCTGAAACCACAGAAGCAGATGCCATGGCAGAAGGAGCCAAAGAATCATTGCCTGCCAAATATAGTAATTTTGAAAACACGAAGTTAACTGTAGAAGTGGAACAAAGTACCGATCCGAATCTGACTTATGATTTCGAATTAAAATCAAAGTAACGCAAAAATATCTCACAAAATCACAGAACTCCAAGCCTCTGATGTTCCAGAGACATCAGGGGCTTGTGAATTCGTAGAGTGAATCACGATTATGGTGAGTTTAAGATGACTGATCGTGTTCAAGAATGCGAACGACTTGATGATACGTGTCGACTTCGATCAAATCGCCTGTTTTGATTTTCCTGGTTGCCTGTTGTGTCCCGATTAAGGCTGGTTTCCGTAACTCACGAGCCAGAATCGCCGCATGACAGGCAATCCCACCATCATCGGTCACAATGGCCCCACACCGCTCTAACAAAGGCATCAATGCCGGACTGGATTGAATTGAAACTAAAACTTCATCGGGTTCCATTGTCTGTCCCATTGCGTCCAAGCTCAGAACTACGTGGGCACGTCCTCGAAAAACCCCTGGCCAGGCCACCTGACCTGTTAACTCATGGGAATGACTCGCAGGCTGGAGCTGCCTTTGTTTTGCCAGTCGTGTCAGTAAGTAACCTGTTTGTGAGACGAGATGAAATGTCTCCTGATCTTCAATGACTTGAAAAATAGATCGATCGCCCGCCTCGACGGCGGCTAAACGAGACTCTAATAAATCCCGCGTCACTAATCCGTTTTTCAGCTCACTCCAGACGATCAGCTCGCAAGCCCGTTCAGGTTTGGAAAAACCAAGCGTTTTCGCAGTTTTGATCGCCAACGGTTCGAGGATTCTTCGCTCGATCACCGGGTAGAACGTATGCGAGCGAATCTCCTCTGAAAGCGCTTGCACCTCGGGATCTTGAATTTGGTTTGATTCGATGTAGATCAAAACCCAGGCAGGAAAGACCGTCGTGTGCTGAGCGATATCGGCAAAAAAATCTTCAATCTCCTGCAAACTGTCAAATCCTTCAAGCCCTCGATCAATTCGTGCATACCCCTGGTCGTAGAGGCCTAATGCATGCTTTAAAATCTCGATCAGATGAGCCCGCTCATTTTGTAACAGATTGCCGATGTGCTCCATATAGGCATCGAGTGACTTTTTCGCATAAAAGAGATTGAACAGTCCCGTATCATCCTGAATTAACAATGTTTCGTTCAAATGTGTACCTAAGGTTTTGTCAGCATGTTTTGAATCAAGCCAAAAGGGTAGGACTGTCGCCGCCAGCAAAAAAAACGGGCGACGAACAAGAAATTGCCATTCCTGGGACTCATCAATCAGTGTTTGATCATATTCATTCGCCAGAGTGGTAATGGGCCGTGCCTGCAATATCTGAAACGCACCATCTTCAATCGCCCATTCCGTATCGATGGGATGCCCGTAATGATCGTGCAAGCGAGCCAGTATCTTTGAATATTCGATCACTTGCTGGCTGGTGATTTTCGGCTTTGTTCCTCGACCATCCAGGTCCTGCCATTTCGGTTTTGAATGATCGCTCCCCATCCACAAAGCCTCTTTCTGATCACCGACAATGGATTCGAGGATTTCATTTGAATGACGCGCAACCACAAACTGGTCTGGGACAATTCTCCCGGAAACGATGGCTTCTCCCAGCCCCAAACAGGCCTCGATCAATTGAATGTCCGGCTCTTGTGTGACAGGATGCACTGAAAATCCAATACCGGAAATTTCACTGGCGATCATTTTTTGAACGACGACGGCCACAGAAATTTGCCCCGCTGCATATCCATGAGTGGCACCATACGACAAAGCCGATTGACTAAACAGAGAAAGCCAGCAACTTCGGATGTTCTCTACGATCTTGTCAGGCGTGACGTCTAAAAACGTTTCTAATTGTCCAGCCCAGGCACTGGTAGCGCTATCCTCACAGGTGGCGCTGGAACGCACAGAAACTCGACCTGCCTGAAGCGTTTGCTCCGCTTTGTTAATTGCTTCAATTACTTCGTCAGGAATCGCTGCAACTTCAAGGGCGGAGTGAATCTGTTGATTCGCTTGAGCTAAATCAATCTTTCCTGCATTCAGAGTTTGAATGGTATCAACGATAATTTGTTTCAGATCGCCCTGAGAAATGAACTTCTGAAACGCAAAACTGGTTACTACAAAACCGGGAGGGACAGGGGCCTTGGCACACATCAGCTCACCCAACGAAGCACCTTTCCCGCCTGCCTCAAAAACATGAGAGGAATTCAGTTCAGATAACGGACAGGTATATCGACTTGCCATGACTCAACCTTCACTTAGTTCAGGGACTCTGATTTTTGTGTCTGACTTGCTGAAAATGATTCAGAATGGCCCGTCCCATAGAATAACGAAATAGTTCCGCAAAGGCTAACAGTAATAGATAAGATCTATCAGCACCAACACGACCAGCACGGAGCCGGATAGTTCAGACATCAATTGACAATGAGAATTCAAAAGCGTATTTAGTTTTGTTCAAGAATCATAAACACCCCAGTTTCTTAAAAGGTTCAATTATCAGACGCCGCCAGCTCATACGGGAGCCCCTCATGCAGAAATCGGTTTTACTCTTATTATTGTTCGGTTTGCAGACGTTAAGTGTCTATGCGGAAGAGCCAACGGCTTCCTCACCCAAAACTTATCAGGGACTCGACGCGACACTCTGGATGCAAACCTCTGTGGAACATGATGTCGCCTGTGTTCAGGCTTATCGACTCGCAACCATGCAATCAATCAAAGCTCTGAGAGATCCCTGCTGGACTGCGGCAGTGGAGCAAACAGCAGGCTACGCGCAGCTTCCTCCTGCAGTGATTCTCGACCTTGATGAAACGGTACTCAACAACGCAGCTTTTATGGCACGGCTCGTCAAACGAGACAAAGACTGGGATGAAGACCTGTGGAGCCAATGGGTCAGAGAAAAAAAGTCAAAAGCGATTCCCGGGGTTAAAGAGTTCCTCAACCGTTTGATTCAAAACAACGTAGCGATTTTCTTCATTACGAATCGCGACTATCGATTGGAAACTCCGACCGTGGAAAACCTGTCCCGCGTGCTTGGCATGAAGATCAACCAATCGCAGGTACTCTGCCAAAACGAAAAACCAGATTGGACCTGGAATAAAACCTCACGCCGCGCCTTCGTCACACGTGATCATAGAATCCTGCTGCTGCTGGGCGATGACTTCAACGACTTCACCTACCAGGGAAAACTTCCACCCCCAGAACGCATCACACAGGGTGAACGCTTTAAAAGTTATTGGGGCAGAAGATGGATCCTCCTGCCGAACCCGGTCTACGGCGACTGGGAAAAAGCCTTCTATCATTACGACGGTGCGCTGCCTGCTGCAAAAAAGCTCCACTTGAAATTTGAAGCACTCGAATCCAACAACAATTGATTCGTTAGTAATTGCACTGGGGCAGTGCCTCTCTATCAAGTAACATTTTGTTTCTTAATGTTCATAAATATTTAACAATTAATTACATTTATTAATTTATAGTATTGACTACCAATTATCGGTAGTAATAATTATTTGAGATAGTTTATAAATCTATATTAATAGATCTATCTACCTATTTTATTAGTATTTAAATCTCTCAACACGCGCCCTGGTTGAATAAATACAAACACTTCATCTCTTTCAAATTCCAGTTTATCTATTCTCGTTGAAAGGCAGGCACACTCATGCGCACACAAAGACTACGAAAACACGGTTTTACGCTGATTGAGTTATTAGTGGTGATTGCGATCATCGCTATCTTGATCGCTCTACTCTTACCAGCGGTCCAACAAGCGCGAGAAGCGGCTCGCCGCAGTACCTGCAAAAACAATCTGAAACAAATTGGGTTGGCATTACACAATTATCATGATACTCATCGAGTATTTCCTCCGGCGACGATTAATGCGGGACTCTCTTATTGCGATAGAGTTCATGGCGTAGGTAATACACTCTTAAATCATACTTGTTATCAAATGATTCTACCATTCATCGACCAGGCTCCATTGTACAATCAATTTAACTGGGCAATTTCTAGTGGTCAGGCTAATCATGGTACTGAATGCACAGGTGCACCGACAGCGTCTCCCTCGAATCAATATTCAGTTGTCACTTCCAATTTACCTGTCTTTTTATGCCCTTCTGACCCGGGGACACAGCAGAACTCAAGCACATCTGGTCCATATCATGCCACCCCGGGTTGGCGCACCAGCTATGGTGTCGCGAATTATACTACTGGCGGTGCTGCCGGAAGCTGGAAAGCAAACAACAGCACACTCAAAGGCACGATGGGCCCCAATGGTGCAGCTCAATTTCGCGACATAAAAGACGGCTCAAGCAACACAATGATTTTGTGTGAAACACAGTTGAATAAAACTTCAACAAGTTATGGCCCCTATTGGAACACGGCTACCCACACGTTCTTTGTTATGCCAGGGGTGAATAATTATACGCTCAATCACGACTGGGATGGTGCGACGACAAGTAGTGTCAAGCAATACGCATGGGGCGCCGGAAGCTTCCATGTGGGTGGAGGACATATTCTCATGGCCGATGGTGCCGTTCGCTTCCTCAGTGAAAATGCGGATCGTGTTGCCGTTGTTCAAGCATTGGTTTCAATCGGAGGCGGTGAAGTTCTTCCGGAATTTTAACCAATGAGCCTCTAACAATCTTTGGCAGTTTTAGAGTTTACCGTGATGACATTGTGTCATCACGGTGTTTTGAAATGATCAATGTGGATTCTCCTATTGTCTCCACCATCTCTGCGATGTAAGTCGTTTTCGTTTTTAGCGCAGGCAATCTCATGAAAACAAATCCATTCTCACTTCATCTAAGTCAAGTTTATTTATTGATTGTTCTCGTAAGTCTCTCAGGCTGTATGGGAGATGGGTCCGAGCCAATACCCGAGCTTGCTGAAGTCACTGGTGTGATAACCCTGGATGGAAAACCAATCAAAGCAGCCAATGTAACCTTTGAGCCTGAGAGTGCCGGAGAAAATGGTAGACGCCGCGCTTCAAGTGGAACCACGGAAAAAGATGGAACCTACAAACTACAATACAATCCCAACGCATTGGGAGCGACTTTAGGCAAACATAAAGTAACAATCATGAAAATGTCGGATAACCCTGATGAAGCAGGCAAGCACTTGGTTCCACCTAAATACAACGATAGCAGTACTTCTGGATTAACTGCTGAAGTCACTCAGGGCGAAAATAAGTTCGACTTCGATTTAAAGTCAAAATAAAATCTCTAATGACATTGCAAAACCAAGCCACTCAGTTCTTGATCACAGTCTGGCTGTTTCCTTAACGGGAACTTTTGCTTCGGTTGGCTCAACGGCTCCCACATAATGGCTGCTACGCAGTAGAAACCGTTTTTCTACCACGTTCCACATAAATATCGCCCCAATCAATGTGATGCTGACAGCGGAAGAGAGGAAGTACCAGGGTCGCCCTGTAAACCAACCCGAATTCAACAAAAGTTGAATCACCGGGAAGTGCAAGATATACACGCCGTAGGAAAAATCTCCATACTTGCCGAAATTTCCTGCGTACAGAAACAGACCAAAAAAGAGAACTAATATCGCCAGTGCAAAAGGTTGCAGGAGGGGCAGGGCAAATTGAAAGTGGATTAGACACACCGCAACCGCCGCAGTTACAAAGTATCTCACATGGCGTTCAAAAAAAGGTAGGTAATAAAACAAACACGCCCCCGCCATGAAATACGAGAGTTGCCCCGGCAATTGACGTCCCAGCCGTTCGTAAAAATTGACCCCAGTCTGAACTGCTGCGAAAGTCATTAGTTCTGCGTACGCCACCGAGAGACAGTAAATCAAAATGAGTAGAGGAAGTCGGGGAAATTTGCGAAAGCAATACACGAACAGCGGCACAGCCAGATAAAACATGACCTCAATTTTGAGCGTCCACAGTGCTCCATTGACGGCTGACAACTTGTTCGCTTCAAACACCCCAGGTAAATTCGGCTGCAAGAAATTCAGAAACGTGAGGTTCGCAACCACGTACTTGAGCCATACCAGAGAAAAATAGTCTTGAATGGGCTGCCGGCTCACGATAACAAAACTGATCGCACACAACATGATAACCGTGCAATATGCGGGATAAATCCGCCGCACGCGTTTACTGGCATAAGAAGTTAGAGAAGAAGATCGCTCGTAACTCATCACGATCAAAAAGCCACTCACCACAAAAAACGCCTGAACTGCAACTTGTGCAGACAACATCCCTGCCAGTCCTCGTAGTTGCTCAAAACCCGAAAGCTCATAAGCATGTACCAGGCAGACAGCCATCGCCAACAACAATCGCAACAGATCGAAGTTATTCTGTTTCAAGCGAGGGTGATCGAGAGGCAGTAATTCCATTTCCTGTCCCGAGTTTTGAACGTCTTTATTAAACAAATCACGCCCAAACTGTCGCGAACAAAGGGAATCCTGTCAAGATGGGATATGAGACAATGGGGAAAGGGTTGCCTTGTATCAACAAGTTTCAGCAAAGTAAATGCTTACGATAGAGTTGTACTACCCATCGATAACAATATCGAGGTGCATTTGATACTTTCAGCCTTCATCCTTCTTAGGCAAATGCCCTCTAACGGGACTGTCTTTTGCAACCATCGGGAAAGCAACTTAAGGTAATTAAATATTAAAATCAGATGTTTTGCTTCCTTTTTTGTTGATTCGTGTAGAAAATTCATTTTCACAATCGCAATATAAAGTTGAAACGATGATCTGGTAGGAACTCATTAAGCAACACTCGCTGGTTACACTTAATTATGCCTGCTTTGTTCATGTCACTATAGAGAGGAAATACATTCAAATGCATCAACTGAAATTTCTGAATCAAAGCAGCCTCTTCTCACTTCTCTTTCACCGAGTGATTCAGACAGCGTTTCTTGTCACACTGATTGGCACTGGTTGCACGGATCAGCCAGAGAAAACGAACACGAGTACTGAAAAACAAAAGCAAGAAACTCAAGTAGACTCTCAGATAGACGTAGGCTCTCGGATCGCCGAAATAAAGAAACAGTGGCAAAAACTGAAAGGTGAGATACGAACTGCATCAGCACAGTCCAAAGAAGATCTTCAAACAGAGTTGAACCGTCTCAACACAGAATGGAAATCGTTACTGGAAGACCAACAGAAATTATACAAAGAACAATATGATTCAGCGGGAAAGGACCTGTTGGAGCATTGGAAAAAAATGAAAGAGTCAAAAGAGGCTGCCAAAGCGAATCTTTCGAAGGACATCGATCGCCTTCGTAGCGAATGGAACGACTCTTTTTTAAGTTTAAAAGAAAGCTATAGCGAACAAATTCAAAAACTTCGTGATGAGTTGACTGTATTAGAAAAACAAGCGGCAGAAAACAAAGAAAAAATAACCAAAAAATTAATAGAGAAAAGAGCCACCATCCGCCAGCGGTATACAGAAGAAGTCAAACAACTTCGTCAGGGATATGAAAATTTCCTTGACTCTTTAGCTGAAGAAATTTCCCGTTTGAAGTCCCAGGCCAAAACCGCTTCAACAGAAACAAAAGCAAACTTAATGGATCAAATCGATCAACTGAATGCGCAATCCAACAAGCAATATGAAGAATTAAGAACTCACACTCAGGAGATTAACAAGAGGTCGCATGCCTATTTCGATCAGACGGTACAAATGATTCAAAAATCGAATAAAGGCGCCTCCGAGAAATTGAAATCGGAACTGGGCAAAATCGCCCAGTCTACAACTGACTTCAATACCAAAATGATTTCTCAGACAGAAGCATTTATGGCGAAGCTGGATCAACAGATCTCCAATCTGGAAACACGTATCACAGAAGCAAAATCAGAAACGAAAACAGGGCTTCAAAATCGGCAGAGTGAACTACAGACACAACGCAAGCAATTACAAAAAGAACTGACTGCTGAATATGAATCTGCCATGCTCACCATGCAGAAGGAAATGGACCAGCTTAAAGCAGAAGCGGAAACCGCATCTGGAAAAACCAAAAAGCAATTAATCAAAGGCATTGACTACCTGCAGACCCAGCTTGAGATGCTAAAGCAAAAACTGGAAAACAAGCAATAACCTGAATGTCACCAGAATTAATCCTGAAGCAGTTTCAGTAACCAGGAGAAATTAATTTACGTTACACTATTAAATCACTGCTTCGGTTGTGGGACCCGAAATCGTTCCAGCGGATCAAACTCACCCTTATTAAATAACGTTTTTGTGTAAGGTGTAGTGGAAGGCTTCTGGTAAGACACAGTAACCGAAACGATTTTCACATGTGTCGGTATCTCTTCCCGATCAATCAGTGTTTTGATTTCTAGCGGGACAGATTTATCATGTTTGATCATGAATTTTGTAAATAACTCTTGATCGTTCTCACTAATCACACTTTTGTAAGCAGCAGCATTCTTTTGAGAAGGTGAATCCATAGATGCTACAAAGATGGAAATCATACTCATCAACAAATTGACTATGAACATGGTGAAATACGAAGTCGAATTGTCCTTAGTCTCCAACAGGCCATTTTCGACTTGAGCCCGACGGAAATCAAAATCGCAAAAAAGACATTCTTCTGCTTCCCGCTCGATGTCTGCTTTACAACAGGGACATGTCTGGTAGATTAACCTCTGATCTTCGCTATAAATTTCGCTCATCTAAGATCTCCCCTGATTGATGAGGTATTGAGTTTTCCGTCTCGATCAATGGCCCATGGGGTTATTTTATAAAATCAAAATTAGTCAAACAATCGCATTTTCCATGAATGTCACAGGAATTCATTTTTTCATAAAATCGTCAAAAAGTGGACAAAATCAGAGTGACCGGGGTTCGCAGGAAGCTAACCGATTTGCCTGTGATGCCGCATTCCCACGATTCCTTTTGAAATCTTGACCTCACTCACTGGCACTACTTCATCATCTCTTCATAATACTACCAGCAATCAAAACGAATTCACTTCACTTCCGGGAACAGCATCAATGTATGATTGTGTGATCGTAGGGGCAGGGCATAATGGGCTCGTCTGTGCGCATCAATTGGCGCGAAAGGGCTGGAAGGTGCTCATACTCGAACGACGCGATCTGGTCGGCGGCGCGTGTGTCACTGAAGAACTCTGGCCCGGCTTCAAGGTTTCAACGGCTTCCTATCTGGTCAGCCTGCTGCTACCGGAGATTGAACAGGAAATGCAGCTTGCCCGCTATGGCTATCGGGTGCTGCCGCGGAATCCCTCTTCGTTCACACCACGAGCCGATGGAAAATCGCTGCTGCTGGGACCGGGCCTCAAGCAGAACCAGGAACAGATCGCACAATTCAGTCAGCGCGACGCAGAGCAGTATCCCCGTTATGAAGCAATGCTGCAAAAAATTGCGGAATGCCTGGAACCGGCGTTAATGCAGACGCCCCCCGATCTGCTGCCTCTGCCAGCCAGTTGGCGTTCGGTCGGTTTCAGTAAAAAACTTCGCGATACTAAAACCGCATACCATTTGCATCAATCATTAAAACAACTGGGCGAGACCATTCCGGAAGCGATTGAACTCCTCACTGGCGCAGCGCTGCCCATTCTCAATCGCTGGTTTGAATCCGACATTCTCAAAGCAACGCTGGCGACCGATGCGATCATCGGCACCTTTCAACCACCGTCCGCACCAGGAACCGCGTATGTGTTACTACATCATGTCATGGGTTCGGCGGGTGGAGCACGGGGCGTCTGGGGTTATGTCGAAGGGGGCATGGGAGCCTTAAGTCAAGCGATGGCAGCATCGGCACGAGATGCGGGTGTCGAAATCCGAACCGGTGTAACGGTCGAGCAAATTTTAATCGCTGATCAGAATACGACAGGCGTCAGACTTTCGAATGGGGAGACCATCCAAACACGCTGTGTCGCTTCTAACGCAGACGCACATGTGACGTTTGAAAAATTGATCCCAGCCGAAACGCTGCCGGAGTCATTTCAAGATGCAGTCAGCCGCATTGACTATAGCAGTGCCAGCATGAAGATCAACCTCGCAGTGAGTGAGCTCCCCGATTTTACTTGCATGCCCGGAAATCAGGAACCGGGTCCACAACATCGCGGCACCATTCACATCGGTGCGACTTGCGAAGAAATTGAACGGGCTTATGACGATGCAAAGTATGGTCACCCCTCACAAAAACCGATCATCGAAATGACGATCCCTACTTCTGTTGACAACACGTTAGCACCTCCGGGAAATCATATCTTGTCACTGTTTGTGCAATACGCGCCCTACAAACTGGCCAATGGCAACTGGGACGAACTCAAGGAAGACTTCGCCGATCGTTGCATTGAGCGCATCGCGGAGTTCGCACCGAACTTACCGTCATCAATTCTACATCGCCAAGTGATTTCGCCCCTTGATCTGGAGAGAACTTTCAGCCTGACTGGTGGTAATATTTTCCAGGGTGCGATGCCCGCTCATCAATTGTACAACCTGCGTCCCGTCCCCGGTTGGAGCGATTACCGCACACCAATTCGAGGCCTCTACCTCTGCGGCAGTGCCGCACATCCTGGTGGAGGTGTGATGGGCGCCTGCGGCCGCAATGCCGCGCGTGAGATTCTTCGCGAGGGAAAATTCTAAGATCATACCAGTACCGTTCAAACTGAAACTGAGACACATCACCACGTTACATCCTCACACATTCAGGTACCAAAACTCAACATGCGAACATATCAACGCATCTGTATGTAATGGTTTTCCCTAACATATTTTGTTTACATGTCTTAAGTTCAAATAAAAGCACAATTGTTTCTGAGAATTAATCTTGATAGAGATCTCTTCTTCGAAATAATGAATGCCAGTGTAGTGATTTATCAGACTATCTGTATAGAACTATGCTCTCTCAATTTGTGATCAACTTAGTTGATCATTCCATCTCAATAACGCAATTAGCGGAAGTTTTATCTTTCGAAAGGCACACTCATGCGTTTAAAACATTCACGAAAGTACGGGTTCACACTCATTGAACTCTTGGTCGTCATCGCCATCATTGCGATTTTAATTGCGCTGCTCTTACCGGCGGTGCAACAGGCGCGCGAAGCAGCACGCCGCAGTACCTGTAAAAATAACTTGAAGCAAATGGGATTAGCGTTGCACAACTACCACGAGACTCATCGTGTTTTCCCACCGGCAACGATCAATGCGGGCTTTAGAGATTGTGATGACGTGCATGGCTCCGGTGAGATTTTGAATCACACCTGCTATCAAATGCTCTTGCCGTTTATCGACCAGGCGAATCTATATAACCTCTTTGACTGGAGCCTTCCGAGTGGGCAGGGTACGTACTCTACTTGCCCCAGTACCGCCCCCACGTCGGATCAGTATTCAGTGGTGACTTCTCCAGTGCCTCTTTTTCTATGCCCCTCGGATCCAGGGAGCCCCAAAAGAGATACCACACACCCAGTCTACTATGCCAGGTTTGGCTGGCGAACCAGTTATGCGGTTGCCCATTATGCAACAGGCGGTTTTGGTGGTAGTTGGGGAGCCAACTCAGATATACGCAAAGGAACCTTAGGACCTAATGGTGCAGCTCGGATTGGGGATATTATTGATGGCTCAAGTAATACAATGGTGCTGTGTGAATCACAGTTGATTAAAGCCAGGGATGATTATGGACCATTCTGGAATGTGGCGACCCATACATTTTTTAATCGGCCCGGAGTTGTCGGCTATACGTTTAACTTTGATCATACTAATGGAAAGCAAAATGCCTGGGGCGCGGGTAGTTTTCACGTTGGTGGCGCACATATTCTTCTGGCAGATGGATCTGTGCGGTTCATCAGCGAAAATGTCGATCGGGCTGGTGTTGTTGCAGCGCTGATTTCCATCAGAGGCGGAGAAATTTTACCGGAATTTTAATCGGTATTGACATTGTTCATCTGAAAATCATGGCGTCTCAAATGAATTAATGCCATACTCCCGGTGTGTACCTAATTACTTTCAAGTGAAGAAGACAGCTCATTTCATGAAAACAAAAGCAAGTTCATTCAACTCAGTGTATGTCCTATTCTTTTTAATCAGCTTCTCTGGCTGCCTGGGAGATGGAGCTGACCCATTACCCGACCTTTATGAAGTCACAGGCGTCATCACTCTGGATGGACAACCATTGGGTAATGCCAAAGTCGTTTTTGAACCTGAAGCAGTCAGAGAAAAAGCACGCAGACGTGCCTCCAGCGCAACGACGAAAGCAGATGGTTCTTACAGATTATATTACAATCCCAAAGCCGCTGGCGCAACCAGTGGAAAACATCAAGTAACCATCTTCAAGCTGCCGGATGATAATGAGGAACCGAGTGATGAGCAGTCGATCCCTGCAAAATACAATGAGAAAACAGAACTCACTGCCGATGTGACCGAAGGAGACAACACGATCAATTTTGACCTGAAATCGAACTAGTCTGTATCCAGGTTGATTGTCGCGTCTTCAGGAATGTTTGGTCCTATTATTATTTCTTTGAAGCCGCTATGGTTAAATGGGACGCAATTTAGAAATCGTGTACAATCAGGATCAATATGAAGAAGTCATCGTTCAAAGAATATTTGATCTTTTTTACTGCGGTCTTTGTGCTCTCACTGCCCATCTTCCTCGCATACTATTATCAACATCACCCCGATCGGACCGTGACCGAACTGGAATCAACGGTGGCCTCTATTCCATTAGGTATTTCTGCGGCAGAAGCAGACGCCTTCTTCGGGACACAACCTGACAGCGTCTCCCAGATGAAAGGCGTCCTGGCGAACCCCACGATGATGCTCGAAGCTTCAAACCAATCGGCAGCAAAACAAGGTTCCATTCAATCCTACTCGTTAAGAACCTGGAAGCAGAACGATGTGCATGCGACTGTTGCCATTGATGAATCCGGTAAAGTTGCCGGTCGCTGGACATGGGTTGAATAAGAAGCCTCTCAGTTAAATGCTTACTGTTGAGATATCGTTTTTGGGCGGCTGAAAAGAGAGAGAAGAATCACGAAGTATTCTCCGCATGATGCTCTGCGTTAGCTTCAGAAGGCGGGGAGCCCTTCCACCAGCCGCATGCGAATCGGTTCGAATTTGGGATGTCCGAGGAGACCGGGGAAACCGCCACATTCCAGAATTGCAGTCCGCAGATAGCCCATGAAATCGGTTGACATTGAATTGACACTTTCGGGGCGTCGATAGCCAGTCCATTCAAAGTTGCAGACCAGGGGCAGCCACTCTCCGGCATTCAATCCGTAAGGCGGCCCGCCAGAGATATCGTCCTTGTGATAACCGTCGGGCGCAAACGTAAAAATAAATTCCGACTCGGCATCATCCTCCTGATGGGCATCGAAATCATCCATGATGTATTCCAGTAATTTCGGACTGCAGTTTTCGACGCAGACACCATCACAGAATTCCTTTGCGCCGGTGATTTCTAAACCGTCCCAGAAGTCAACATGAGTGTAGTCATCGAGATCGATAAACGAAATCCCACCAATCACATCCCACAACTGTTTCAGCACGGCAGGAATTGTGCGGCGTGTATGCGCTTCAAGCTGTGCCATCCGGTCTGCTTGCCCCTGATCCGGATCTAAAATCAGCGACTTCACTGGATAATCGATGTCAGCAAGCCGGTACTCAAGCGTGACCAACGCAGCGCGACACGTTTGCAAAGCCAGATCAACTTTCCGCGGAAGTAAATCCACAGTATTTTGAGCGGCTGCAAATTCTTGATGACAGCGGATGATTTCGGAAATCGTCGCCATAGACATTCTCAACTTCTGACTGAATATCGAATCGAATATTTCCTGTAAGATATCACAATGGTTTCGAATTCGGCAAAACAGGAAACAGCAGAATCTAAAAAATCCCATCCTTTCGTTTCGGTCTAGTTTGAACTTTCTTATATCAAATCAATTAAGAAAGCAAACGTGATCAAGGCTTTTATTCATAAGCGTAGATTGTGAGCTGATTTGTTGAGCAGTGGTTGTATTGAATTGGGGATGAGCTTTGATTGCGACTAATAGCTGTCGAATACAATAAACCAGGATATTTGTTCAAAAAAGCCCCTTAATAGTCATCTTCTGTAATTCTCTCTCCGCCATCCGGCGTACTAATCGATTTCAGAATTTGGGGGTCGATATCCTTACTTAATGACTTACCACTTCCATCAGCAAAGATGACATTTACTGCTTTGAATGGACTTCCGAATTGATCAGGTCCCCCTTTGAGTCCTTTGGCAGGATCCCGAAAATTAGAGGTTGAACCCCAGGCAGGAAAATTTGAGTTAATTTCGCCTAACATGATTGTCGCTGTCATACCATCAGCGGCCGATATCTCATCCAAGCTGTAAGACTTATTAATCCCCATCAAGCGCGAATTAGCAGTGTAGTGAGTGAGTGCATATTCTTTTGCATCAGTTTTTATGTCTCCCACGACAGGATTAATAAAAACGAGGATGTTGGTTCTAAAAACGTTTTGATTATCAGGATCATTCCATGATTTATCATAATGGATCTGTTTTGATAGTTCGACTTCATCAATAAACGGCAGGATCGTCGTCATCCAACCATGTAAAGGATACCCTGCTTGGTTTGTTGATGCTCCTACTGGTAAATTCGATTGTGCACCAGAACTATAATTAACAACCGCTCTACCAATGTTTTTGAGATTATGAAATGATCTCCATTCCGGAGATGATGCAGACCTTCTACGTATTTTTTCTTTGTCTAAATAAGAAATGTATATAGGGAATCCTTGTATCACAACCACAACTATTAATAGGATCATGACGATGTGGCCAACAAAATAAATTTTTGTTTTGGGGTACTTTTTGGGTTCTGGAGGGAAATCAGCAGAATAATTCATTGCAGACTGACTTTCAAATGAAATTGAACGATTGCACTTTGAAAGACAATCGCAAATAAATTGATAATTCAGCAGCCCGCCAATTCATTTATAGTTTTGTGAATGATTGGAAGATCAATACAGAATTTTGATCGTCATGTTAAATTATACTCATTAAACGTTATGTTGTCCAAAAAATATTTGTGATGCCTCAGCAAACAATCGTCATCAGTAAAAAAAGAGAAATGATTAATCTCAAAATTGTTTAGCTAATTCTATTACAGTTGAGTACATGGAACATGTCTATTCTCGTTCGTCTCCATCCGTATGATTTAGAAAATGCTAAGTGAAGTATTTTCTTTGATTTGCTGTTTGCAAAATGCAGGTAGCATTTCTCAGCGAATATTAAGTTTAGACAAGATGGTCAAATTTACTTTTGCGCAGTTTTGTCTGAGTTATGGTAGTTCTGGTGTCGTTGTTTGTGATTGGAGAGCCTTTCGTGGTCGTGAAAAAGGGGAACAGGTTTGACATGAGCAGTCATACACAAAACGTCAAAATTCTGCCTAACTGTCTGACTTCGCTTGAGATCGGGGTTTGCTGTCGAAAACGGATCAGATTTGTAGGGTTTCAATTCTTCACCTGTATCTGTGAGTGAACTTAATTTCCAACGCGCGCGAGCCACTTGGCAGGGATCTTAGGCATCGATTTGGGCCGATCAAGATATCTATTTCGCAGTAGTACACAGTTTGAATGGGGTTGGATTTGTTCCCTATCATTCCGTGAATCTCTGAGTTATCGCCCTTGAAATGAACAAAAAAACTGACTTTGCTCGTGACAGATTGCTAGAATAACGATAGTCGTGAGCAAACGTTTGCAGACAAAACATTGCGGGCAGCAATCAGCGGGCAGAAAGAAGTGATTGATGAATGAGTCCCCTCAAAAAATAGTGAAAAGCAACACGTCTGTTCTTTGCACTGTTCCCGTGGTGTTATTTCTATTTCTGGTCACCTGTGTCGGTTCGCCGCTCTCAGCGCAGGTGAATGGTGGCGGGAATAATAATGGGAATAACAACAATAATCAGAACAATCAAAATCAAAACGCGGGGGGCATTACCATTGATGCAGCCGGTGTAATTTCTGCGCCGTTCCGTGTGGCCAAAAACAGTAAGCAATTGAATCATCGGCGGCTCGAAGCGCTGGCGGCTGAGAACCTCTCGTCGGATCTGAATCAGAAATCGGACTTTCGAAAAATCTCACTCGTCAAACTCGAACGGACGTGCCGTGAACTCAAGGAGAAAAACCAACCGATTCCACCCGAGGTTCAATACCTGGCGGGTCTGTGGCGGATTGATTATCTGTTTGTGGATCAGGAACACAACGATCTGATCATTGCCGGTCCCGCAGAAGGCTTTGCGCCCAATACGCAGAATCGCATGGTGGGAGTCGAATCGGGCAGGCCTCCTCTGCGGCTCGATGATTTAGTGGTGGCCTTCAAATCACAGGAGCGGGGGTTGATCACAGGTTGTTCGTTTGACGCGAAGCGGGAAAATCTGGCACGGATGAATGAGTATATTCGTCGCACCAATGGCGCTTCCTCAACGGCTACCGCTGTCACACGCTTCAAAACGATGGCGAAGATTCTGGGAATGCAGGATGTCTCTGTCACTGGTGTACCCGCCGGCTCGAATTATGCACGGGTGCTCGTTGAAGCCGACTATATGTTGAAACGAATTTCGATTGGGTTGGAGCCTTCAGGCATTCGTGAGATCAAAAGCCATCTGGCAACGCTCCGCGGGGGCGGCAACAGCACTCAACGCTGGTGGTTTACGCCGTTGTACGATGCGTTTACCACCACAGCCAACCGCGATGCATTTACTTTTTCGGGTCAGCGGTTGCAAATGATGTCGCAGGAAGAATTCGTCAACCAGGCGGGTCAACGCTCCGACGCCGCTCACACTCGACTTTCAACGACCAGGTACGCACAACAGTTTACAAAGTACTTTGCGAAACTGGCCGATCAGCACCCGACCTTCGCGGAACTGCAATCGATTACCGATTTAACGGTTCTGGCTGCGTTGATCAACAAGGAACGACTGCAACAGCAGGTTGGCTGGGATCACCGTTTCTTTTCCAGTGAGATGGATTATCTTGTTCCTCAGGGAAACATTCCCAAACAGGTACCGACTGCAATGAATTATAAAAAAGCCAGTCGACTGATGATCTGTCTGGTAGGGGGAGGAGTGACTGTGAACGCACGGGGTGTTGTCAATCAGACAGAGTTTCTGACATCCCGAGACAACACACTCCATCAGAAAAAAAACGCAGCCATTCAGCGCCGGGGAGAAAACACAACACGCTGGTGGTGGGATTGACGGGTGATTTCTAATACTGTCTACTGGTAAATGTGGTTTGTTTTCGTTGAAGATGGATTTGCACTGTCGGGCCAGCCGACAGTGGCACCCACGATGGTAGTAAAGTTAAATTATCATTGATTGATTACACTTTAGTTCATTTTTTTCTCTGATCTTAAAAGGAAACTGATTTTCATCATGAGACGTTCGCGCTTGCTGAATTTTGTGTGCTGTTTCATTCTGGCTCTCGTTTTTTCATCTGGTCAACTTCTGCAGGCTGCTGACTCGCCGAATGTGTTGCTGATCATGACTGACGATCAAGGCTGGGGAGATATCCGGTCGCATGACAATCCTTTAATCAACACACCGAATCAGGATCTGCTGGCAAAGCAGGGGGCACGCTTTGATCGGTTTTATGTCTCTCCCGTTTGTGCGCCGACGCGTGCTGCGTTAATGACGGGTCGATACAGTCTACGCACCGGCGTGCATGGCGTGACACGCGGTTTTGAAAACATGCGGGCTGAAGAAATCACGATTGCCGAGGTTTTGAAATCCGAAGAGTATGCAACAGGCGCGTTTGGGAAGTGGCACAATGGTCGTCACTACCCCATGCATCCGAACGGGCAAGGCTTCGAGGAGTTCTTCGGTTTTTGTGGCGGTCACTGGAACAGTTATTTTGATACCAACCTCGAACACAATAAACGACCGGTTGAAACCAAAGGCTACATCACCGATGTCTTGACGGACAAAGCGATTGAATTCATCAAACAAAATCAAAAGAAGCCATTCTTCTGTTATGTGCCTTACAATGCCCCACATTCGCCGTGGATTGTGCCAGAAAAATATTGGAAGAAATATGCAAACAAAGGTCTGGATGACAGAGCCCGCTGTGCTTATGCGATGGTGGAAAGTGTCGATGACAACCTGGGACGCTTGATGCAGACTCTGGATGATCTTGATTTGAGCAAGAACACCATTGTACTCTTTCTGACAGACAATGGGCCGAACAGTAATCGGTATAATGGTGGCATGCGGGGCCGCAAAGGTTCGATTCATGAAGGGGGAATTCGCGTTCCACTATTTGTGCGCTATCCGGGCAAAATCAAGCCGGGAACCGTCGTCAAGCAGATCGCCGGACATATTGATATTTTTCCCACTCTACTGGATTTCTGCGATTTTGATGCGGCTCCTGGCATTCCCCTTGACGGAAAAAGTCTGGTGCCGCTACTGACGAATGAGTCGGCAGAAGACTGGCCGGAACGTATGATCTTCACAGATCGACTCTTTCGTAATTCGATTCCCGGAACGGAACTACCCGTAGGATCGGTTCGCACCGATCGTTGGCGGGCCGCTTACGAACGAAACCGCAAATGGAGCCTGTATGACATGCAGGCTGACCCGGGACAGAAAAAAGATGTTGCGAAAGCGCATCCGCAAGTCTTGAAACAATTGAAGGTAGCCTATGCTGACTGGTTTAAGGATGTTTCGAGTGCAGGGTTTGAGCCCATTCCGATTCCCGTGGGACATCCTCAAGAAAACATGACCTCGGTTCCCGCGAACGAATCGTTTCTGAAACCGGAAGGCGGGCAGGGGATTAACTATAGTGGTAAAGGCCATAACGGCTATGCGAACAGTTGGATTGAAGACTGGACCGATCCCAATGCAGCCGCGGTGTGGCATCTGGATGTATTAACCCCCGGAACTTACACGCTGACTTTGAAATACACGTGTGCTGAAAAAGATGCCGGCTGTCAAATCCAAACCAAGATCGGAGACCAAACACTGACGGCTACGATTTCAAAACCACACGCCCCACCCAAAATTGGTAATCAGGACCGTGTGGAACAATCCGATAACTACATGCGAAAAACCTGGGCGACCATTGAACTGGGAACCGTTGCATTACAAAAAGGACGCTATGACCTCACATTAACGGGGCTTAAGAAAACGGGTACAAAAATGATTGATGTGAAGGGAATCGAAATCGCGCGCGGTCAATGAAAAAACATCGATTCATTTTCGTCACAGCAACAATTATGAGTTGAACGAAGAGAACAATCTCTCTGCGGCCTGTTCCGCACTAAGGATACAATCGGGAATGCCAACGCCGCGATAAGCGTTGCCCGCTAATTCCAGAGCCGGGTAGTTTGCCGCCTGTTGTTCGATTTGTTCGACCAGTTCAAGATGCCCCAAATGATATTGTGGCATGGATTGATTATGCCTGAGTAATTTTGAAAAGAGCGGATCGCCGGTGACGCCTAGAATGTCTTCTAATTCGGTTCGGACAATTGTTTTTAACTCCTCGTCGGAATACTCCAGCATCTCTGGCTGCATCGCGCCGCCGACGAATGTGCGAAGTTGCACACAACCTTCAGGAGCACGACCTGGGAACTTTCGACTGGCGAATGCGACGGCAAATATCTTGCGTTGTTCGGCTGCGGGAATCACAAGACCATACGCGTTCAACGGATGTCGAATGTCTTCAAGTCGATGGACGCTTAACATGATTGCTGTCGAAGCGTATTCGATTTTGTTCAATAATTGGGATAGCTCGGGTGCAAAGTGATCTGTCATCTTTGCGGTGTGGGGCGCTGCGGTTGTAAAGATCACGGCATCGAACTGTTGTGTTTGCGGGGGAGCATTTGATTCTTCCACAGTCACCTCGTAGCCCGCTGGCTGTGAAGGGGAGACCTTAGTGACACGATGACCATACAAAACAGAACCACGCTCGGAGAGTCTTTCAGCCAGTTTGTGAGTCAACGTCTGCATGCCTCCACGGAACGCAGCGAATAATCCGTAACGCGCGCCGGTGGCATCGCCCGATTTTGTTTCTCGTTTCTGTTTGCGAATCGCTTTAATCAAACTACGCTGGTCGCGTTCCATATCCAGAAAGCGAGGCAGGGTGGCACGTAAACTTAACTTCTCTGGATCGGAAGTATAAATTCCCGCGACCAGAGGCTGAATCAATCGAGTCAACGCTTCCTGTCCGAAACGACGTTTGACAAAATCGGCCAGGCTTTCATCATCCTGATCTAATCCCGAGGGGCTCTGCCGGCGAGGAATCAAATATTCCAGCCCCATGCGTAACTTTCCTAATGGGCTCAATAGCGGGGTCTTAACCATAGGTCCGATGCGAGAGGGCGTCATCAACTCAAATCCCAATGGAACCGGAACGGGTTTGCCGTCTTTTAGAATCAAAGCGCCTCGATATCGGGGGTTGGTCTTAATCAGCTCCTCTTCCAGTCCCAGCCGTTTACAAAGTTCGATCGCCGCCGGTTTATTGGTGATAAACATGTCGGCGCCGGTGTCGATCAGATAGTCTTTCTGATCAATCGTGCCGATCCAACCTCCGGCGGCTGGTTGGGATTCAAAGACCGTGATCTCAATTGACTGCCCGTGCTCATCAGCAAGTTCCAACAAGCGATGTGCGGCAGACAAACCGGTAATGCCTCCCCCGACGATCGCGACTCGTTTGGATTGTGCTGAATGTGGAGGAGGTTGATTCATAAGTTTAGTCGATTAAAACACACGTTGCGGGGAGAAAATGAAAGCTTCTTACCTGCCCCCTAATTCGTGAACGATTTCTACGAGTGCTTTCACATGGTCGGGGTTCATATCCGGCATCACACCATGGCCGAGGTTAAAGATATGTCCGTTACGACCGGCGGCCGCATCGAGCACAGACTTTGCTTTTTCCTTGAGTACCGGAATATCCGCATACAGGGAAATTGGATCAAGATTTCCTTGAACGGCAACATCCTCGCCCAGGATCTCCCAGGCGTCTTTGAGATTGATCCTCCAATCGACACCAAATACCTGACCGCCCGTTTGACGTTGTAACGGCAGTAACGCTGGATTGCCGGTGAGGAAATTAATCACGGGTGCATCGTCTTGAACGCCGGCGACCAGTTTCGCTGTGTAGGGTAGGACATATTTCTGATAGTCTTCCGGAGAGAGACATCCTGCCCAGCTATCAAATATTTGAACGGCCTGACAACCAGCTTCGATTTGCCGCCGGAGATAGATCACAAGGTTATCAACAAAGCGGGTCATTAACGCATGCCAGGCTCCCGGGTCGTTATACATCATCTGCTTGGTACGGCGGTAGTTCTTGGAACTTCCCCCTTCGATGGCATAGCTGGCTAACGTAAATGGACATCCTGCAAAACCGAGCAGGGGAATATCAGCGGGCAAATCGGCCCGAATCAGTTTGACTGCCTCAAAGACAAAATCGAGGCAGTTCATGTCAGCGATATCCGTCAGTCGATCCACCTGCGAAGCTTCTTCAATGGGATTATGAATGACGGGGCCTTCCCCTTTGAGATACTCCAAATTCAGGCCCATCGGTTCCAGAATCGGAAGTAAGTCGGCAAAGAGAATCGCAGCATCAACGCCCAGAACTCGCTGGGCAGTGAGTGTGACTTCCGCAGCCAGAGCAGGGGTTTTACACAGCTCAATAAAGGTCGTTTTACTGCGAACTGCCATGTATTCAGGCAGGTAGCGCCCCGCCTGTCGCATGATCCAAATTGGAGTGGTATCTACGGGCTCGCGGCGAACCGCCTTCATAAAACGACTATTTTGATAACTGGCAGTCTCAGCCATTTCGGAATTCATTTTTGATTCTTTCAGCTACGATTTTGATGAATGATCGTTGTGAGACTTATTTTAGCAGGAATTGAAGAGGACTGAAATTCTGGAGGGACCGGTTTCCCGGAAACAATACGATGCGGAATCGCAAATCAACGTTTTTTGGCTAAAATTTCAGGAGCCGCTTGAAGTGCGTCTTTTACCAGGGGCCCCATTTTCGGGGGACTGGCTTCAAAATCGACCGATAGGCCTGCCTGTTGTAATGCTTCCGAACAGGCGGGACCGACTGAGGCAATCATTGTGTGTGAAGCGGCTTGCAGCCATTTTTCAGCGGACTGTTCCACTTCCGCGATCTGTAAAACATGCGAGATCTGTTGCGCGCTGGTAAACATCAACACGTCGAATTCTGCTTGAATCGTGGCATGAACTGCGTTGCGTAAACCGCTTAAATCCTGTGGTAGAGCCCAGCGATAGACTGGCACTGGCAGCACTCGTGCCCCACGTGTGTGCAACTCATCGTAAAAATCCTGGACCGGTTTCCCATATTCTTGAATGGCAATCCGCTTGTCCGTCACTGAAAACCCCTGCTGATCCCAAATCGAGAGAATGTCATGCCAGGTATTCGGTTCGGGAGCTGTATAATGAATGGGGACTTCCCATTTTCGCAAAACGACTGTCGGTTTTGGCCCGCGGACAGTAACTGTTATATTTCGTAATGCTTCCAGAAACTGTTCACGTGGATAATCTACTTCCACTGCGTTCAGCAAGGCAGAGGCTCCGACACCCGTTAAAAAAACAATGACATCGATCTCATTTCGAAATAATTTTTCGCAGAATGCCTTTACATGCTCATTATTTTCCAATGGAATTTCATCCATCGAATGTACGAGCGTTGGGACTGCCTGATTTCGTTCAATTAAGGCCCGCATCGCTTCGCTCTTCCGACTTTCGAAACTGCAAACGCGTATTCCTGAAGTATTCATCATTAATAAATCACCGTAGATAAAATGACCAACTGCTATAAAACTCAATTATAGATCGTTCAGAATTAACGGTGAATGGTGACAAGTAGGATTTATATCAGAGAACTCTGATTCCGTGGTTTTGAACAGAAATGTGTTCCAGCAAGGCAGGGCAATGAGCGGTCTCGTTTATTTATCGGATTCTATACGAAAACCGATTAACCACTTTTGAAAATCAGGATCAATCTCGGAGAGGTCAGAGACATTTAATACTTGCTGCAATGTCTGCAAACCGGATTGGTCTAATTCTGAGTTTGTGCGTAGCTTCCTGTAGAAAGGAGACAGGAGCCGCTTTTCCTGAAGGTAAAGACTGAAATAACGAGCATGTGCATAGGTCAGCGCTTCCCGTTCTTTTCCAATTCTGATTTGTTGAACTAACGTCTTTAAAGTTGGTAATTGCCCACGGTCTAAAGCCGATAAGAGAATTTGAACGCGCCAATTTGAACTACCCAGCAGTTGATTTTCCGATTCTGAAAATTCACATTGTTCGTGCAATGATGCCAATCCTTCATCAAACCACTCTGGCATGTTGGGAAAATCGATCTCGGCTAACGCATGAGTCAGTTCATGAGCTAACGTTCCGCTTCCCGTTGTCAGATTGAGAATGATGCGCATTTCTTCCGAATGGAAATAACCATAGTATGAACCGACTTTTCTCCGATCCAAATCAAAAGCCACCTGCTGGTAACGGTCCTGGCTGGAAAGTGCAATGATGGTGATGGGACGATCGGGCTTACGATCAAAATACCAAACATTCAACGCATATTGCGTTGGCAGGATTGTTTTTCGATAGAGTGCATCCAGAGTTTGAGTGTCATAATCTCCCATCAGGACGTAAGGAGCCCTGACTAAGGTATTAATGGGAATCGAAATCTTTTCCTGTACCTGCTTTGCTCGCGTTTCACATTCTGCCTGAAACAGCTTCTCCGGATCTGCTGTTTTGATCTGTGGTGCTGAAGAATACGTTTCTGGCGCACCGAGGTGGACCGCATTCGAGGAGGCCCTTCCTTCCTGAACTCCAGAAAAAGTCAGGAAATAAAAGCCTGTCACCAGAACGAACGGTCCCGCGATCAACAGAGCACTACGATAAATAGACAAAACAGAATCCTTAACTGAACCTCAATTACAATGTTTGCAATATGATCAGGAACATAGGTTTACAAAAATTAGGTCAGTGAATTATAGTTCGCGATCACTCGTATCACTTGAGTAAAGCTTAACGGATTTTCGATATTCACCCATGTTGCAGTAGACTGAGGCGATTAATTCAATCTGATCACCCTTATTTATGTAGCCGTAATAATAGCTACAACTAGAATAGTTTGACACGCTTTCCCGCAATCAAGCAGATGTGAGACTAGTCTGCGGGATCTTTTCATGGCCGGAAAACCGCATTAAGGAAGAGTAACAATCTGGCCGAAATCTTGTTATAACAAGCTTACTATATCTATTTGCGCTACATAGTTTGCTTGTCAATTCACATAAACGGATGGTGAAATATAAACTTCAATGGGTCATTCTTCACATTTTGAAACAAGTCGCGATCGGCCTAAGACCCCTTGGCGATTAGAGGGTCAACAAAACCAGGCCCAGGCCAGACGACCACTGTTTACATCCGCGGAACTTCATGCACTTAAGACTGGAATGCACTGCACTATGTATAATTCAATGGGAGCACACCTTGACGAGGTCGATGGTGTTAAGGGAACTCGGTTTGCTGTCTGGGCTCCCAATGCGAGAGAAGTGTGTGTGATTAGTGATAAAAATCACTGGAAACATGGCGAGCACTATTTAAATTCCAGTGATGCTGGTGTGTGGTCCGGATTCGTTCCCAACATGAGTGAAGGGGAAGCTTACAAATATAGCTTGCGTGGCCAGAATGGAGAGTTCTTCGAAAAAAGTGATCCTTACGCGTTTTACTCTGAACTCCGTCCCAAGACGGCATCGATCGTTTACAATCTTGAGAATTTTCCCTGGCAGGACCAACAGTGGTTAGAGAAGCGAGAAAAGACCAACTGGCACGATCAACCCATTACGATTTATGAAATTCATCCGGGTTCCTGGAAACGCCCCAAGGACGGCCGTCAGTTTTATACTTATCGCGAACTAGCCAAAGAACTCGTCGAGTATGTGCATCAAATGGGATACACCCATATTCAACTGATGCCGATTACTGAGCATCCCTTTGATGGTTCCTGGGGTTATCAAACCACGGGCTATTATTCACCGACGAGTCGTTTTGGAACTCCCCATGATCTGATGTACTTTATTGATTACTGTCATCAATCAGATATTGGTGTGCTCTTTGACTGGGTTCCCGGCCATTTCCCTACAGATGGACATTCTCTAGGCCGTTTCGATGGTACCTGCCTCTACGAGCATGCAGATCCCAGAAAGGGCTTTCACCCGGATTGGGGGACCTACATCTTTAACTATGGGCGCAATGAAGTATGCGACTTTCTATTGTCGAGCGCTCACTTCTGGATCGATAAGTATCACTTCGACGGTCTTCGCGTTGACGCAGTTGCTTCCATGCTCTACCTGGACTATTCACGCGAAGAAGGGGAATGGCTGCCAAACTCCAGTGGGGGACGTGAAAACCTGGAAGCAATTGAATTCCTGAAAAATGCAAACACCAGCTTGCATGGAGCGTATCCCGGAATCCTGACGATCGCGGAAGAATCGACTTCCTGGGGCGGCGTTTCTCACCCCGTTTATAACGGAGGCTTAGGATTCAATATGAAATGGGATATGGGGTGGATGAACGATACCCTTCGTTATATGCACTTCGATCCCATCTACCGCTCACACCATCAGGGAGAGCTCTCCTTTAGAATGATTTATGCGTTTACTGAGAATTTTGTTTTACCTCTCTCTCATGATGAAGTTGTGCATGGAAAACGTTCGTTGCTGTCACAAATGCCAGGTGACATGTGGCAGCAGTTTGCAAATTTACGTCTGCTCTATGGCTATCAATATACCATGCCTGGTAAAAAACTACTGTTTATGGGAGGCGAACTCGCTCAGTGGCATGAATGGAATCACGATAGCGAACTAGACTGGAATTTAATTGGAAACGAAAATCACGATGGAATACGTCGGCTGGTTGGTGACTTAAATCAACTTTATCGAACAGAAAAATCCCTGTATGAAACCGATTTCACTCCGGAAGGTTTTTCCTGGATTCAGTGTGATGATTCCATTAACAGTGTGTTTGCGTTTCAAAGAAAATCGACCGATGATCATGAACATGTGATCGTCATCGGTAATTTTACTCCTGTCCCACGAGAAGGGTATCGTATTGGAGTCCCCATAGCCGGGTTCTATAATGAAATCATCAACAGTGATGCCAAAATCTACGGTGGTTCGAATATCGGAAACGCGGGGGGAGTCTATAGCGAAAAGATTAATAGCCATGGCTTGGACTACAGTATCACGCTCAATCTACCACCACTTGGCCTCTTGATCATGAAGCCGGTTTCAGCAAAAAAAGAACCGCCCCAGGAATAAAGCCTGCTCTCTAAACCGTACTAGATTGAGAGCAAAGTAGAATTTACTGAAAAGTAAAAAATAGACTGGAAAACGCCTACAGTCGGTTTTATGATGGCTCTAGCAAAACTTTTCTGCAGCCTTTAGAACTGTAAAAAAGGACGCCGCTGAGTGTATAGGCGCTCGCCCAAACAATCCCAACAAGGGAAAGTTCGGCTATACTCCCCAGCAGCGTATCCTTTGGTGAAGTTCAAGTCAGATAAGTAACGATACTCTTTGTTCTTATCTGTATTTATCTCTTAAGCAAACTTCGTACCAGCAAACAATTCATCCTGAACAAAAAATCGTAAACTGCTGAAGTCAAATCTTTTACGATAATAAATTTAACATTCTAAAACACAGTTCAGTCGAGTTATTTGATGGATTGCCCTACCGACAGGCATTTCTCTGCCTAGATGGAAGGCAGCCTTTTTGAATATACCTGTCTAGTTTTTCAGATAGAGTTGTTTGGGTATATCGTCTATTATTGTGTCGTTGGGAGGCACAACTCGAAGTATCAAAAGTTGAATACTGTCTCCGCTACATCCGCCTATTCCCTAATCAGAGTTATTCTCGAACTGGTGGTGGCTTTGTCTGAATTGCATTTAAATCAATGGGCCAGCTATACAGGGCCCGCTAACTGGTATTCGCTCTCTTATCCTTCAGATTGGATCAGGGAAGAGAAGGAGGGAATTCTTCAACTTAGTCCCGCTGATGGAAACGCTACATTAACAATCAGCTGTCATTGGAAATCTGTACTTCCACGACCACAATATGATGCTGAATTGCAAATTGATTTCGATCAATTATTTGTAAAACATCGAAACATAGAGAATCGAGGCCCTCTTGCGATAGAACATGATTCTGTAAGCTATTCGGGTGAAGCAATCATCCAAAAGAGTGATTCCTGGTGGAAAGAATTACTGAGATGGGCTCCCTTTTCGCAAAATAACTGGCACCATTGGAAATTGTGGCTGATTAGAGAACATTCAATTCAGATGGTAGTCACCTTTTTTCACGATCCTGAATTACAAGAAGATCTCTATGAGACCATACAACTCATTTTACACTCGATACAACTCTCTTTAGATCCAGCGAACCCACCAGAGTTATTTGCCAATGAAGTTTTACATTTCGCCCAGAAAAAATTTCCTCTAATGTCATCTCAGCTCATACCCGGATTTCGATTAAAATTTGGCGAATCTGAAATCAATTTGACAAATTTCTATCGCTCTTATCTGACAACCCCCGAATATTTTGAAAAGAATATTACGACGGCTCTAGCAACGATTCTGCAAATCAACGAATGGGGAGAGGCACAGACAGACCCCGAACTATCGCAGATTCAAGACCGGATCATGCCAATTTTATTACCAAAAGAGTCTTGGGAATGTCATTTTCCGAACTTTGTTGGTGAACCTTGGGTTGCCAATCTCACTATCATGTATGTCGTCGACGAATCGAATGCATATTGGTATATTCACGATAAGCTCCTCAGAAAATGGAATATCAGTCGCGATGAGCTACACCAAATTGCATTGAATAATCTGGATCGGTATTTTGATCATAATCAGATTGAATTGATCTGTATGTCAAAAGAAGATGGTCCTAATATGATAATTCAAAGTAAACCTGACGCCTATAATGCATCGCAGGTGTTGAGTAAAACATTTTACCAGCAGGCTCGAAAATTTCTGGGTAGTGAATTTTTAGCGGGAGTCCCCAATCGTGACTTTTTGCTTGCGCTCAGCTTGAGTCAGTCACATATTATTGAACAAATTCAGCACAATATCGCAAATGATTATTTAACTATGGACCACCCCCTCACAGATCAATTACTGGTTGTCACTGCGGATGGAGTTAGCGAATATTGTGGCATAAGCTGACCTTCTCCGTTTCAAAAGTGATCAAAGAGTAATGCAACAGGAATCAAATTTATTTTCACAGAGACTTGGTGAATTCATCACATTAGGTACTGGGACCAGTGTTGGAATTCCTATAGTGGGCTGCGACTGTGAAGTGTGTACTTCTTCAAATCCCAAAAACCAACGAGGACGCACCTCGGTTTATGTCGGAGCACCTGAAGGGGGGTTTTTGATCGATACGCCCCCCGAGTTGCGTTTGCAACTTCTTAGAGAGAAGATTCCCTGGGTACATGCGGTCCTTTACACCCATAGCCATGCAGATCACATCTTTGGCTTAGACGATGTCAGGATCAGCGGATATCGGTTGGAAAAATCGATCATGCTTCACTGCGAAGAGACTGTGGAACAACAGATCCGCCGTTCGTTTAATTATGCTTTTGAAATGCCAACGCATAACCTGCATCATATGTCACGTCCCCAGCTTGAGTTTCAAAGGGTAGAAACAAAAGCATTTGATTTGCTTGGTCTCAGAATCCAACCATTTCGCCTGATGCATGGAACATTACCGATCTTGGGGTATCGAATCAACGACATTGCATTTTGCACCGATGTCAGTGAGATTCCTGAAGAAAGCTGGCAGTATCTGGAAGGGCTCGACGTTCTGATCATTGATGCTCTAAGAATTAAACCACACCCGACACATTTTAACCTTGAACAAAGCATGGAAGTGGTAGAGCAGGTAAAACCCAAACGGGCTTACTTTACGCACATCTCGCATTCTCTGGAACATGAAGAAACCAATCACAACTTACCAGACCATGTAGAGCTGGCTTTTGATGGACTTTCACTGCCTCTCAATGGTTGAGATGTCTGTTCTTAAGGTAACTGAAGCTTCATGCCTGGCCGAATATAGTCCGCATTTTTCAGCTTCTCTTTATTCTTCAGATAGATTTGAAACGCCGCAGATCGTTTGCCATATAATCGAAGAGCAATCGACTCCAGAGTATCACCTTTTTTGATAGTATAAGTATAGGAATTTACCCTGTTTCCAGTTTGCTTCTTTTTCTCTGGAGATTCGTCAAACACCCCGTCTATAATTTGTTTCACGTTCTCAGGTTGAACTTGTGATAAGGACTGCCCCAGCTTCGTTTCCTGTTTTGAGTTTCGAGAACTTGTCCGCGGTGTTAAAGGAGAACGTGGAACCGGAATAAACTTTCGATAGTTATCTGGAATCGTTTTCGTTCTTTGCAGGTTACCACCAAATTTGTCGGATTTCAGTGTATCCTCAAGTCGTTTTAAATTTTTCTTATGATCTAAATCTTTGAGTGTATTTTTGTTCTGCGAATTTGAGAGTGACTCAATTAATCCTTCAAACTGTACCGATGAAGAACCTTGTTTCAAAGTGGGTTGAGAGACCATCTGTCCTATAGTCCGCTTACCAGCTTTAGCAGATGTACCATTGAATGTTTGACTGTTGGCTGACTGTGGCTTTGACTCAGATGATCCATAGACAGGGATCCGCAACTTCATTCCTTCTCGAATATCATTGGGACTTCGCAGACGGTCGCGATTCAAATTGAATATTTCTCGATATTTTTTGCTGCTTCCCAAATAGCGAATCGCAATCTCTGAGAGTGTTTCTCCCGACTTGACTGTATGAATTCGAATGCTTGGTCGATTAGGTTCCTGTGGTCTTGATTCAGGTTTTTGCTGTGAAGGATTGACTTCCCAGGCATTGTTATGTTGAGGTTTGAAATTCTCAGAACCTGAATGAATCGAATCAGAAATCGAACCCTGGGAAGTCGGTTGCATTCTCTCTTGCTGAGGGTTTGGTTCAAAGACGGAATCTTCGGAGCTTGAATTTGAAAATTGCTCCTTGGGAAGATCGATCTCTTTTAGAAAATCAGGCATTTCTGCCCAACGTTCCGCATTTGAAATCTTTTTAGATGTCATATGGGAAACGGTTGGAGTAGAAACACTAGAATCAGAATGTGAGCGCTGATTATCATCAATCCCAGATAAAGTTTGTTCACTTCCTAATAATGTATTTTGGTTTTCCTTACTTTGGCTATCGAAATAAGGAGTGCGGTCTTTGTCGGCAATTTGCTCATCCAGATAATGCGGATCATTGAGTTCTGGAATCTGCACAGTCTTGTCATTATCCTGTCGCAAACAGAATGCACCCACGAAACCAAGTACTAATAGTGCTAATGCCAAACCTACTTTTTTATCTTGATGCATTTGAACCTCGCCTCGAATGTAACGCTTTGTAATTATGCGTATCGGGCGAAGATCTTCAAAAGAAAATCAGAAAATCAGAAGAAATGCTTAGCGCGCGTAGATACTCTCTTTAGTATCATACTTGAGTCGATCATGATGAAAATACGGCGAACGATCAGAACAAAGTCGCGAATTGATCGTTTTGTATGAGTTTTAAGGCTTATAGAACTAACGCCTGTTTTCTTACGGCTTGGAGCTAATCGTGGTTTTGCTTGCGCCGTAGTCGACTGAACAAATTCTTGTATTGCCCGAATGCAGGACCTTTCAGATGAGAAGTTCCCGATTTCTGGCGGCTGGAACTTGGTCCAGAATCCAAACGAAAAGTCGGACCAGAAGTCTGGTCAACTTTTTCTTCATTGATAGCAAACTCGTCTTGTGATGCTGTTATTTCCGTTTCACTCGAATCATCTCCATCAGGGCTAACAACATCATAATCAAGCTGGTCCACTTCAGATTTTTCTGACTCCACTGTCGTTTTATAGTTGCGGAATTCATTTAGGGCATCCAGTAAGCCTTTTCGTGTTTCGGAGCAAACCTCATAAACCTGTGCAGCTAATATCTCTTCAAATGAATTATCTCCTGCAGATAGTTCTTCTGCTAAGGCTTCATAAACGTTTTGATCTACTGATTTTGGCTGGTCGTCATAGAATACAATGGAACCTTTTTCAGATTCTTTTTCCGCTTCCTCAAGATGAGGAATCATTTCATCAATCAAACCAACAGGGTTTGAAGATTCCACTACTTCATTTTGATTAGATTCTATGGGAGAAGCTTCATTCGGCTCCTCTCTTGAATCATGATTTTTTGAAGCAATTGACTGAGCAGAATCATGAAATTGAGGGGGTTTTAATTGTAAGGGTTTACGTGAAGCTGGTAGTTTGTTTTGTTGCGTCTCAAGGGGAAGTGTCGCAGGATCGATTCCAGCATCGATGGCAGCATAGCGATCAATGATCTCTACAAACTCGCCTGTCGCTTCTACTGGAGTGTTTTCATTTTTATCAATCAGTGCCTCGTGATTATTATCGGTCCGTTCTTTAAAATCATCACATACTAACTCAACCTCAGATTGAGGCATTTTAAGATTAGTATTGCATGGCATCGCTGCCTCTGAATCACCCCCAATTTCGATTGCTTCCATTTCATTACCTAATGAAAACAGATCTGCTGAATCCCAGTCAGAGTCATCTGAGGTTAATTCTGTTTCTGTCGGTGTAGATTCAACGAGTTGATTCAACCGATCTTCCATCAAAGTATCAATTTCATGTTCATCAGAGAGGGCATCAGGTATTTTATCACCTGAATTCTCAGAACATTCCTCTTTCCGCAACTCTTCTAAGGGAGTTGAGGATGGTAGAGGGTCATTCCAATGTAATGGTAGTTGCTGAAGATCTGAAAATGCTTCACGTGCGATGCTTTCGTTAACAATTGATGAATCATGAACATAAGCCAGCATTAAACAATGATCGCAGATTTGATTCAGACAGCGTGGCAACCCATCACTAACATGAGTAATAAATTTAATCGCATCCTCTGTGAAAAATGAACGCGTTTCAGTTGTCACACGTTTAATTCGATACTCGATATACTCTTCTGATTCCTGTCGGGTCATCCGATCCAGAAACACCTGACATCCGATTCTTTGATTTAACGAAGAAAGGGCAGGTTGAATCAGTGTTTCTTCCAGGTCAGTCTGTCCACTGAGAATCAACTGCAACGCCGGCTTACCATCAATGGAAATGTCTGATAGTACACGTAGCTCTTCCAAAAATGGAGCATGTAAGAGATGTGCTTCATCGACAATCAACAATAAAGGCTGAAGATGAGCTAAATAGGAAGATCGAACTTCTGCTGTCAAAGCAAGCCGTAACTCTTGCTCACTGACTTTTTCATAACAGTCTGTCAAACTATAAAGTAATGTCTGCAGTAGTGCACGCACTGTAGGAAAATTACAATGCTCGATAAATTGAATTTGAAACTGGTTTTCCAGGCGAGAACTTAATTGTCTGCAAATGGCAGTTTTTCCCGTTCCTGCATCTCCAGTTAGAATTGTAATTCCATTCAAACTGGAAACTGTAACCAACAATTCATCAATCACATGTTTATGTTCTGCTGCTTCAAAAAAACAATCTGCGGAGGGTGAAACGGTAAAGGGTCGATCCGTGAACCCAAAATTTGTTTCGTACATTTCCAATGGCCTTAAAGCGTTTATTTCATCAGTCTCATTAGGAGACTGGATAATTCTAACCAGAAAAGATAGACAGAACCTTCAGCGTGTCACTTATTTAAGATTGATGCTGTATCCTATGAACAATTCATCGAACAGGTTACAGCCACATCTTGAGAATTACCAATACAATCGACAGTATCCAAGCAGGGTCCCTCAGGTGCATTACCCAAACGCTAGATCTTGACATTAACAAACGACAATAAATCAGAGAATTCCGTTTAAAGAAGATAGGTAGTCTTGCTGTCAATACACTGCATCTTGAACCCCGGGAAATCACAGTTCCAGTTATGACTTGTCAAAACGGTTAAGATCTTTGACATTAAATTGATTCTATAAGCCTATATTTATTATAAACTTACAACAAAACATAACTTAATGGCAAACTCTCTCCTTTCTCTTACTGTTTTGCTGGAGTAGACTTATTAAAATGTGTGAGAAACTAAATTCCTACCCTGGATTTCAGTCTGACATTAATTAAAGTTTACACTGATTTCAGCATAGCGAAATTCAAAATTTCATGTCATTATTTTCATCTTTGTTATTTTTTTGTTTCTTTATTTTAAGAGGTACATATAGTATTTCTGATGTCAGAAGCCACACTTTCTTTTTCAGATCCTGACCATATTCCAATCCTCCTGGGGACTCATGATTGTCACATCAGGCAAATTCAGGATGCACTAGACGTAAATGTCGTTCATCGGGGAGATGAGCTTCGAATTATCGGCGATGATTCTGACCTGCAAAGATCACTCCGAATCTTCTCGGAACTCAAAGCGATCATCGAAAACACGGGGCAACTCAAAACTGAGCAAGTTGAGACCGCACTTACTAACGGTAGCCCTGTAAGCAAACAAATCAAACAAAGTCCGATTGCCACTCCTTCTTCCATAGATCTTTTCGAAAAAACGAAAAAAGTACATCCAAGAACACCGGGGCAATCTGAGTATATTAAATCCATTGGAGAACACGATCTTGTATTCTGTACAGGTCCTGCTGGCTGTGGAAAAACATTCCTGGCAGTCGCGATGGCCATTCACGCCTTAAGAACCGAACAAGTTCGTAAAATTGTACTGGTTCGACCTGCCGTTGAAGCGGGAGAAAAATTAGGGTTCCTGCCTGGCGATATGTTGGCAAAAGTCAATCCTTTCTTACGCCCCCTCCTGGATGCATTAGGAAGCTTGCTCGATTATGAGCAAGTCAATCGTTATATGGATAATGATATTGTCGAAGTTGTGCCCTTAGCTTTTATGCGCGGACGAACCCTCGATAATACCTTTATCATTATGGATGAAGCACAAAACACAACAATCACCCAGATGAAGATGTTCTTAACAAGGATGGGGATGGGATCGAAAATCGTGGTAACTGGAGATACTTCACAAATTGACTTACCTCCCGATGTTTCCTGTGGCATGACCGACGCTATGAATCGCTTGCGAAACATTAAAGGTGTAGGAACAGTGCAATTAAAAAATGAAGATATTGTCAGACACAGATTAGTTGGTGAAATTGTAAAAGCTTACCAAAACGAAGATTCGTTGGGGCACTAATCTTCATTCAAATTCCTTTTTTCTAAAACCATTCTCATTTCAGGTCGTATCAATGGCTTTTTTTGGTTCTAAAAAATCCCGAACTGCACTTGCTGCCAGTTTGCGCGATTCTTCCAAATTAAGTTCGAGGCTGCGCGACTTACTGAGTGATCGAGGCACGTTCTCGCGATTAGCTGCTTGCCTGTTAGCGATTGCAATCTTAATGATTGCCGTAGAAAGCTGGAAAGCTCCTTTTCCTTACCGTCTCGGAATGTTCTCTGAACACGGAATTCTAGCCAATACATCATTCAAAATCGCGAATCCCATTGAAACTGATCGGGAACGAACGCAAAAAGAATCTGCTGTACCCTATTCGTTCAATCAGCAGCCAGAAATGATCGAAAAGCTACCATTGCTGCTCAGAGAAGACCTGATCGCGATTGCGAAAGCAAAATCTTTAGAAGATTTGGATATTGATACAAGAGCTGAACTAGGGTTAGCTTCATCCAGGCGCTTGGAACAATTTATCGATCAGTTTCCTGAAGAGTCAGAACAGACATTCGCAGAGCTAAAATCAGTTGTCAGTAGCCTTGATTCCAATGATACAAAAAAAATTGATGAAATTGTCGATGATTTTAAAAAGTTAATCTCACCACTTCTGACTTACGGTATAGTAAATGAAAACGATCTCACGAAAAATGAGATTCGTGCTGACGATGCCATTGCGATCATTAATGAAAGTAATGATTCACGACGCATAGTAACCACATTTGACATTCGCCTCACGAATCAACTTTCTGAAAATGGTGTCATTGGTAGAGAGTGGAAAAAGTATCCCAAACTAGCTCCTATTTCTGCAATCCTTTCGCACTGGCTCCTCTTTCAAGCACCAACAACGCTCGTCTATGACGCAACAAAAACATTAGACCAGCGAAAACAGGCTCGTATGCAGGTAGCTGAAATTTTCGATACATTTCAACGGGGAACGATTCTAGTTGAACCGGGTCAAATGATTGAAGATACACAGCTCGCTTTACTGCGTGCAGAATATGAAGCCAAAGAACTGACCGTTCCAACATATGAACGCGTTATTCGAATCACTGTTATTTTTCTCATGCTTGTCGTTCTCGCTGTCTTAAATGGATACCACCTGTTACACAACAAAAAAGATGTGGCAACAACCGTTAGCCGTTTAAGTATTTATTTGAGCGTGATTATATTAACGGTCTTTCTGGGACGTTTGCTTTCTTATGATCCCTGGCGTGCTGAAGTCCTGCCTCTGATCGTCACAGTGATGGTTTTTGCTATCGTTTATGACCAAACGATGGCAATCTTGACCGCCTTGTCTCTTTCACTCATCCTCTGTCTCTCAACAGGGGCATCTTTGGGACATTTCGTAGTCTTAATGAGTGTTTCAGCAATCGCTGTCACTTCACTGACGACAGTCTCTTCTCGATCTACATTGATCAAAATCGGTTTTGGAATGGGGTTTACCTATTTCCTGGTTTACTGGGGAATTAATCTGATTTACAAGCAGAACCTCTCCAACGGATTTTTTGATCAACGCGTTCTGTGGGAAAGTCTACAAGGAGCAGGGTGGTGTCTGGCAGCAGGATATCTTGTAGCCGGCAGTCTGCCATTCATTGAATCATTGTTTGGAGTTGTGACAGACATCAGTTTGCTGGAAATGAGCGATGTTTCACATCCTTTGCTGCAGGAATTAGTTCGTCGAGCCCCGGGAACTTACAACCACTCCATCTCCGTCGCTACGATTGGAGAAGCTGCTGCAGATAAAATCGGTGCAAATGGGCTTTTAGTACGTGTCGCCGCGTACTATCACGACATAGGAAAAATGTTGAAGCCACAATATTTCATCGAAAATATGGTTGTCGGCAGTGAAAGTCTGCACGACAATCTGGCACCAGCGATGAGTACGTTGATCATTATCGGACACGTTAAAGATGGTGTCGACCTGGCACGTCAACACAATCTGCCTCAACCTTTAATCGACTTTATTGAGCAACACCACGGCACAACTCTTGTTGAATACTTTTTCCGGGAGGCAGAAAAGCAGGCCGATCTAAGCCCGGACCATAAGACAGACGCCGAAGAATCTTCATTTCGTTACCCCGGTCCACAACCACAGACTCGAGAAGCAGGTGTGATGATGCTGGCAGACGCCGTCGAAAGTGCCAGCCGTACGCTAAGCGACCCTACACCCAAGCGAATCAAATCTTTGGTACATTCCCTGGTAATGAAGCGTCTCTTGGATGGACAGTTCAATGAATGCTCATTAACGTTAAGTGAAATCAATATTGTTGAAGATTCCCTGGTGAAATCCCTCATCGGCATTTATCATGGTCGTATTAAATATCCGGAAGAGCGTTCTGCATAACCACCGGTAGATTCCCTGCATGAATACACCAGACTTATTTCAAATCAGAATCAAAAATTCACAAACTCAATTAGCAGTTGATGAAGCACTTATCCAGGAAGTTTCCAGTTATCTTCTCAAATCGGAAAAAGTAACTTTTGCTGATATCAGTCTGGCAATTGTCGATAATCCTATGATCCGAGAATTGAATCAACAATACCTCGAACACGATTATGATACAGATGTTTTGAGCTTTTTATTAGAATGCCAAATCGATCCCAGCAAACAAGAAGCTGACTTACGAGGCGCTGGAAAGACGATAGAAGGAGAGATTATTGTCTCAGCGGAAATGGCTGTTTCGATGTCAGAAGTATATCATTGGTCTGCCGATCATGAATTATTACTTTATATTATTCATGGCTTACTACATTTATGTGGCTATGATGACTTATCAGACGAAGAAATCCTGCTAATGCGAACGAAAGAACAACAGATTTTAAATCACTGGGGGCTTACAATACCTCGACGGGAAGAGTGAGAAATGCTAATTTTTTCATTATCACTCATTTTTGCTCCTTAAATTTTGACTATTTGCTCAATTTATGATCTCCCTGATTTTTACGGCTTTAATTTTATTCACACTGTTCTCGGGTTTGTTAGTTTTCTCACTTAGAGACTTTTCGCGAAGCCGATTAGAGGCGCTCTGTGAAGAAGCAAATGTGCCGAGTCGATTCAGCGAAATTCTGAGATCCCATCCGACTATCCTGCTAGCCGCTGATTTCTCTTATCTCGCCGGCATTATATTCATCTCAGTTATTCTCACCAGATACTATATTGAAATACCGAATGAATTCAGTTCCATTCCAGCAGGAATTCTATTTGTCATTCAAATGATCCTGGAATTAGTAATAGGGGCATTACTATTAATGACCATTCCCTGGACACTTGCACGAATTACGGGAGAACGATTCCTGCAAATATTTTGGCCGATCATTCGCTGGTTACCTTTTTTCCTTACGCCTCTGATTTGGGCATCCTGGAAGATTGATGAACTTTCACATCGATTGGCTGGTAAAGAAGAGGCAAAAAATGGTCGAGAAGCCAATATTAGTGAAGAAATCCTGACTGTTGTCGAAGAAGGAGAGCGTGGAGGAATTCTGGAAACGGGTGCCGGTAAAATGATTCAACGCGTCATGGAATTACAAGACGAAGATGTGGCAGCCATTATGACGCAGCGAATGGATATGGAGTATATCTCCGTCAATGCTACTCTTGATGAAGCCTTGTTAAAGTTTATAGATGCAGGCCATTCACGAATACCGGTCATTGGCGAGTCAACCGACGACATTGTAGGTATTCTGTATGCAAGAGAATTACTAAAACAATACTCAAACAATAACCAACAATCTAATTCACCTGAGCAACTTACCATTCAGAATCTCATGTTCCAGCCATTCTATATTCCAGAAACAACGGGTATAGATTCCCTGTTACAAACAATGCAGAAAGAGCATGTGCATATGGCAATCGTCATTGACGAATATGGGGGTGTTGCAGGCTTGGTCACAATGGAAGACGTTCTTGAAGAAATTGTCGGCGATATTGTTGATGAGTTTGATGAAGAAGAAGAGCAGATGATTTTCGATCTTGGAAATGACGTCATTGAAGTTGATGCTCGGGTTCATATCGATGATTTAAATGAGCAATTTAGCTATAATCTGCCTGAGGAAAAAGACTTTGACACAATTGGAGGTTTTGTGATTACTCATGTTGGCAAAGTTCCTCATGCTGGCGAGTCTCTTACCTGGCAACAATTACGAATCGATGTACTCGAGTCTGATGAGCGAAAAATCAGCAAACTTCGTATCGAAGTAGACCATTCTCTTGTAGAAGAAATCGACGCAGACACATAAAGACAAAGTCACATCTCACCAACGTTCAACAGGCCCCCCGGGAACAGGGATATGCATCTCTGGTAGAGTTCCATCTCGGGAACCAGACACCGGACCTTTTGCAGCAATTTTTTTGATCGCAGCATTAAAAGCATGCAAATTCTGCGCACACTGAAATTCATGACGCAATGCTGGTTTCACTCGCATCGACTTCAAATACCAGTGTCCCATTTTGCGAAACATCGGAAGAGCCCGTTCCTCTGTCGTCATCTCCAGCAAATAATGAAACTGTCGTAATAACAGTTCCAATCGTTCATTAAAATTACCTGGAGGAGCACACTCTCCTGTGTTCTCCCATTGGACCAGTTGACGAAAAATCCATGGATTCGCGAGTGCACCTCGACCAATTGAAACGCCTGCACAACCAGTCGTTTTCAGCATATTATCTGCATCTGCAATGCTCGTAACGTCTCCATTACCAATCACGGGAATCGATTCAACAGCTTCCACAACTTGTCGAATCCCTTCGTGATTCACTGAACCACGAAAACCTTGCTCGCGCGTTCGACCATGGATGGCAACTGCAACAACCCCTACTTGTTCAAACTCTCTGGCAAAGAAGGGGGCAGTCAAATTTCTGTCGTCCCAGCCCAGGCGCATCTTGACAGTCACAGGAATTTTCACCGCTTCAACCACCGACTTCACTAACGATACCGTCTCATCTGGACGACACATCATGCTGGCACCAGCTCCTCCTTTGACAATTCGATTGACAGGGCACCCCATATTAATATCAATCGAATCCACGCCTCGTTCTTCCAGTAATTGCGCCGCGTCGCGCATCTGTATTGGTTCATTGCCAAAGATCTGCACAGCAAACGGAGTGTCTTCAGGGCATGTTTGAATGAGCTGAAGTGTCTTGGCACTTCCTTCCAGTAACCCGCGGGCATTGACAAGATCTGTTGTTGCTAAACCAACGCCTCCCAATTCGCGAACAATGCGCCGGAAAGGTAAATTTGTATATCCTGCCAGAGGGGAGAGCAAATAACGCGATTCCAATTGCAGTGAACCATAGCAGACAGGTGGTCGCGGATCAGGTTGTGGAGGCAAAGACGGTTTCATTAGTACTTTGAACATAAAAAACGTAATTTAAGTTTTCAACTACATATTATCAGGCAATTTCTGGGAGGAAAATAGTGTCAGTTATCAAATCAACGATCTCTGTGTTGCTAAATATACTTGATTTACCTCAAAAGTGAAAATAGGCGGAATACCTAAACATTTCTCATTGAAGTTTCTCTATCGATTATGCCGATAAGGACGATATCGATTCTTTCTGGCTTCATCCAATGGGAACCGTCTGGTGCTGACTCGTATTTTTATATTGTTAATTTGTTTATCCAATATGACGGGGTGTGTCATCATGCAGACCTCTGTCACCAATCCCAATCCTAAGCTAAAAACAGTCGCGATCGTCCCATTTTTTAATCTAAGCCAGGAACCAGACGTAGATGGTAGACGTTTTGCACTCGCTTATTATTCCGAATTACAAAAAGTACCCGGATTTCAAGTGTTACCTTTGGGCGTCTCCGAAGTAGCGATGGTGGAACACCAACTACAAATGAACAATCCGGACGATGTTCTCAAACTGGCTCAAGTTCTTAATGTTGATGCAGTTGTGATCGGTGCCGTCACCGATTATTCCCCCTACTATCCACCACGAATTGGTATGCAGGTTTCATGGTACTCACCTCATGCTCAGGAATTTATACCTGGATTTCCTTTACTCGTTGAAGAGCGTCATGCCAAGAAATCAACCTTAAATGAACTGTTTTATTTAGATCGACTTATGGCGAAAGAGACTAGAAAAGCTAAACATGCAATGAAACGAGAGGAAAGACAAGCCTCTCACATGGAACGTAAAGCAGTCAAACAGGATAAAAAAATACAGCGAAAAATGCAGAAGCTACCTTGCCCCGATGGCTGCCCTCCAGAAGAGAACCTGGCTCCGCCCACATTAGAAACCGTCTTTAGAGGCCAGTCTTCTGAAACCGTTCATCCATGGGCTTATAATAACTCAAATACGAGAGTGATTCAGGCTTACGCACAGGCCAATCAGGGAGCACAAGCGACCAATGCCATCATTCAAGTTCCCATGAACACGACACCTCAATTGAAAACAAAACAGGAACAGAGACCGGTTATTGCTCCTAAACCACCAATTCCTCCACCAGCGCATGTAACACAGAAAGATTCTTCGGATGTGAATCAATTAGAAGAATACTGTCCGCCAGAAGCATCTTCTGAACAAGCTGGCTTCGACCCACGTCAACCTTTTATGTCTTACACGAGGCTCTTTGATGGGTCTGACGCTGCCTTAGTCGCTCATTTACGAGATTACCTGGAAGTCAGCGGAGATCGCCGTAGTGGTGGTTGGGAAGCGTATTTACACCGAAGTGAGGACTTTATTCGGTTTACATCACATTTAATGATTTTAGAGATGTTAACGTTACATGGTGGTCAAGCTAAGCATCAGATCATCTTCAAAGTTAGAAAATACCGATAATCCGATAGCTCGATAGCCGATATTAACTATTGCGGTTAAACGAGCGCTCCCACTCAACCCAGTCTATGACTCAAGTGCTCTGATGAAAAACAAAGGACTGCTATCGTGAAACAACAAATGAATGTCGTCGCATTAGTCAAAGATTCAGAACGCTATGTGTTTCTATATGACGATGCCAGCTCTTCCCAAATGTTACAAACATTGGGACAATATGCTGCTGATAAGGAATTGAGTTTCACCTGGTATGATGCAGCGGTGATGAGTCAAAAAGTAAGAAAATTAAGACGGGAAGCAGAGCTGGAAGAGCAATCAGGACGTTTACGAAAAACAGCCTGAAACTCTATCATCGCATTCTAACGCAAAGAGACCTGTCGCCCTAAACGAAGCTCATCAATCAAGAATCGATTTTTAACTCTTATGATCTCTTCGCAATCTATCAGGTCAATTGAACTGCATGATGCAATTGACAGCTTCCTGCGATATCTACAAATTGAGCGTAATGCATCTGACTTGACACTCAAATCATATGCGGAAGATCTGGACAGTCTCATCGAATACCTTACTGAATATGAAGGCGCACTTTTATCGCCCGATCGTATTGGGATCAGTGAACTGCGTCGCTTTGTCGCTTACTTGCATGAATGTCAATATGAGCGAACCACGATTGCCAGACGCTTAGCCTGCCTCAGAAGTTTTTTCAAGTATTGCTGCCGCGAGGGTTATACAAAAACAAATCCGGCCAAACCATTGCGAACACCACGTACCGGAAGAAAATTACCCCATTTCTTGACAACAGACCAGATTGCATCTTTATTGGAAGCTCCTCCGGCTAATAACAAAATGGGTCTCCGAGACCGCGCCATTTTTGAAACTCTCTATTCTGCAGGCTTGCGTGTTTCCGAATTGGTAAGCCTCAATATCAGTGACTGGGACCAACAATCCAATGTGATTCGTGTTCTGGGTAAAGGGCGAAAAGAGCGTATTGCTCCAATTGGAAGTTTTGCCGACAAAGCGTTAAAACGTTGGTTAGAAGAAAGGGAATCGAAACCGGAGGCACACCCGGATGCTGACGCACTTTTTCTGAATCGTCTTAAAACTCGTATTACGACTCGTAGTGTAGGACGCATGCTGGAAAAATATCTGCTCCAAACCGGACTGGACAAAAAAACGAGCCCACATACGTTAAGACACAGTTTTGCAACTCATCTACTGGATGGTGGTGCAGACCTAAGAAGCGTACAAGAATTGTTAGGGCATAAAAGCTTAACGACCACACAAATCTATACACACGTAAGTACGAAACGATTACGCGAAACTTACGAAAAATCTCACCCACATGCACAACGCTCAAAATAGAAGCTCTTCTTTTGAATCTGACAAATAAAAGTTTTAGTTTGCCATATTCTTGTCGATGAATGAAATGGATCTGCCATTTAGTCTCGCTCACTAGCAGTTTCAAATTTAAGCGGTACTCCCTCTTTTAAGCTGTTACGTGAAAGCTTAACAAGTTGAATTGCCTGGCAAACATCATTGATATTGGCTACCGGTATAATACCTCCAATAACACGGCGGCAAAAATGATCCAACATCACTTCTAATTCTCGACGATCACTTTTCAGTGACTCGGTAATTGAGGATGATTCATCTTCCCAATGAATCTCATCAGGAGAATGAAACTCAGCCTTTCCATTTCGACATGCAATCTGATGCCTGGGAAAGTAAGATTCTGATTCTCGCTGTTCCGATTTTATTTTTATCACTGCGAAACGTTCGGAAGTTGATACGGGATCCGGCAAAAAATCAACCTTAATTTGTCGATAATCCTCTGACAGATCACTCGAATCGGAATGAAAAGTAGTATGAACTTGAACTGGTTTCGTACGCATGACATAACAACACCAGTCAAATAATCCGACCAGAAAATCGGTCTCATTTTTCTGCCCAGGAATTTCGACTTCCTGGTCTACACCAGGGCAACAGGTCTCGATTTGAATTGAATTCGGATTTCCTAAACGAGTCACTGCTAATTCAAAAAAACGACTCGTTGCCTGTGAATAGCGCCGGCTGAATTCAGGCATCAAAGTCACCAGTTGCTCTGTTGCCCTGGCGTGAATCAATTCCAATAATTCAAGTTCTTCTCCTAGACTGCCCGCAATATAAACGGGTCGATTCTGCTGACTAAGTATTTTGAGAGGATAATGGTCCATCCAATCTGAGTGTAACAAAAGAAATGCATCCAATGGATATCGCGAGACGAGAGAACCGATTCCTGAAGCAACAGCTGCGTCCCAATGCTCAGCAGCCTGTTCTGCGCGACTACGAACCGGATCGAATACCGCCTTGATTTGGATTCTCTGATCCATCATCCGCAGTACAGGTTCATAGCGCTGTTCCCAATATGGGCCAAGTCCTATTATTCCAATTCTGACCATATTAGGAGCATTACTGAAATTGGGAACAATGTAAAAGAAAATGACATTCAGTGAGAGAAATAACTTAACCCGACAACTAAGTCATTGATCCCACAGAAACGGTTGGGACCTTGCTATCATATTCTTAAATTGGTCTTCGAATCAAGTCTTTACTTTGAATAGAAAGACTAATGGCCAAACCAAAACGTGGCAATGAGTAGATAACTCACATACATTGTCAATAAGATCAAGCCACTCAGAGGAGAGATCTGTTTTCGTCTCCAGGAGAGTCCCAACATTGCTAGAATTAATAAAATGACGACAGGCCCATCCAGCAAGACGGTCTGTTTTGGGATCGGCAAAGGCTGAATTAACGCACATGTGGCGATCACCATCGTTATATTCAGGACATTGGCCCCAATAATATTTCCTGTACCTAGTGCACCATGCCCTTTAATAATGGAAAGAACTGAGATCGTGTATTCTGGTAAAGAAGTTCCCACAGCAAGGATTGTCAATCCAATGAGTAGCTCAGAGACTTCGAAATACCGCGCCACTTGTACTGCATTAGTTACCAATAGTTTGCTCCCCAAAATGACCAAACAGGCACCACAGAAAAATGCAGATACTAACTTGAAATAATAAATTATCACGTTTTCGACTTGTGGTGGTTTTTCCTGATCTTCACCAAAATCATGACGTGAACTTAATGCAACTCTCAGAGTAAACAGAATATATGCGGCCAGGACACAGAGTAGAAGTGCTGCTTGCCAGCGCGCTATGGCAAATTCTGCAGGTACTCCGTTTTGAGTTATAGCGTCTCCGGTTGAAAAGAGACTAAACAGCCAGACCATTACTCCTGAGAACAGCATGAAGGATCCCGGCCCGACAATCGTGAAGCGGGAAACCGGAATCCCACTCTCCGTTTTTCGTTTCCTCGCCAGAAATCCATTCAGGAGTGCACAAGAACCAATTATCAAACCGATATTACATAAACAAGATCCCAAAGCATTACCAACTGCCAGATCTCCTTTTCCGGAAAAAGTACTGGTAACTGAGACCATTAATTCGGGAAACGTGGTTGACATGCTGACAATGGTCGCACCAATAATGACGGGAGGTACGCGAGTCAATCTGGCAATCTCAACTGCACTATCAGTAAAGAGATCACCTCCCTTTGTAATGCTGAGCATGCCCAATGCGATAAATAACAGGCTGATCAGAATGGAAGCAGGTGCGTCTAAGCCGATTATTAATCTTAAAAACTCAATTGGTTCAACAGCCATTGACAATAATTGCAAACTCCTGCTCCTGTTTCATTTCAAAGTTGTCGTTTCTTATGCGTCTGCAAAATATAAAAAGTAAGTAAATAATATGATAGGGATGGCAGCAAACATTATTTTCAGAGTACTATTTTGATCAATAAATTGTAAAATATTAAGGCAAGAAACCATGTCTCGTTTTCAAGACCTGACTTAACTCTTTCATTTCAATTGGTCACCCCAGCAAGGATGGACAACCTATGAACCATTCACCTGATCATAAGCCAGATAATCAATCTGCAGCTGCAGACGCGATCAGCGAAGAAATCGAAATACAAGGGCATATTATTGATAGCTTATTACTGCCGAAGATTCTTGATGAAATTACAGTTTTGGGAGGCGATTTTTCCATCAATGACATTTCAATCGGTCAGTTACGAACGGATAGTAGCCACGCCCAGGTAAAGGTTTCTGCAAAAGACGAAGAGACTTTGCAGAAGATATTAACCCAAATCGCACAACATGGAGCAGTTCCTGTACAGAAACATGACTGTATTTTAGAATCCGCCGATATGGATGGTGCCTTCCCGGAAGGATTCTATTGCACAACAAATCAGAAAACAGAAATTCGCATTGACGGAAACTGGACCTCTGTTGATTTACAGGAAATGGACTGTGGCATTATTGTCAGTCCCGATCGACAAACGGCGCATTGCCTGCCTATGTCTGATGTGCAAAAAGGCCAACTGGTTGTCACTGGCTATCAGGGAATCAGAATTCTACCCACAGCACGAAGTTCACCACAAAACTCTGGCTTTTCTTTCATGCATAGTACAGTCTCAAGTGAAAAACCTAAAGGAGTTACTGTCAGGGAAATCGCATCGGAAATGCGGCGTGCCAGAGAAGGGGAGGGAAAGATCCTGATTGTTGCAGGTCCCGCAGTCGTTCATACCGGCAGCAGAGACTACTTCAGTCAACTGATCAGTGAGGGCTACGTCAATTTACTGTTTGCTGGAAATGCACTTGCCACGCATGATATCGAAGAGTCCTTTTACGGAACCAGTCTCGGTATTTCAATTGAACATGGAAGTTCAACCGAAGAAGGGCATGAGCATCACTTACGGTCCATTAACCGTATACGCCGTTTGGGTAGCATTAAAAATGCAGTTGACAAAGGCGTATTGAATTCCGGAATTATGTATGAGTGTGTCAAAAAAGATGTGACCTTCCTGTTGGCAGGTAGTATTCGCGATGATGGACCTTTACCGGATGTAATTACTGACTCCGTAGAGGCGCAACGCAAAATGCGCGAGTTGGTGCAGGGGGTATCATTCTGCTTGATGATTGCCACAACACTCCATTCCATTGCTGTTGGTAATCTATTACCCGCCAGCGTGAAAGTAGTTTGTGTTGATATTAATCCGGCAACTGTCACAAAACTGGCCGATCGTGGAACTTTTCAGACCATTGGTCTGGTGACGGATGTCGAGCCTTTTTTAAGAGTCTTACTGGATGAAATCAATAAATCCGAGTGAATGTTTTCTTTGATGAATCAGTCGCTATAATAGTAATTATAGAATATCTGAAAAATATTCTCCCTTTAAAAGAATCACACAATACACCACATCGGGAATAATTCGATGACGGAATCGACAAAGAAAAAATATCATCTCGCTGATTTTTCTCAAATAGAAGGCACGTCATGCCCCTGTGGTACCGCACGACGCGCTTTTGCTGATGTACCTGAGTTTCCTGGTACCTTACATGTGACAGAAATATCAGAGACTGCGGAACTGCATTATCATCGAAAGCTAACAGAAACCTATTACTTCCTTGAATGTGGCGAAGATGCCCAGATGCAATTGGACGATGAACTGATTCCAGTCAAAGCCGGTATGTCAATCGTCATACCGCCGGGAGTGCGTCATCGGGCCATTGGAACGATGAAAATCATCAATATCGTCTTCCCCAAATTTGATCCGGAAGATGAATGGCTCGACTAATATTTGAGTCAGGCAAGATTGTTCTCGTTACAATAAGGGCATGACTCACCGTAGATGACTTTCCCACAGTTGGTACATTCATGCGCACCATGTGTGGGACGATCAGGAGTCACCCACCGTTGATATGCCAAAAAGGCGAAGACAATCCCGACAAAACCAGCAAAAAATATTGCAGGCGCTTCAGTACCATAAGAATTGATAATGACAAAAATGGTGGCAAGAGCACAAATCAAAAATATGATCGCATCCCGTACTCGATCACGTTGATGGTCACTGGAGTCATAGATATTTTTGCCTTGCTGCTGCAATATTTGACCCAACAATTTATCGCGTTCGCTTTTTAGCTGTTTTGCTTCATCAGTGGCTCCTACGGCCGATAATAACCGGGAAGCAGTATCAAGAATCCGCAGAGTATCTTGCGTTTTTATCTGGCTTTGATGCGCCCAGCGATTTCGATATTCTCTAAGTTCACCAACATAACTTCTCTCCAGTGGAGTCAAGCGATTGCGAAAGACACTATTCCAATGGTCCCACAAGATTAAGAGAGTTGAATGGGCATCCCATCGAATGGCATCACCCGATGGTTGAGATGTAATTGGAGAATTCCGAAAACTCTCTTTAGCGCGATCAATCCAATCATCTTGATAAACGGCTTTCATTTCCTGCTCAATGATGGGAAAAAGTCCGCTACCAAGTAAATCAAGAGTCAATTTAATACGTTCGTTATCACCGGCCACAAATTCCCCCTTAAATCGCCTTGAACGCACAATCAATCTTTAAAATGAAAATAGCATCTGCAAGATACCAATGTGCATTAACAATGCTTCCTTATTTTTTAGATAAGGTCAAGCTCTGCTATGTGATAAATCACTCAAAGCTGCGGATTTCTATGTGTATAAGCACAAAGAAACGGCTTAGTTGGAAAATAATATGATTCAGCCGTTCAATTAGGCGATAAGCTCATCAACGACTTTTCCATGAACATCAGTCAAGCGAAAGTCTCTCCCTGCAAAACGGTAAGTCAAACGTTCGTGATCAAAACCGAGTAACTTGAGTACTGTGGCCTGCAAGTCATGGACGTGAACTTTGTTTTCAACGGCTGCAAAACCAAACTCATCAGTGGCACCATAAGCCTGACCACCTTTAACACCTCCCCCAGCCAGCCATACAGTAAAACCATGATTATTGTGGTCGCGTCCATTCATCTTGCCAGCATTCGCGCCAGGAGTCGGTAACTCCACTACAGGGGTTCTTCCAAACTCTCCACCACACATGACGATCGTATCTTGTAAAAGCCCTCTCTGCTTCAGGTCTTTCAATAAAGCCGCAATCGGCCGGGCACATTGATTGGCTAAATTCCGATGGCCTTTTTCAATTTCATCATGATTGTCCCAGGGTTGACCTGCTCCATGCCAGAGTTGGACATAGCGCACACCTCGTTCTACTAACCTGCGTGCAATCATCAATTGTCGCGCGTGAACTCCAGTGCCATACATTTCATGGATGTGTTTTGGCTCTTGTTTAATATCAAAAACATCAGAGGCCTGCATCTGCATTCGATAAGCTAATTCGAATGATTGAATTCGGGATTCCAATGCGGATTCCTGAGATCGTACCGACTGATGCTTCCGGTTTAAGGCCTGCAGCAAGTCAAGCTGCAGGCGCTGTTCTGGCAATGAAAGTTTTTTGTTTTTAATATTCGCAATCAGTTTTTCGATATCAGAATGTTTTGTGTCGATATGAGTGCCCTGATAGGCGCCGGGCAAAAATGCGGATCGCCAGTTAGCAGACTCCGTAATTGGATAACCTCCAGGACACATCACCACAAACCCGGGAAGATTCTGGTTTTCTGTTCCCAAACCATAAGTAACCCAGGCCCCCATACTTGGACGTGGCTGAATGAGATCTCCACAATTCATCATCATCAACGAAGGTTCGTGATTAGGCACATTTGTGTACATCGATCGCACAAATGCAATATCATCCACGCATTCTCCCAACTCCGAAAAAAGCTCGCTCACCTCCAGGCCACTCTCTCCATACTTTTTAAACTTAAAAGGAGAAGGCAGGGCGGCACCAGTTTTTCGCTCGGTACGGAGATTTTTACTCGGCAGCATCTTACCAGCATATTTTGCTAACGCTGGTTTCGGATCGAACGTATCAACTTGCGAGGCACCACCATTCAAAAAAATGTGAATAATATGTTTTGCTTTTGCAGGAAAATGCGATTTTTTGGGAGCCATCGGTGACTGGTGGTCTGGTGCCGCATTCGCTTCCTCCAACAAACCCTGTGAAGCCATTAACGAGGCCAGTCCCATTGATCCAAATCCAGTACCACAGCGCTGCAACATTTGCCGCCGCGTGATAATTGGATCGCAATTAAAATGTCGAATCGCCTCAGCCATCAGAACAGGCTCCTACTATCATTGATATTTTTCACATTAGTCTACAAACATGAATTCATTGGACGTACAAAGCACTTGAGTATACTTTTCCCATCCACTCATTCGAGCGGGTGTCTTAATCTGATCTCGATGATGTTTTAAGAATGCCTTACCGAGATCATTTTCCTCACCTGATGGTTTCCGTTGGAAGACACGTTGATAGAGTTTTTCGATCGCAGAATCAACCCCTTTATCAGCGGCCATTTTTTCCAGACTTAAATCTTTGACTAACAATCCAGACTGCTCAATTACCAGGGGACTATTCAATGCAAACAAAGCTTGTTGTGGAACTGTTGTAAATGGTCGTTGTGCGGTACTTGATTCCACATTAGCAAAATCAAATGTACGAAATATATTCGGCAGGTTATTACGATCCACAAAACCGTAAACGGTACGTCGTGGGTGCGTGGGAATCCGGTCAATCAGGTAACTTTTACCTCCCTGTTCCTCAGAGAGTTGTCCTGAGACTAATAAAAGTGAATCTCGCATCGCTTCAAAGTCGAGTCGCTGTGGAGATCGTTTCCAAAGTAAACGATTATCGGCATCAATCAAGTTTGCCTGTCGGTTTTCCTGGTAACCCTGTTGATATGTTGCTGACATCATAATTGTCTTGTGAAGCGACTTGATAGACCAGCCTTCTTCCATAAATCGATATGCTAGATAATCTAATAATTCTGGATGAGTGGGTGGATCACTTCTGACACCGAAATTGCTGGGAGTTCTCACGATTCCCTGTCCAAAATGATGCATCCAAACCCGATTAACAAAAACTCGGGCCGTTAATGGATTATCCCGAGAAGCAATCGCCTCTGATAATTCCAGACGACCACTTCCTTTCTGAAATGGTTTTCGATCTTCTCCAGCCAAAATCCTGAAAAATTGACGCGGCGTTTTTTCACCACGTCGACCGGGATTCCCTCGTAAATGGACATGTGAAGTGATCGGCTTGTCCTTGTCATAAACCACCATCGCTCGTGGAGGTGCGCCCGGGGATGTTACATCCAATGTCTGAATATTCTTCTGAAATTGCCGAACTTTATTTCTTTGAGCCCGATTAAATCCTGCCTGAACAAGATTGTCACTCACTGCAGTCGGTGATTCTGGGTGATATAAAATTTGACGAATTTCTTCTGCATCTTTGTCAGCAAGTTTATCAGGTAATTTCGCTTTCGCCTTTTTGGCTGTCTCAAGCGTATTGAGCCACTGCTGTTCCACTTCTTTAAAAACGTTACCATAAATTCGACATACATCATAAATTGATTGTGGTGGGTTGTTTTTCAATGCATGTACAATCAAACGGTTGAATCTTTTTTCTGGCAGCGTTTCCCCTTCTTGACTAGCTAATTTTTGGATGACTTCAGAGGCACCGACTGGATAATTTTCTTTTTTGACTGAAACGAATGCCATCCAAGGTGAAAAGACAGCGCGGTATGATTTTGCTTTGCGTTTCAGAAAAGCTTGCCAGAGAGCCACGTATCCTCGGTGAGGTGCCTCTTTCTCATATTGAGGCTTTTCATTCGCCAGTTTTTCTTTTTCTACAATTGCTTGTAACACATCTGCTACTGTCAAACGTGCCTTCGCTCTGAATTTTTCCGATTCTTCATGTATGAAATCATCTAATTTTTTCTGGCGTTTTGCTCGTTCCGCCTGATATTTTTTGTGTGCTTTTTCCGACTTCGGTTTTCCGATTAATGGTAAATCTTTTTCTTCCGGCTCATAGCTACTAAAGAAAACTCCATACAATGAATAATAATCCTTGATCGGAACAGGATCAAATTTGTGATCGTGACAGCGAGCACAGGAGGCAGTCAAACCCAATAAACCTCGGGAGACAAGATCAATGCGGTCATCGATGATATCGTGTATGTTCCCTCGATAACGACGACCCACGGTCAGGAAACCAAGTGCAGCCAGTGAACGATCATCTCCTTTGCGATCCAGCTGATCTGCCGCTAATTGTTCTTGAATGAAACGATCATAAGGGAGATCTTCATTGAAAGCGCGAATGACATAATCTCGATAAGTATAGGAATACGGGTAGCGACGCTCTGATGTAAAAACATAGCCCTTGGTATCTGCATAACGAGCAACATCCAGCCAATGTCTCCCCCAACGTTCTCCATAGCGTGGTGAGGCCAACAGGCGATCAACCAGCCTTTCATAAGCATCTGGAGATTGATCATTCACAAAAGCTTCTACTTCTTGAAAGGTAGGAGGTAAGCCTGTTAAATCAACCGATGCTCTTCGAATCAATTTCCTTCGATCAAGGCGCGGGGAAAGCGATAGACCTTTTTCTTCCAAACGTGAAATCACAAAAAGGTCTACCGGAGAAGAAACCCTTTCTTGGTTCTTCACTTTGGGTAATTCAGGGTTTCTCACAGGACGAAACGCCCAATGACTTTTGGACAATGTCGCAAAATCATAAGTCCCATTCGCAGGAACCGCTTTGGGATCTTTATCAGAAAATGGCCAAGGTGTTCCCATTTTGACCCAACGAGTCAAAGCGGCTATTTCACGAGAAGGCATTTTCCCATCAGGAGGCATCTGGCTGTCGTCATCATGATATTGGATCACCTGGATAATTCTACTTTTGAGTGGGTCTCCTGGAATCACGGCTTTACCGCTGTCACTGCCTTTCATCATCCAGGCATGGGAATCCAGTCGTAAGCTGGCTTCCTGCTTTTTAGGGCCATGACAAGCATAACAGCGTTTTACTAAAACAGGGCGAATTTCCTTTTCGAAAAACTCAATTTGATCAGCAGGAATTTTATTGGCTGCTTCGAGTAAAGACATCGCTGGAAATGCCAATAGCACAAAGATGATCAAGTGACAAACAGTTTTGACCACGTGAGATGACAACAAAGGATGAAACAGGATCAAAGGCCGCTTCATTTTCCAGTTCTTTCTCGGTTAGATGAAATTTGTGGAGGGACCAAGGGGTGGGAGAAGGTCTAACACTTCAATCAATTTTAAAATGACAAAACCTACATTGTTGTTATTTTACTCTACTATCGGCTCAAAAGGTAGTCAGTTTTTGCATTTAAGTCTTGTGGAGCATCGCTTTAGGACTTTTCAGACTCACATCGATACTTAAGAATGTTATGAAATTGAAACCCGCTCTACCCATAGAATTTACTCCTGGGAGTGCATTAAAGTTTCGCTATAGTTACTATCGGACTAAAAGTGACATGGTGCTTCGATATTGTCCCCATCAATTCAAGCAGAATCATTGAGGTAAGCATGACAGAAGATCAGATTTTATCAGAAGAACAGATACAAGAGTTTTTGAACACTCATTCCGAATGGGAACTCCGAGATGGTTGGATTAGACGAAAGTATTCAACTCCCGGTTGGGCTCATACGCTCATGCTGGTGAATACCATAGGTTATCTGGCAGAAGCAGGGTGGCATCATCCAGATTTAAGTGTTGGCTATGCTGCCGTAACCGTCAAACTACAAACACACCGAGTGAAAGCAATCACAACCAAAGACACGGAATTGGCGAAAAAAATTGAGGAAACAGTGACCTGGTTACCAGACGATGCAGCAGCCCTTGATGGTTTCCCCAAAAACTGGGTTCGCTAGTAGATAAACAGTTATAAGACTTCAAGAGAGACCAACTATGAAACAGGAACGCATCCTGTTTGTGACGGGCAAGCTGGCTGAATATTCATTGCGCGAAGTATTGGAAAAACTTGCCCCTCAGGTTGGTTTTGAATTTGAGGTCATTGTGTTGAATGTCCAGGTTGCTGCTTTGATGCACGTTCCTCTGGTCAAACGCAGACTAACAGTTCCTGACGGCATCAACTGGGTCATGCTGCCTGGTATGTGTAAAGGTGATCTTCAAGTTCTCATTGACCACTTTGGAATTCCGTTCAAAAGGGGCCCCAAGGACCACTTCGACCTGCCCGAATATTTTGGACAAGAGGGGAAGGCACCAAAAGATCTGTCTCAATACGATATCGAAATCTTAGCCGAAATCAATCATGCCCCACTGATGTCGAATGAAGAAATCCTGCAACAGGCAGAACATTACCGACAAAATGGAGCCGATCTGATCGATGTAGGTTGTATCCCCGGAGAAAGCACAAAACGCGCTGGAGAGATCGTACGGATGCTGGTTGATTCAGGATACCGCGTCTCCATCGACAGTTTTGATCGAGCAGAAGTAGAAGCGGCTGTTGGTAATGGAGCCGAACTCATCCTCAGTTGTAATCAAACTAATCTCGACTGGGTTTCAAAACTGGGAACTGAAGTCGTTGCCATCCCGAATCTTCCCAGTGATTTCGATTCTCTGTGTACCATCGTTGATCAATTGGTTCGATCTGACACTCCCTTTCGAATAGATCCAATTCTGGAACCAATTGGCTTTGGGTTCACAACATCCCTGGAACGTTACTACAGGGCAAGAAAAGAATTTCCTGATTTTGAAATCATGATGGGTATCGGAAATTTAACTGAACTGACAGAAGTAGACACGGCGGGAATCAATGTTCTACTTGCCGCTCTCTGTCAGGAACTTCAAATTCATAGCGTGCTTGCTACCGAAGTGATCAACTGGGCCTGCAGCGCCATCCGAGAATTTGACTACGCGAGACGACTCATCAAATATGCCATCGAAAACAAAAGCTTGCCGAAACACATTCATTACCAGCTTGTTATGTTGCGAGATGCCAAGCTTAACGAAAGAGGATCTGATGCATTAAGTAATCTTGCCCAAAATATCCGTGACCCGAATTACCGGATCTTTGCTGAGGAGAACCAACTACACGTCATGAATCGTGACGGATACTGGAAAGGAACTGACCCTTATGAACTATTTGATCAGTTTTTAGAGGCCAATCCTAAAGGGTTAGATGCTTCGCATGCGTTTTACCTGGGTTACGAAATGTGTAAAGCAGTAACTGCTTTAACATTGGGAAAGCAATATCAACAAGATCAGCCATTAAACTGGGGTTTTCTATCACAAGAGGAAGTCAGTGCCAATGAACGCAGACGAAAACAGGGCGAAGAGCCACAATGTGGACCTCGCTGATGATTCCTTAACCACCTGGCTCATGTTATACTGAGGCCTTCCATTGCGTCTCGCTCTAACGCGCACGCATCACGTTTTTCACTGTGAATCATGATAAAGTAATGTCGGGAAACATATCTCAGGATTTCTCTCATCAATCCCTGGAGCAGGGAGGGCAAGTCGCAAGCCAGCTTCCTCTCGTGGAAGAACTGACTCCGTATCCAGATGTAGAACAGATCTTTCTTGAATTTGCAGGTGATGACAGCCTCTTACTTTTGGAAAGTGCACGTCAAACCTCATCACAAGGACAGTTCTCCTATTTGATGTGTAACCCACTCACACGCATTCAAATCCAAAATACTCACTATTCCGCTGATCCTTTTGAATCGTTTCGAGACGTTTATACTCAAAATCTTGTGGAATCGATTCCTGGACTTCCACCGTTCCAAGGAGGCTTTGCAGGCTTACTTTCCTACGAGTTGGGACAAAGCTGGGAGAACTTCGCCCGTGCCTCCCACGATGAGTTTCAACTCCCGGACTTGGCTGTCGGTTTTTACGACTGGGTGATCGCCTGGGATCATAATCAGCATCGGGCATGGCTCATCGTCCAAGGTTTCGATCAAAGTCTGCAAACACAAGATCTTAATCTTGCTGCAGAACGGCTGAAGTCACTTAAAACAAGAATTGATACTTCCAACTTTAATCAACACGACCGATTGGCCGCACTCTCACAAAGTGCTTTTTTGCATGCAAATAAACTGCCTCTTAATCAACTTTCTCCTGTTTATCCTGTTGAACGGAACGAAGAGATACTGAGTAACTTCAGTAAAACACAATTCCTGAAACAGATCGAACAGATCATTGAATACATCTATGCTGGCGATATTTTTCAGGCAAATTTTTCGCAACGCCTGCTGAGCCGCAGCACAGGACATCCTGCTGAACTTTATCTGAATTTACGCTCAAAAAATGCGGCTCCGTTTGCAGGTTATTTTGGTTGGGATGACTGGGCCGTTGTCAGTGCTTCACCTGAAAGATTCCTGAATGTCTCACACCAAGAAGTGGAAACGCGCCCCATTAAAGGCACTCGTCGTAGAAAATTCATGCCGGAAGCAGATTTATTGACACGTGATGAACTACGTGAAAGCGAAAAAGATCATGCTGAGAATGTAATGATCGTTGACCTACTCCGCAATGATCTCTCTCGTGTCTGCAAACCAGGTTCCATTCACGTTCCACATCTCTGTGAAGTCGAAACGTACGAAACCGTACAACATCTTGTCTCAGAAGTGCGAGGACAACTCAAACCGGGTAAAACAGTCTGGGACTTACTGGCAGCTTCATTTCCCGGCGGTTCTATCACAGGCGCGCCAAAAGTACGATCAATGGAAATCATTGCGGAATTGGAACCGACTGTCCGTGGCCCTTATTGTGGCAGTCTGTTCTATGCCGGTTTGAATGGAGAATTCGACAGTAATATTCTGATTCGCACTTTTACTGTCAGAAATGGATGGATTCAATTTCCTGTGGGAGGGGGAATCATAGCACAAAGTCATCCAAGGCTGGAATATGAAGAAACCCTGCATAAAGCCGCAGGGATGATAGCCGCACTACAAAAATAACGTTAATTTTCAGAAGCAATTTCATGATCCTGATCATTGATAACTATGACAGCTTTGTCTTCAATCTGGCCCGCTATTTTGAAGAGTTAGGGCAACAGACCTTAGTCATCAGAAATGATCAAATGACTCTAGCACAGGCCGAACAAATCTCACCTGACGCACTTGTACTTTCTCCCGGCCCCTGTACTCCGAATGAGGCTGGTGTAAGCCAGGAACTAATAACACACTTTACTCATCGAGTCCCAATTTTGGGAGTCTGCCTGGGACATCAGACGATCGCTGCCAGCTTTGGTGGGAAAATCATCAAAGCACCGGAACCTGTTCATGGCCGGACTTCTTTAATCTATCATCAAAAATCCCGTTTATTGTCCAACCTGCCTAATCCATTCAAGGCAACGCGTTACCATTCCTTGATTATTGATGAAGCATCACTATCTTCTGATCTTGAGATCACAGCCAGGACGGAAGAGGGAATTCCGATGGCAATTGAGCACCAAACAGCCCCACTGTTTGGTGTTCAATTTCACCCCGAGTCAATTTTGACAGAAAGTGGCCGTTCATTACTGGAAAGCTTTCTCTCATTTCTTCCATCACTCCCCGAACAATCCAAAAACGCTCATTGCTAATTTCACAATACCGGTTAGTCAAACTGGCTCGAGTTTGCTTGCTAGTAAATAAACACCTCCGTTATGACCCTGCGTTTTTTTCATTTCCTTTTAATCCCATTCAATTCGTGTGTAATACTTCACAATAACCTCCCCAGGTCCAACCGATAATCAAGAAGATGCCAGAACAATAAAAAATCTGATATCCACTTTACTGAACGACATTCCGTTCGTATATCCAGAACGATTTGTGGAGGTACTTTCATGCAATCAACCAAATGGAATTCAAAGAAATGCTATTTATCGATAATAACAATCACGGTCACTTTGATTGCTATATCGATCAATCAATCTTTGGCCGGTGAGTGGTTGCATGATTTTAAAATAGCTCAAAAGATGTCAAAACAAAAAGACCTTCCTATTTTACTGCATTTCCACGCTTCCTGGTGCGGACCTTGCCGTCAGATGGATCAGAGTGTGTTAAACACTCAGGTTCTCACCAGTCAGTTTGGTAAACGTTTTATTGCCGTCAAAATTGACAGTGATCAAAACCAGCATCTGGTTGAGCGTTTTAACGTTCGTTCACTTCCCAGTGATATCCTTTTAACCCCCACTGGCACGATCATTACTCGTACAGAAGGCATGCAGGCCAAAAACACTTATTTAAGCTTCTTAGGTCGTGGCGCCTCTCGTTATGAAAATGATCGGCGAGTATATCTGGCTCAAAAAAGTAAGCAAGAACTCATGCAAAAACTAGAACAACAAGAAACAACCGAGTCTTTTGAAACAGAAGAAAATACTTATGTTGCCACTGAGCCTCCAAAGTTAGGTCTAGATGGATACAGTCCGGTCACTCTGACACGCGACCGAAAATGGGAAAAGGGCAAAGAAGAATTCAACTGGCCTTACCAGGGAATCACTTATCATCTGGCAAGTCAGACTGAGTTAGAAATTTTTAAAATTGATCCAGGACGTTATGCCCCACAGTTACTGGGCTGCGATCCTGTGATTCTCAACAAACAAGATCGTGCCATACCTGGAAACTTGAAATATGGTGCTTATTACGATCAAAACTTATATTTATTTGTTGATGTAGAATCACGCAATGAATTCAAAAAGAATCCTGATCGCTATAGCCGTACGATGCATGTCCTGAAAATCGAACAGCTTGAAACGGCAGTTCTACGCTAAGTCAACTTAATATTTATTTTGTATTCGCTGGCTTCTTTGCGGATTCTGATTTTTGAGTCTCCAAGGGCACCGTCTTAGTGGGATCTTTCCTGGAGGGTTTTTGGATTGCCTGTAACCGGGTACGATAACGCTCATACAATCGTGTTTGCTTACTTTCTGGCTGTAGTATTTTTCCACCAACACAAACTGCTTTGATATGCGAAGTATGCTGCAAAGGTGATCCGTCTGTAATGATCATATTTGCCAACTTGCCCTCCGTCAGAGAACCAATCTGATTGTCTACCCCCAATATTTCTGCGGCAGATAAAGTTACTGCTCGCAATGCGGCTTCTTCGGGTAAACCATAGGCGACTGCCATAGCGGCTTCAAATGGAGTGTTCCGTGAATTCCAGGCGCTATTGGAACGAATCGAGAATGTAACGCCCGCATCATAGAGATGTCCCGGATTGGCATAAGGTGCATCAAAAGGATCATGGCCTTCTGCAGGACGCTTCATAACCGGCCCTACAATCACCGACACGTTTCTGGATTTTAATTCATCTGATAGCTTCCAGGCATCAGTCCCCCCCGTAATGATGATGTCTAATTTTTCCTCTTCTGCAAAGAGCAGGGCACCAGCAATTTCCTTCTGTGAATTGGCTTCAATAAAAACAGGCCTCTTTTTATCAAGATAGGGAATCAATGCCTCGAAACGAGGATCGGTCACTGGAACTTTTGAGCCATTCTTTTCAGCCTGTCTTTTAATTCTTTGATAAAGCCGTGCCTGGCTGATGAAGTCTTTCAATTCCTGTTGACGCTCTTTTTTTGTACTCCAAATGATCTGTAAGCCCGCTTCAAGATTCATAACCATCTCCGGTGCCGTCCAACCTGCTGTCTGAACGATTGAAGCTTGCCCTGAAATCAAACCACTCTGAGGGCATACTAGAACTGTTGTAATCCCACCAGCGCGTGCCACTGGAAACAGTTCAGAATCGGGATTGATCGCTACGCCAGTTCGCAAATCTGGTTGTAGATCACCACTTTCTGCATAGTCTCGTGTTTCTCGAACTTTATCAATTTCCGTGAGCCCTAATGTAGAACCAGAGTCAATCAATCCCGGATAGACGTGTAGCCCCTTCGCGTTGATCACCTTCATCTTTTTCGGAAGCGGTTTCGCAGCGCCGACATAGTCGATTTTTTCCCCTCGAACGATGATAGTCCCATCGAAAATATCTGCTCCATCAATCGGGTGGAGTGTTGCCCCCTTAATTGCAAACTCTTTAACATCGTCTGACGGCAATGATAGCGGCTCCCCCTTACGCCAGGCAATTTCAACTTGAGGAGTAGCAGACCGTCGCTCTGCTAACTCGGACATCGCCGTGGGTTGTTTTTTCCGATCGAAATAAACCTCCCCCTCAATAATCGTCATTTCACAACGAGAAAATGCATTTAATGGATGACCACTAAAAATAGCAAAGTCAGCATCTTTCCCTATTTCAATCGATCCCATTCTCTGATCCAAACCCAGCTCTCGAGCGGGGTTAATCGTAATGGTTCGAAGAGCGTCATTAAAAGTCATGTTCCCGTAGCGTACTGTTTTAGCGGCTTCGAGATAAAGATGCCTGATCAGTTCCCAATCATCACTTTTAACAACCGTATTCACGCCAGCTTCATTGAGTAGTGCTGCATTATGAGGCACGGCATCAAACGCTTCAATTTTGTAAGCCCACCAATCCGAGAATGTACTACAACTGGCTCCATGTGTAAGAATTTCCGGAGCAATCTTATAACCTTCCAGCACATGTTGTAGCGACCAGACTCGGATACCAAGATTAGAAGCAACTCGGAGCAGCATCAGGATCTCATCTGCCCGATAGCAGTGTGAATGAATAAATTTTTCATGATTGACGATATCAGCCAATGCTTCCAATCGTAGATCTCGGCGGGGAGGCAACCGTTTTTGTTTGATCTCGGATTTTTGAGCCTTCTCAAATTCCTGCCACTGGCGTCGATAATCCACAGCTTCCAGAAACGCTCGCTGCAATGTAGCTTCGACTCCCATTCTGGTATTAGGAAACCGCGACGTTCGGAATTTGACATTCTCACCCAGCGCAAATTTCACCCCTTGAGGTGCATCGTGCAGAATATGTTCTTGAGCCGGTTTCCCATGTTTTAATTTGACAACGCCATCCTGGCCTCCAATAACATTAGCCGAGCCATGGAAGAGTCGAGCCGTGGTCACACCACCTGCTAGCGCTCGATATTCTGATGGATCGGTCGTATTAACCACATCCTTAATACGTACCTCAGGTACAATTGACTGCGATGATTCATTGATCCCATCAGTGATCATAATATGGCTATGAGTATCGATAATTCCAGGCATGACATATAAACCTGTAATATCTATCACTGTCGTGTTAGCAGGGAATTTCAATTGTTTCCCGATATTCGAAATCTTACCATCTTTTACCAGAATCGATGTATTTTTCAGAATCTTGCCGGTGACTTTAATCACAATACCATTCTTCAATACAAGATTCCCATCCGTTTTCAGAACACGTCTGACTCGATCGGATTCTAATTCTGTTTTGAATTGATGGTAATTATTTTGTTTTGTCTCTGTTTCCTTCAGGTCTGGTTTTTTGGCGACAATTGCATCAGAAAATAAATCGTCTAATAATTCATTGCCTGCACCTTCAATAGATAATTGAATAGGATTTTTAGAAGTGGATTCAGATTTCGTTTTTTTACGGACAGCAGACCAACTGGTCTCTGTACCAAAGGCCGATTTTAATTTACCTGAAATACGTTCTGGCTTAGTCTCTTTTCCAAGCGCTCCGTTAAACTGAAGCTCAATTGCGTGTTCTCCGGCTCCAATCGCTACAGTAAATTGAAACTGACTTTTCTCAATCTTACCTGAGGTCACTTTGCCATCACCTTTTTCACTAGTAAAAGTGCCTCGCAAGTGCTCTTTTTCTTGAGAAATTTGTAGCTGTCCGATCACTTTTCCCTGTGCAGACTGAATTTCCACCCCCCAGACTCCCGCCAAATCGATATTCGCAGGCCGTTCTTTTTCAGGCGAGATCGTTCCTGGTGATTTTTCCTTGTCGACCTTAGATTTGTCTGAAAAATCCAGTTTGACCCCATCAACGAACAGATAGCGAACTTTCGTATCATCCTTCTCCCAAGGGCCCGACATAATTACCAGATGAGCCAGTTTCCCTTTTTCAATTGTCCCGAGCCTTTGGTTTATCTCCAGGATATTTGCAGCCCCCAGAGTCAAAAACCGGAGCGCCTTTTCTGCAGACAATCCTTCTTTCACTGCTATCCTTAATTGAGGTATCAAATCTGATTCACGATTCTTTAATGATTCGGAAGAAACGGAAACAGGCAAACCACTTTCAGCCAGCATCGTCAGACCATGAATCCGTTCTTTCCAAAGTCGGAGCTTCTCTTTTTGGACACGTAATGGTTCTGATATCTCTGTAGTGAGTTTTTTCGTTTCCGTCTTATCTTCAACCTTAGGTTTTTCTGGATAATTCAACTGGAAGATAATGCCTTGGGATTCTGTTTTTAATCGATCCAGACAAAGATGTGCTTCCGCTCCACCCCAGATAACCGGTTTGATTTTGAATTCACCACAAAAATCGAGCGTTCGTAAAATTTCATCGCGCGAATTTGCTGCAAATACAGGAACTTCCTTCGTATGTAGAACTTCTAGTAAAGCCACATACGTGGGATCTGTTGGAGGCCGTTTAATGAAAGCAGATTGATCCTGATACAAGTCCCAATGATGTTCGTAATGCTGAGTATCCAGGAATGTTTGTCTTAAATGAGCAACAGCCCCCATCAAGGTCTTTGGATAAACATTACCTTTAGGAGCGTATAATCTGAAAGAACTCATCGTGGATTTGATTAACGTAGATTCTCTCACGGGGTGCTCACTTGTTGAAACCAGAGTCCCGTGTCCACTGGCGATTTTCCCCTGAGGTAAGATATGAACTGAAGTGAAGCCCGCTTTCTGATAGTTCGTGAAACTGTTTTTTTTGTCTGTGACTGCCTGATTCACTTGAAAATCCGGGCTGAGATAATTGCGATTATCGGGGCGTGTCGCCGCCAGCGCATGCCGTCCGAAGTCTACTTTTCGTTCACTTGGCTTTGGAGGCTTAACTTCTTTGTTGATGAGGCTACTCGAGGCAGCATCGATGAATCCAGCATAAATATGCATCCCCTGGCAATCAATCACTTCTGCATCTGAGGGAATCTTAAGATCAGAACCGACCTTTTCGATCAAACCATTTCTAATCAGAATGGTCGTATTTTCCAATTCAGCTCCAGGTTTAGTGACTACTTTTGCATTTGTCAGTGCAAAGGCAGTTAACTCAAAACCGACATTTAGTTTGGCTTGCCCACTAACTTGAACAGGAACTGCAAGTGTGATAATCAAACATAATAGACCGAGAAAGCGGAAACAGTACATGCTAGTTCCATGTATTAAATAATGAGAATCGAGTTATAACCGAGAATCAATCAAAGGTTTGAGTATTTACTTTAGCAACCCTCTCAGGCAATGAGAACAGGTAAATGCATCAGAATGCTCTATCAGGAATTTGAAACCAATCATTATAAGCTTGTGATCAATACCGAACTATTTCGCCTGATCTTTAAATAGCGATTTTTCACGGCTTTGCTCGTATGACTTCGTATCCCAAACAGGACCTTCTTTTTGGACTTCCTTATATTTCTGATTCAATTTCTTTTTCAGGTGATTCAGCCGTTCCCGCTCCTGCCAGGCTAGATTGTGCTGCTCACTGATATCCTCTTTCAAGTTATAAAGCTCAAACTTAGTCAACTTCGCGTTTTTAATGTACTCTTGAGAAATGGAATTGACATTATTTCCCAAACGACGGATTCCTTCGGGGCCACTCCAATGTGCGACCACTTTCCAATCCCCTTCGCGCATCGCAACGCGAGGTGTGCTATTGGCTCGATAATAATTCCAAAACAGAGGTGTTGATCTTTGCAGGTCATTATTCCCTGCAAACAATGGTAGCAAACTCGTTCCATCTAACTCACGATTTTTCGGAAGTGAGATGTTAACCATTTCGCAGAACGTCGGTAGCATGTCCACACTTGAAACGGGAACGTTACTCTCTTGACCTGCCTCTATGCGCCCTGGCCACCGAATGATGCCAGGCACTCGGATTCCACCTTCATAAATGTGCAATTTCATCCCTCGGAGTACACCGGGAGTTCCCCATGATCGTCTTGAACCTTTACCATAACGGTTCAATGTCTCCGGCCCATTATCAGAAGTAAAAAAGACCAATGTGTTTTCGGTTAATTTCAACTCGTCCAAGGTTTTCATTAACTTTCCTACGGCCGCATCCATATTAGCAACATTCGCAAAATATTGTGCCTGATCTTCATATAAGGTTGTGTCGAGATACTGTTTGACAAGATCGGGTGGAGATGCCACTCGCTCGTGAGGTTCATGAAAGCAGACATGAAGAAAAAACGGTTTGTCAACGGCTCTCCATTCTTTCAACCAACGAATGCCCTCATCTGCCACTATCTGACAGGAAAAACCTTTTATCTCGCCGAGAGGCTTGCCATTGCGTACAAAGTTATTCGGATTTTGATGTGTGGGCAGGGCGTTATTCTGTGTGCTAAACCAGTGCTGAAATCCATGATCTCCAGGTTGCGGTTGCTTTTTAGAATTAAACAAACCATTACAGTGCCATTTTCCTACATGTGCTGTGTCATAATCTGCTTTCTGTAACAATTGAGCAATAGTAACTTCGTCTTGCTTCAAATGCATCGGATGACCTTCGGGAATCCAATCATAGACTCCTAATCGGTTAGGAGTTCTGCCAGTGAGTAGCCCGGCACGTGAAGGAGAACAAACAGGTGCACTCGCGTAGCAGTCAGTCAATCGCATTCCCTGTGAAGCCAAACGATCTATGTGAGGTGTTTTAATTTGAGGATGCCCATAACAGGCGAGGTCACCATAACCCAGATCGTCACACAAAATCACAAGAATATTCGGTTTTGAATCCGATTGTTTCTCAGCGGACCATAATCCTTGTTGTGGAAAAAGGAATAGCGTGATTAACAAAAAAGCATATCTAAAATTCATCATTAGATCTCATAGATTAGGGATAAGCAGGAAATGGAATATTCACTCTTTAAACCATGATGCATGATCATCTGACTTCTCGCAATTCCTATCCAGATGATTGTTAGCACGGATTCAATTAATTAACAAAGAAAAAGAAACTACAATATTCGACAAAATTCCAGCTAATAAGGAAGATTGACCGAGTTCCCATCAGGACTAGAATATTAAAAGATTACTCCGATTCCGCGTGAAGTAATACCTAATCTAAACAGTATTCGGATACACAAGGACTTCAGAATCATGCCACGATATATCCGTAGCACTCACGGCTCAAGGAATTCATCGTTGAAAATGCGCCTGGTGATTGCAGCAGGAATCGCACTGTTTGCTTTCATTTCCTATATGATGAAGAGCGACATCAATGAAATTACAGGGGAAAATCAAATCGTCGCACTCACAGAACAGCAAGAAATTGCACTGGGCCTGCAGGCGCTACCCACGATTATGAGTCGACACCATGGAGAACATCCAGACCAAATGGCACAAGCGAACGTCGATCGAGTTGGGAATCGTCTGCTTCAAAACTTAAATCAATCGCTACAAAAAGCAGGACGTCAGAATCCTTATCAGTTTGACTTCCACCTTCTGAATGATGACCAGGTTATTAATGCATTCGCTTTGCCAGGAGGTCAAATTTTTATCACAGCCGCTCTTTACCAACAGCTTGAATCGGAAGGGCAATTGGCAGGTGTACTCGGCCACGAAATCGGACACGTCCTGTCTAGACATGGAGCCCAACAAATGGCAAAACAGGAATTAACTCAGGGACTGGCAGGTGCCGCTGGTGTGGCTGGAGGTGATATTAACAGCGCCCGAATGGCTCAAATGGTTGGATCTTTAGTTAATATGAAATATGGAAGAAGTGATGAACTGGAATCCGACCGCTGGGGAGTCAAATTACTGGTAATGTCGGGCTACGATCCTTACGCAATGATTGGTGTAATGGATATTCTAAAGCGTTCAGCAGGAGCAGGTAGACAACCAGAAATATTCAGTACCCATCCTGATCCAGGGAATCGTATCGAACGCATCAAAGATTATATCCAACGTACTTTTCCCTCTGGCCTTCCTAATGATTTGGAGCCATAATTTGAAACTCATTTTTAACCTTTTATTTAGCTTATTGACTCAGTTATTGCTAAATTCCGTAGTAATTCAAATATTCTTTGATAATAGAGTAAAACACACGGCCTGAACAAAATATCTGATCGAATCATTTTAGTGAATTGACATCTTATAAATATAAGCTATTATAAAAGTACAACGTGCTTGAGCTATTATTAGTATTGACGCTATGAGATTGTTTTGATAAATATTACAAAATAAAGGATCTCTAGTGAGCCGTTTTTTCAAATGAGGATCTCACCCGCTTTTGAGATCATTTTCATTAACCAGTATTTAATATCACTGGTAACCAAATTGGCTTTTAAAGTAAGTTGAGTCGTTTCCAGCGGGGCATTTTTTCTCAACAGCATCACTCCTGAGAGCATTTAGGAGTCTGACATTCTTGAAATGATTTTCTCTTCTGTAAATACGCTAAGGGATATTCCAAAAGTTAAACAAATTGCGACCGATTGAGGTTGCATACTGCAATTTAACTTCACATTCGTAATAGTATATTGCTGGCTTGAAGTTTTGTGCGAATAAATAGTAAATATAGTGAATGTTATCTGTTCCCATTTATTAATTTCAGTTGGACCAGAGCTGATGATTAAATCATCAGGAAAGCCAAACCACTTATTAAATGAAAACATTTAAAAGTTCCTTATTTGCAACCATTTATTGGTTGACGGGACTTGATTGAAACGATTGAATTTCAAAGTATCTGTTTTTGACAACAATATTTTTTGCCTGAAAGGATATCGGCAAGACGATCACCTAATCAGCGGCATTCGTCAACACGCTTTTTAAAGCTCACTGTTCTCAATGCCGGGGCTAAATCTCTATGAAATTTCATAAGCGATTGTCCTAATTACAGGAATAAACAGGCCACGATGGTCGAGTCCAAATATCGGGCAACTTATTCCTCTGCGTGAATCTTTCTTCATGAGATCAAGACGAGGCCAATTTCGTTGTAAGGCCTTTGTCAGGTTTCCGCTGAGTTAAGAGACGGCTAATTCCGAAGTATGCCTAAAGCATTCAAGCATCATTGCAGATTCCATACTGACAATGACTTGAGTTTGGTTTTTTCATTGGTTGCTTCGTAATACTTTCATGCCGTAGTTGTGTCACTAATTACTTCGTTACTATTTTAGAATGATTTGGTTTTCTGTATGGCTGCTAAAAGTTCTGAAACTTCAGACAAACCCAAACGTCGAAGAACAACAAAGACACAAAAAAAAGAAGAGCACTCGGGAGAAGACACTCATCACCAAAATGAAACCGATGATCTGCAAGATGAATACCATCGTAAAGCAGAAGATAATTTCGAAATTGTCGAAAGCTATCGATCATCCAAGAGCGAAACAGAATCAGAAAATATGTCAGACACACCTGCTGAATCGATAGGCGACAATAACTCCGAAAAATCAGAGACTGACCAATCTGAAAAGACAGGTGGCAATCGAAGGAGAAGGCGAAGAAGAAGAAAATCAGATGGATCTGGCCAAGGCAACGGTCCCCAGGGTCAAGGTCGTCAAGGTGGACATAACAATCGAGGTCGCAACAATAGAGGGGGCCGATCACGTTCCGGCAATGGTGGAAGAAATCAATCCCGACGTCCTCGTTCTACCTCTTCTGCAGCCAATGAAAACATCTCAGGAACGATCGAAGGGGTTCTTGAACTGCACCCTAAAGCTTACGGTTTTATTCGAGACCCGAAGGCAAACTACAAAGCACAAGACTCAGATGCATTTGTTTCCAGCTCTCTTATTGAAAAACACAATCTGCGTGAAGGCATCTTGATTCGAGGAGAAGTTGGTCCAGGCACCAGAGGGCAAGGGCCACGTCTCAAAAGCATTGAATCAATTGATGGTCGAACCGTTGAACAGTATATGGAAATTAAGCCCTTCGATGAGTTGACCCCTATCAACCCCTTCGAGCAAATTAAACTTGAAACTGGTGCCATGCCAATTACGATGCGCGTCATGGACCTGCTTACGCCAATCGGAAAAGGGCAAAGGGCACTCGTTGTTGCTCCACCGCGAACCGGAAAAACGATGTTGTTACAAGACATCGCAGAGGCGGTCAGTAAAAACCATCCTGAAATCCGCTTGATGGTCTTATTGATCGACGAACGACCAGAAGAAGTCACAGAGATGGAACGCTCTATTAGAGGCGAGGTCATCTCATCTTCAATGGACCGAGACGTCGAAAGTCATGTTCGTACAAGCCAGCTTATTTTTGAGCGTGGTAAACGCCTGGCTGAAGCTGGAGAAGATGCATTCATCCTTCTGGATAGTATTACTCGAACAGCGCGGGCGTTCAATAAATGGGTCGGAAATACAGGCCGTACCATGAGCGGTGGTCTGGATGTCAAAGCGATGGACATTCCTAAAAAGATGTTCGGAACAGCACGACGATTTGATGAAGGTGGCTCTCTAACTGTTTTAGGAACAGCACTGATTGACACCGGTAGTCGCATGGATGAAGTAATTTTCCAGGAATTTAAAGGGACTGGCAATATGGAGATGGTTCTCAGTCGGGATCTCTCCGACCGTCGCATATTCCCTGCTATCGACATTACACTTTCGGGTACACGGCGTGAAGAAAAAATCCTCGATCCAGAGGTTATGGATGGTGTCACAATGCTTCGCCGAAGTTTAATTTCATTAAATCCTGTCGAAGCGATGGAACAGCTCAGTAGCACGCTCAAAAAATTCCCCACGAACAAAGAGTTTCTCGAAAAAATCCGAGCGATCCTGTAAAGAATTTCAATTACTTGGCCACTCTGGAAACCGTTTGAAAAGATAGACACAAGCGTCCTCTTTCTGATGTCTTCCATTTCTACTACCAAAGAGAAATTGAACGACATTCAATTTTTATTACGGTTACATAAGCCCTCACCCCCTTAATCAAAAACGAATTCTGCACTACTCGATTAAATTCAAGTATTTCACTCCGCTTCTGGCAAGCTCTGTTTTAGAAGTTGTGAAAACAATTCAGTTTTTTACTCGCAATTCGGTATCGAATAAATTCTGATAACGTTACCGTAGTAGATCACGCTCTATAAAAATTAGTTTTACCCTCTTTTCCAACTTTAGATTGCAGGAAGATGGAATTGAACTACCGAAATTTTTTTGGTGATCTTCATAACCACAACCAAGTAGGTTATGCACTGGGCTCTCTGGATCGCTCTTTTGAAATTGCTCGAAATCATTTGGATTTTTATGCATTCACGCCTCATTCTTACTGGCCTGATGTTGAAGAGTATGATGGAAAAATCACGCATAAGTGGAGAAACGGATTTCACATTGCTCGTTCTCGCTGGCCTGAAGTTGTCGAATTAGCAAAACAATTTGATCGCCCTGGAGAGTTCGTCACAATCCTGGGTTATGAGCGGCATGGAACTGAAGAAGGGGACTATCATATTCTCTATCCAGACATGGATGGTGACTATGAACTGATTGAAGATTTGGTGGAACTGCAAGCCTTCGCCAGACAAAGAGGCTGTCTACTGATTCCACATCATCCAGCCAATCGTCTTGGTCATAGAGGATTTGATGCCAGAAAATTGGCACCAGACGTTTCACCAGTTCTGGAAATCCATTCTGAATGGGGATGTGCTGAGCATGATCGTGCCCCTTTCCCATATAAACGACATACAGAGGGAGGTCGTTGGACAAAACACACATTGCAATATTATCTAAACCAGGGTTATCGATTAGGAGTGATTGCTAGCACTGACGATCACTTGGGACACCCAGGTGGTTACCGCGAAGGTCTTGCCGCAGTCAAAGCTACTGAATTGACCCGACCTGCAATCTTTGATGCAATACGTAACCGGCGCACCTATGCTGTCTCTGGAGATCGGATTGAACTCGACTTTTTTCTAAACGATCAAATAATGGGACAAGAGCTACCGTTTACAGATCAACGTCAACTCAAAGTCCATGTTCGTGGCTGGGACGTCATCGATCGAGTCGAAGTTCTCAAAAATGGACGTGTGATTCATCGTAATTTTCCAGTAGACAATGAACCAGACAACCACTCCTGGGAAAAGCCTGTTGTCTTGAGATTTGAATATGGCTGGGGGCCTTGGCCTGCTTTAGGCTGGGGAGGCACAGCTGATTGGAATTTCACGGTAAATGTTGACGGGGGAAGTATTGAACAAATTCAACCCTGTTTTACAACTGGCCCACTCGATGAATTTCGACGCGATCAAATCCTGGAACAATCGGCTCACAAGTTGAAAATTCAATCATTTACGGCGCTTAAGCAACAAGTGGATGACTGGTCTCAAAAAGCAGTTGTGATGCGCATCAAGGGAGATGCAAGCACAAAAGTCTCGATCTCCTGTATCGAACCGGGTGAATGCCAATTGTCACAGACTTTCGCCGATCTTGCTGTTAGCAATGAGATGTTATTTACTCGCCCGTTTCCCTGGGAATCAGCGATGCTGCATCGAATTGTATTTCATGATCAATGGGAAACTGAGTTTGAACTGGAAGATACTGGAGAGGGCAAACAGGACGATTGGTACTATGTCCGTGTAATTCAGTCAAATGGGGAAATGGCCTGGTCCAGCCCCATTTGGGTCAATAAAAAATGAATTTCGGATAATCTAAATGACAATGCCTCGCTTATCTCACCATTGTCACAATTTAAACGATCTGAATTGTATGAAGCGGTAATCAGAGAATTGATTCTTACATACAATTTGTTCTAAAATGTGCCTAAGAGTCTCAAATATATCTTTCAGTCTAAATGAAAGTATCCCACAGCAATGGTTGAACAAACCAGCCAGACGATCACTCAAAAAACTCCTTTATTGGCTGAGTTGAAAAAGGGAAGTTCTGATTTTTCCTCTCTGGTTCAACAGTTAACAGAAACTGTTGGTAAAGAGGGGGTCTTGTACGATGCACAAGAATTACTTGTCTATGAGTGCGATGGATATATCGTCGACAAAAATGCGCCTGACATCGTTGTTTTCCCCACTTCAACTGAACAGGTTTCGAAAATAGTCAAGCTATGCAATCAATACAATGTTCCATTCCTAGCAAGAGGTGCTGGAACCAGCCTTTCCGGAGGCTGCCTCCCAATTGGCGGAGGAGTCATGATTGTTTTGACTCGTATGAAGCAAATTCTGGAAATCAACCTGAGAGACCGTTACGCCATTGTTGAACCTGGAATGGTCAATTTGCATCTGACAAATGCACTTAAAGGAACGGGATATCACTATGCTCCAGATCCTTCCAGCCAGGGTGCCTGTACGATAGGCGGGAACATTGCCACCAATTCAGGCGGACCTCACACTTTAAAATATGGTGTCACGACAAATCATGTTCTTGGTCTGGAGGCAGTTTTACCAGATGGTTCTATCATTGAACTCGGTGGACCTACAGCAGAAGTTCCCGGTTATGATCTACATGGCCTCTACGTTGGGAATGAGGGTACATTTGGAATTTGTACCAAAGCGATCGTAAGGCTCACTCGTGATCCCGAATCGCACCGCACCATGTTGGCGGTGTTTCAAACAATTGCAGACGCGACACGTGCGATCTCCGAAATGATTGCAGCAGGCATTATCCCTTCTGCCTTGGAAATGATGGACCAGGGAATTATCGAAGCCGTGGAAGAGGCGTTCCACTTTGGCTTCCCCCTTGACGCAGGAGCCGTTTTACTTATTGAAGTTGATGGTCTCGAAATTGCGTTGGATGAAGAAGTACGACAAATATTGGACATCTGTAATGCCTGTAACGTTCGCGAAATTCAAAGAGCAGACACTCCCGAAGAACGGCTCCTCATCTGGAAAAGCCGTAAGCAGGCTTTTGGAGCCATTGGTCGTCTGAGTCCTAGCTACTGCACGCAAGATGGTGTTGTTCCACGAACACGACTTCCGGAAATTCTCGAATTTATTGAGGAAACCAGTAAACGCTATGGTTTAAAAATCGTCAATGTTTTTCATGCAGGAGATGGGAACGTGCATCCGATTCTCTTGTTCGATGAACGAGATCAAGAGCAAATCCAAAAAGTTCTAGAGGCAAGTGAAGAGATTCTGGAAAAGTGCCTGGAACTCGGCGGGAGTGTCACCGGAGAACATGGTATCGGTGTTGAAAAAATCAATTTTATGAGCCGTATCTTCAATCAAACAGATTTGGATGCAATGGAATCTGTGCGGAATATTTTTAATCCCCGACAAATTTGTAGTCGCGATAAAGTTCTACCACCAATTCAATCTGATGAAAAATCAACTGTGAAACAGTCTCACCCTGCTCGACATGCACCGCATTGAATTTAAAGCTAATTCTAGATTCAATTTGAACTGTAAAACGAATATTTATAAAAGGCTACTGAAAGCTGTTCTATGTCGTCCACACAATCTGACTCTCTCGAAGAGTTCATTCCCGCATCGCAAACTGAATTAAGCAGATTCATGACGGACAATGCGGCAACGTCTCAAAAACAGATTTTTCCTGTTGGCGGTCGTACCTCGCTATCAGTATGTTGTGCTTCCAGCCTGTCCGGCATTCAGGTGTGTACATCCCAATTGAATCGCGTTATTGATTATCCAGTACGAGATATGACAATTACCGTGGAAGCAGGTATGCGAATTGATCATCTCAATGAAATCGTCTCCGCAGAAGGACAGCGTCTCCCCGTTGATGTTCCTCAGTCCAACCGAGCCACACTGGGAGGGATCATCGCCACTAACACAAGTGGCCCTAAACGTTTTTCATACGGAACAATCCGCGACTACGTCATTGGCACATCAGCCGTCGATGGAACTGGAAATCTATTCAAATCAGGGGGCAGGGTAGTCAAAAATGTGGCCGGCTATGATCTGAAAAAAATGCTGGTCGGATCTCTCGGATCATTAGCCATCATCAGCCAGGTCTCTCTGAACTTGCGTCCCAAGCCGGAGACTCTCTCCATGGTCTGGTTTACTTTTGATTCCTACCAGAAAATTGATCGTGCTCTGGAAGCATTGACAACTTCAGGAACGCGCCCCACTGCAATCGAATATTGTAACAGTAAAGCAGCCAGACAAATCGCAGCAGAATCACGCTTTGAGCTTCCCTGTGAGAACGATGTCATTTGTATTAGTTACGAAGGTTCAAATAACGAAGTTCACTGGCAAACGAACAAAATCATCGAAGAGTGGAAAGAGTTCTCTCCCCTGAGCGCTCAAATTGTTGATTCGGACCATGCAACCAGACTCTATAATGCATTTGTAGAATACCAGACTTCATCAGACGACCCCGTAACTCTTAAGGCAGTAGTACTTCCTTCACAAATGCTGAAATTTGTGGAAGCGGCAACAGAGTTAAACATTGCTGTCCAAGCGCATGCGGCAGATGGCATTGTTTTCGGCCATTTACCAGACTCAGCCAGCTCACTAGAAGATGTAAAGCATATTTTAAACCGATTAAAAAAAGAACCTTCTCTCCAAACAGGGTATCTGACTATTTATCAATGTGAATCAGAATGGGCAGAGGCGCTTCCCTTGTTCTGTTCATCTCCTCCTGGATGGTCGATCATGCGGGAAATGAAAAATGCGTTTGACCCACATCAACTTTTAAATTCAAGACGATTCGCAGAACTGGTTGAAACGTGAGCAACAAAATAACACTGTCTAACTAAAAATTATTTCATCGAACGAATCATCTCATACGAGTTAATCAATGACACCCGATACTTCTCTAGTGAATTCGACCGCGACTTCGAAAGATTCAGAACAAGTTCCAGGTTCTGAAATACCATATGAAAAATTTCTGGACTGTATTCATTGTGGATTATGTACCGCTGCCTGTCCTACTTATTTAGAAACGGGAAATGAAAACGACAGCCCTCGCGGGCGTATTTATCTAATGCGGGCCGTGGTAGATCAACGCATTGAACTTACTGATTCCGTACGAGGGCATCTTGATTTATGTCTGGACTGTCGTAGTTGTGAGACAGCTTGCCCCTCAGGTGTGCAATACGGTCGTTTGATCGAACCATTTCGAGTCGATATTCATAAAATGGAATCAGCTGCAGGAACAGGCCCGGAAAGCGACTGGTTTCACCGTTGGATTCTCTATCGGCTTTTTCCTTATCCCAATCGCATTCGCTGGGCGTTATTACCTGCGCGCATCATGCAATTTTTGATGGTCGATAAATTGATCGATTCTTTAAAATTGACTTATTTGTTACCTCAAAAATTACGTCGCATGCACAATCTTTTGCCTCGACTCCAACCTGTTGAAGCTGCCTTACCAGAAATATTACCCGCAAAAGGTACCCAACGAGCTCGTGTCGCTTTCTTTACAGGCTGCGTTTCGGAGGGAATGTATAGCCATGTGAATCGCGCCACAGTCCGTGTCTTACAAGAAAATGGCTGTGAAGTTCTTGTTCCCCGAAATCAAACTTGTTGCGGTGCCATCCATTATCACAGTGGATCAGATCAGGCAGCTCTCAAATTTGCTTTACAGAATCTTGCGGCGTTTGACTTAGATGCATTAGATGCCATCATTGTCAATGTAGCCGGCTGTGGTGCGATGCTCAAAGATTACGGACATATCGTTGATGAAATCGAAGGTGTCCCCCAAGAGCAGGTTGAAAAACTCAAACAATTGGCCACAAAATTCCGGGATGTTTCAGAGTTTTTGTTTGAATTAGGACCAGTTCCTCCTCAAGGCGAAATACCAATCCGAGCCACCTATCACGATGCATGCCATCTGGTACATGCACAGAAAGTACAAAATCAACCAAGAAAACTGCTTGAATTAGTTCCAGGATTAACACTGGCTCCTCTAAATGAATCAACCATCTGTTGTGGTGCGGCGGGAAGCTATAACCTGACACAACCTGAAATGGCAGATCAACTTGGCCAACGAAAATTGAAAAACATTCTTGATACGAAGGCTGATGTTGTGATCAGCGGTAATGTAGGCTGCACGCTCCAAATTGATTCACAACTGCGTCAGGCTCACAAACCACTCTGGGTTGCGCACCCCATGGAAATCCTGGATCTCAGTTATCGAAATCAAAAACCTCCAATTTGATTTACTTAGTTGATCCCCATTCGTTGAAAGACTATTCTACTTCCAGAAATAGTACAGTCTTATTGTTTTTTTAAAGAGTTACAATATGTCTCATACAGTACCCATCCAGGCTGTTGCCTTTGATCTGGACGGATTAATGTTTAATACAGAGCATGTTTTTTTTCTATCGGGAGATGCGTTACTACAGCGTCGCGGTAAAAAAATGACTTCTGAGATCTTGCATGGCATGATGGGACGCCGCGCATTGGAAGGGTTCCAACATCTTTCCAGTCATTTGAATGAACCAGAGGATCCCCATGAGCTTTGGGTAGAAAGTCAGGAAATATTTTATTCACTTCTGGATCAGCACTTGAAACCGATGCAGGGACTGTTTGAATTACTAGATTATCTCGATGAGTTGGATATCCCCAAAGGAGTGGCAACATCTTCACCACGTCAGCATCTAGAGACATTACTCACGCAATTTGACTTGATGCATCGCTTTCAAATTACTTTAACTGCTGAAGATGTGACTCATGGAAAACCTCATCCTGAAATTTACCTGACGACGGCTCAGAAATTAGGGGTGGGGCCAGAGCGAATGTTAGTACTGGAAGATAGCGAAACCGGCACGAAATCTGGTGTGAGTGCAGGCGCTCATGTTGTATCAATACCACATGAACACAGCGATTACGGTGACTTTAGTTCTGCAAATTATATTGCCAGCAGTCTTACAGATGACAAGTTATTAGAATTACTTTCAGCAAGCAGAACGTGAGTTTTCACCTTGAAATATCATCGCATCATTTTTTAGATGATTAATATTAAAAAAGCGGTGCACTCAGGTGCCATTTTAAACTGCCTAGTCCAATACCGATCATTGTATCAAATTTAATACAAGCGACATTTCCAGGCTTAAATATAATCGAACCACCCCCGATTAAATCAGCAGTACATCGAGCCACATCCGGCATATGAGCGATAATTGCAATTCTCTCAAATTCGGAAGACCGGACGAATGAAATCAATGATTCCAAGTTCAATCCAAACCCCAGCCAGTTTTGTGGATAACACAATTCATCATTCAACTCCACAACATCTTGTAAAATCTGTGCAGTCTGAGTTGTTCTTACTAAAGGACTGTGCAGAATCAACTCAGGAGCACTCTGATGTTCGCCAATCCAATGAGCCACTTTTCTAAACTGTTGGCTGCCGTATTCTGATAATGGTCTTGCCGCATCACCTCCGGGAACAACACCTGCATTTTCAGCTTTTCCATGCCTGATAATTAGTAGTTCCATCTAACTCCTCTTTTCGAATGACGACTCAAGTAGCTCTGAATGTTGTAGTGATAATAAACGCAGCGTTATGGAATTACCAGTGTTGTTTTCGTGACTGATCTTGGTTTCAAATGTGTATCCATCCAACCATACATCAATTCTCTTGATTCATGAGCAACCGAGTGTCCTTTTCCATGTACGTAAAATGCAAAGTTCTGTGGGGCCTTTTCCAGTTCATAAACATCCATGACTTTTAACAACATCAGCACTCGCTGTCTTTGAGTCAGAGGATCTCCATCATTTAATCCGGAAAGATCGAGAAAGGCGCGTGGAGCAATTAATGCCATGATTTCATGAAAGTCAATAGGAGGCAATTCTCCTTCTAATAAACCCGGCCGAATATGTTTAAAATAAACATACCACCGATCGCGAGACCACGCCTCAACCTTTGAATTTTGGCGAAAAAAAGAAGCACTACAGTTGCCGGCTGCCGCTTGAACCCGTTCATCATAAGCGGCTAAGAACATCGTACCATGACCACCCAATGAATGACCAAGTGCACCAATTTTATCGGGATTCACTTCTTTCAAAGATTCCAAAACATCAATCGCAATTGAGTGCTCATAAGTGAATTTTCCCACAGCCGTCCACTGGGGATGTTTTTTGTAAAAAGCAGTCGTATCATAAGGTCCCTCTTGGGGGATTCGATGGCCGGCGACAAAATGATCTGGTGCGATAACGACATAGCCTCTGCGACATAAATGATCCAGATATGCTTTATCGGGATTATCAATCAACCCGGCTGCTCGTTTTTTTCCATAAGCATAGGTACCGTGTAAAGCCACAATCGCAGGTGCTGGTCCCCGGAGGTTCAAGGGTACTCCCAAAAAGGCGTGTGCTCGTTCATCCTTTTCAACCTGATAACTAATCAGCTGTCTACGATAGACTCCATCGACAATCACCGTATCATGAAATTGTAATTCTAAAGCAGGCTTTTTAGGTTTGAACTCGTCACGGATTAGCTTTAAATACTGTTTCCTGATTTCCTTTTTATGTTCTATCCACTCTTCGGGAGAATTGATTCCTGCAAGCAGATCATCCCACGGCGAATCAATTTTGCTGGGGTCAGAACGTTTTCTTACAACCTTTTCTTCAGCACCTAGCTCAATACTGAGAGTAAGAATTATCAGCGAATAAATAAGCACATTCAAAGATTGAAACCGCATAAGCAAACCTATTAATAAATTGGAAATTAGAATGCATTATCACCTAATACTGATATCATTAACAACAGCTTAATACTATTTTTTGAGGTTTTTCCCGCTGCCTCTCACAAGAGTTCATTATGAAACATATACTACCACTTTCGTTATTAAGTATTCTCATGTTTTCTATAGCTCAATTCTCCAGCTTATCAGCAAATGAGCTCAAACAACCTCAAAACAACGTCACGGATATCATTCATCCCAAAATCCGTTCCATAACCAAATCAGAACAGATTAGCGAGGTGATTGCTCCTGAAAAAATTACAGCCGATCAAGGATTTAGTTATATTGCCCGCTTGTCGATCCCTCGTGCGGCAGACCGAAAATCTTCTTCAAAATGTATTTTGTTAGAAGATGGAATGCCATTACCGCATCCACATGCACGTCACAAACTGATTCGGGAACAGGGCAGGGGACACTATAGTCATTGGACATCCAACACTTTGTATTTTTCAACCAGTGATTCTTCTGATCCTCGTACCAATGGTAAAAAATATGAGCTAATCAGTACAGAATCTTATAATCAAAAACAATCCTCGTTTAATCTTACAGAGTCTCAATCAGAAATCAGATTTCCTTCCATTTCTCAAAGAAGACCACAACCTATCAAAATCGTCTGGAAAAACCAGGACAGTCAAACCAGGGTTTCACCGTCCTGGAAACGCAAAGGATCGCCCGACCTGACCAGCCAAGAAACGATGTTAGCTAGTATTTTGAAGCCTGGTATGAGCTCGGAAGAGAAATCACTCGCTATATGGAAATTTTTGGTCGATTGGCGATACCACCATACACCAGCAGAGTCAGGAGATGAATTACACGATCCTGTAAAATTTCTGAATGTTTACGGCTACGGCTTCTGTGACGATTGTGCAACAAATTTCTCGGTGTTAGCCAACAAAGCGGGTTTGCAATCACGTGTATGGGGTCTTGGAGGCCACGTTGTGGGAGAAACATTTTATGATGGCCGTTGGCATATGTTTGATCCAGATCACCAGGTGTTCTATCGAAATCAACAGGGAGTGATTGCTGGCGTCGAAGAACTTTCACAACACCCGGAGTTAATTACAAAAACACCTCAAGATCCAATTGGGAGCCCATCAGCCCTCATTGCCCAGCTCTATACCTCAACAGGCAACAATCGCGTTTATAAAAAACGACCTCAAATCAAAAATACCGTCGTAGCTCCTTCTCTGGAACCTCTTGATCAAGTTGAATTTCGATATACAAACGCTGAATTCATTCATCAAAAAGGCTCTGCTGGTGTTCCTAAGGCTCCTATCGTTGGTAATGGAACTTTAAAACGAACAGTTAGAGTAGTCCGAAATCTGAAACAGACAAGTCCAGAGCATCGCCAGTGGCATCTCAAATGGCCCTATGTTTTTTTGAAAGGTTCACTGAATTTAAAATTGGAATCGCCAGTGCCAGTTCCCACAGTTTATGTCTCTCATCATCTGAAATCCTGGGAGAAACTTGATGGTGTCATGGACAAAAACAATCTCCATGTTTCGCTCGATGAATGGATTCAAAAACAACCAACAGCAGTATATGAGTGCTATTTTCGACTGGAAAACCCAAGCAAAACAGATCCGGCAAATTTGATTCAACAAGTGAATACGGAAGTAATCTTTCAGTTTGCTCCAAGAGCTCTCGCACATATGGAAAAAATGAATAACACGTTTCAAATGAAATTGACTTCAGATCAAGTACTTCCCCGCGCAAACAAACAGGCAGGGATTAAAGTGCAATTAGTCTGGAATGAGCTTGAATAGGCGATATCTCAATCACGATATTTCTGATGGCAACGTTTGCACTGTGATTTCAGTGACTTCAATCTGGAAACGATCTGTTCCTGGTCTCCTTTTCGAATTTCTGTTCCCAGCCTTTTAAAATGTGCTTCAGATTCATTCAACCATTTTTTAAAGGTTTCGTCATAATCACTGGCATACTTCCGTGATGTTTCATGGAACCCTTCCTGCAAGAGTAAGATGATTTGCAATGTTTCTTTTTCATCTGGAGACTCACTTGCACTCAGTAATTCCAACTGCTCAAACTGGTAGTTGATATTGACCATCGCCGTCACCATCGGATCAACTTTCGCACTCGCAACTAATTTAGGTAGTTTTATATTGGGAGCAGGAACTTGAAATCCCCCGATATCTCTCCAGAGACCGGCATACGCTTTACTGGTTCCTGCTTGCTCCAAAAAGAGAAAAGCTTGCTTCTTATCAAAGCTGCCTCGACAGAGCCCGACTATCGCAGCCGCAGCAGGACCTCGATGACGTCCATGATGGCAATGAATATAGATCGAGCCTTGAAGATCTCTGGACACCCGAGCAAACGCTAATCCAGCTTCATGAGAAATTCCATCATAGCCTATGGGAATATGAACATAGTTGATCCCAGTCTCTTTTGCCAATTTTAATTTTGGTGTTACTCCATCTACACTGACGATCGTCTTGATCCCCATTTTCTTCAAAACCTCAAACCCTTTTTTACCTTTAGGAGCGCTCCCAGAGTAAATCCGATCATCAATTTGGAACACATTCTGTAAACCAGGTCGGCTGAGTGATTGAAACGTCTTTTGAACATTGACATTCTCTGATACGATCCCCATATCAGAATCTATCGGGTTCTGACTAAATAAAACAGCAGAACTCACACTTATCTCTAATAGACATATGCCGCTAATGACTCTTAACCAAAACATGCTTTGCAAAACTTTCTTATTTTCAAATGCTGAATGAACACTCTTATTAGAATATCAAATCTAGTTGATTTGTTCAGAATTTCTAAGAAAATAAATACAATTTAGATATTTCACTGATTGCCTGGGCTAGCAGTCGCTACGCGTTAAATGGCTGATCTTCAAAAGGCCTTAGCTTGGAATTCATCCGTCTGATGACTACCCTACAAGCTCAGGAAAAGCTACTTTTTAGAGTTGTGGCTGAAATGACATCTCTTTTTGTACTGGTTCTACGATGGCTTATGACGAAGCACTCGCCCAACGCGTTCACCAATTACTGAAACGCCGAAAAGGGTTTTCCCAACGAAAGATGTTTGGTGGTATGTGTTTTATGCTGCATGGAAATATGTGTTGTGGTATCACACATAAGGAATTGATGCTGCGATTGGGCGAAAAAAATGCTGCGAAAGCGTTAGAAGAGTCTTTCACTCGTGAAATGGATTTTACCGGAAAGCCGATAAAGAGCATGATCTATGTCGAGCGCCCTGGCTTTGAAGATGATGCTGACCTGAAATATTGGGTGAATCAGGCTGTCAAGTTTGTACAATCTCTTCCCCCAAAGAGTTAATCACTTGTTTGGCATCTGAAACTGTGGCGAGTTGGGGAGTACTCTTTTCACCAAATTTTAAATCAAGTTCTGATTCCTGTAGAAATATCCAATTACTTAATTGTTTCTCTAAGGCCCGTACCAATAACCGTAAAAGAAACGAGATGGATTATAGAAGAAATTAGGGGCAGGTTGCATTACTTCTACCGTTGACGGAAACAGGCTATTGCTAACGTTAGGTCGGCTCAATGAAATTCCCATCGCCTTGCGTGTATTGATTCTCCGAAGGCGTTGTTCAGCGCGAGCAAGCGCTCTTTGATGAATTAATTTTTGGCTTGCTGTCATCCTCTGATCGACTTTCTTAAGACTATTTCTGGACGAACTAGCGGTTGATTTTTCTGAAATCGTAAGCTGTTTGTTTTTCTTCGCCTGAAAACCAGAAGTCGATTTCTGCTCTTGGCCGAAAATTGGCGCTGACAGAAAAAATAAAGACAGAACCATCAGAATAAAAACAGAAGAGCGCATCGTTAGCCTCTCTCTTCATAAGATTGATTTTACAAGACGACGACAAAGTAGAACAAATAGCACTGCGCAGACTTCGCCTATGAATCGGAAACGTTACTCATGATTCATCGGTTCAAAAATCAAAAGATCTGAGCAATTTCAATTAAAATAGCAAATAAGTAACTATTTCTTTCAAGAAACTGCGGTCTAGGGAACTTTTACTATCTCAACCCAAGAAGGAGATTTTCCCACATCATAGGTCGCAAACCGTTTCAATTTTCCTGTTTTAGGCGAAATTCGATAAGCGGCAAGCTTGCCATTCTTCTGACCAGCGGCGTAGAGGTATCTACCCGACGGATCAATATTAAACGAACGAGGAGTATCTTCCGTTGGCTCCTGCCCTAAAGACTTCAATCGCCCTGACTTCAGATCTACCTCGTAACAGGCAATGCTGTTATGACCTCGATTGGAGGCATACAAATACTTGCCTGAAGGTGAAAGCTCGATGTCCGCACAAGTGTTTTTCCCCTCATATCCTTTCGGTAGAGTAGAAATGGTTTGAAAGGGAGTGAGAGTTCCCTTTTTTGAATCCAGCCTATAGGCTGATACAGAGCTTCCCTTTTCATTATCAAAATAGATAAATCGATTATCCTTTGAGACAGCAAGATGTCTTGGCTCTAATCCTTCTGCCGCTTGAACCAGTGGCTTTTTATTCGCCTTCAACATACCCGTCTTTTCATTGAGTATGAATTGGTATATGGCATTCGGACCAGTATGAGGCACGAAAACAAATTGATTCGATTGGTCTGGTAAGATCGCGTGAGCTTTTTTGTCAGTTGGAATCGTCTGCAGAATTTCAGTAGAAATTTCACCGTTTTTAGACAATTGATGAACGGCAACTTTACCTTCGCCATAATAAGCAGAAAACAGGTAGTCCCCATTTCTGTCACTCGCGATGTAGGCTGCATTCCCCCCCGCTGGAACGGATGAAATTTTCTTGAGCTTACCATTTTGGGGATTTATAGAATAACTGTTAAATTTCTTTGCCGATCTCACTGAGGCAAACAAATATTTCTTTTCAGGATCTACCTCCAGACAACCTGGAGCACCTTCAAGCTTCACATCTTCAATATGAGTTAAATCGCCATCCTTTTCATCCATTTGATAAACTGCGATTTTCTTTTCTCCACCGAGAGAAATATAAACGAAACTCGCAGCAAGACAGGGAGTATGTGACAAAACGAACAGACCCACGATTGATAGACAGAACCGAAGCAGAAGATGCATGATAGCCCCTTTGAATATGAAACCAACTACGAATAACACATGCTTGTTTGTATTAGTAGAACTGGTTCCGAGGGAAATATCAAGCAGAAGCGGCTTGTAAAGCTCGTCCCAAAGCTTCCAATTCACGTGCGCCACCAAAAACAATGCAGATATAAACCTGATCGTCTTCAATCCATTTTACTGTCGCATAATTTCCTTTTTTGAGCTGAGAGTACTCGACATTTCCAGGATCAAAATAAGTATGCGAAGGCAACGGAGTCACTCGCCTGGCGGGCACCTGCAGTATTGCCCCATAAACAGGCTGGGCTTTCCCAGTATTAAGTGTGAAAAAACGAACCACAGTGTCATGGACCGGTGATTTGGGTTCATGAGCCGATGATTGATCTACAAAAACGCCATAAGAATTGGGGGTAAAGTTTAAACGACCTTTGAAACGCCAACCTCCTTGAGTCGGCAGACGCTCAGAAAAATTATTATCAAATCGAGACAAAAAACGACGATCCAGATTTAACTTCGGACTGAACTCAGATAAATCAATGACCGGCCCTTGAGCAACAAAAAAAGAAACCAGCATTGCCGCAAATACCAAACAAGCTGAAAGTCCAGCAAGGACACCCGGCTTTTTAAGAAACGATTTCCGTGGGGAAATGGCAGGCTGATCACTTATCAAAACATTTTCATTAGATTGAACAAGTGAATCCAGAATAGAATCTTTTAACCCATCAGGAACTTCAACGTCAAGAAGTACAGATTTGAGCTGGTCGTGAAAAGCCGCATCGCCCGGCTGTTCCCCTTGATCAGAATGTTCTGATGATTTAGATGGCTCTGAAAAATTCATAATCGTTCCATATAACCACGTAAGAAGAAAACCGCAAATAATTCTATGAATGGATTGTTGTCTCTTCTTTAGAAAGCGATGAAAAGCGCTCTTGTAAAAATGATTTCGCCCTCGCAAGACGGCTCATGACCGTTCCAAGTGGAATCGAGAGTTCAGTGGCGATTTCTTTGTAAGTCTTCTCTTCAAAATAAAACATCAATAACGGAACTCGAAAATCTTCTGGCAAATTTTTAAGAGCACATTGTAACTCCGTTGAAGTTAATTCGGGCATCATTTTTTCTTCAGAAGGAAGATCAAACGTCTGGCTAAGTGCTACTGGAGTAATTTTTTTTGTGATCTTTTTCAAAAATAAATTTCGCAAAATTGTGCAAAGCCAAGAGCGGGCTAAACTCATATCACGAAGTTGAGACAGTTTTTTCTGAGCTACCAAATAGGTCTGTTGGGTAAGGTCTTCTGCATCTGCTCTATCACCCGATAAACGATATGCATATCGGAAGAGCAGCTGGTAGTATTGATCCACCAACAGGGCAAGTTCTTCGGAGGTAGTATGGTTCTGTAAGGACATAACCTAACTCTCTATGTAGTAAAGATGCTGAAAAACACCTTGTTATTCCCCAATAAAGCTAATTTATTGAAATTTTTTCTTAATTCTGATTTCATAAGCATCATTCAGTTGAATTCTTCATATTTTTAACTGAATTTTCTAAACAAGTGACCCCTTCGTTCTGCTGGAGATTACCTCCTAGGATTTGATCACTTTCCGCTGAATCGTCAGGGACTCTAATCGCCTTAAATCGGGATCAGGCAATTGCTCAAACGCTTCGACACCGGGAATTTCTCCAGCCATGTTTGACAACCTCAATGGAAATTCGGCAAGCTCTTCATGGTAATATTTTTCACTGGGAAAAATGTCTGCGGGATAAGTGAAATTATCCAACATCGCCAACGCAGTACAATGGGAAGCGCCAGTTGCACTTTCCAGCATCCCACCCACCCAACAAGGAATATCTGCTTCTTGACATAAATCATGGATTTTCACCGCATTCGTAAGCCCCCCAACACGCCCGGGCTTGATATTAACATAACGACAACTTTTCAATGTGACTGCCTGCTGAGCACGACGAGGGTGAGTAATGCTTTCGTCCAGACAAACGGGGGTTTTGATGATTTTCTGAAGCTGAGCATGATCCGTTAGATCATCGTGCTGTAAAGGTTGCTCAATCATTGCCAGTTCAAATTCATCGATCGCTTGAAATAACGCGGTATCTTGAATTCGATATCCACTATTACAATCGATGTGAAACGTTGCATCTGGAAAAGAAGAGCGAACTGCTTTGAGCATGGGAATATCCCATCCGGGACGAAACTTAAGTTTAATCCGCGGAAAGTTTTGTTCTACGGCAGTTCCGACTTCTTCGATCAAATCATCCAGATGATCCATGACTCCGAAATCAGCTCCTACCGGGACTTCGTTTCTCGTGGCGCCTAACGCAACATGTAGCGGAACATCTTTCTTTCGACTATGCAAACTCCACCAGGCATTATCCAAAGCTGCTTTGGCAAATGGATTTCCTTTATAGAGAGACAATTTTTTCTGCAAATCTTCGCCACTGTCGATCTCTTGGCCAATCACTGCTGGTGCCAGCCATTCAGAAACCGTATGAAAGACACCACCGGCCCATTCAGGGCTATAACAAGGCGCAGCCAAAGGTGTACTTTCTCCCCAACCTTCTACTGATCCACTCGTCATATGACATAATACTGAATGAATCGCTGCATCTTCACCATACGCAGTTCGCCAGGGATAGATGAGCGGCATGGCAACATGAAATAACTCAATCCGTTCAATTTTCATCTAGAGTTTAAATCCTAAATATATTGCAGAGAATTCATCGTAGAAGCAATAATGTGTTTTAAGCATCCTCTAACAAGTCCCAAAATTCGCTCTCCGCTGCATCTAATTGACTAGTCGGCTTCGGTTGAGACTTCGATTTTTTTTGCCTTTGAGAACTTGCTTGAGTCTTACTCGATCTTTTTGATGAAGCTTGTTGTGTCTGGTTCAATGAGGAGGAACTGCGTTGTCCTTTTTTGGGGACTTGTTTCTTGCTTTTTTTCTTTTTCAGTTTGGGAGTTGTTCGCGAAGACAATAAACCTTGAGAATGTTTTTCAGGAGCAGAACAATTAGATCCTGGCGGTCCCTGCTGAGGATCGCCACATTGATTACATAACGCAACGGGTCGCTCCGAGCTATCAAGTCCACGAGCCACCTGTTGATTCTTTTTGGAAACAACAGGTGTATCGGGCAACTCTCTTTTATTCTCAGTCTGTTTTACCACTGGTTCAGCCTGATCCAGAATTCCTTCCAGCATATTACTTTGCTCAAGCTGCACTTCATCTTGAGTTTCAGTAATTTGTTGACTGTTCTCTGACGTTGTCTGTAATATGTTCTGTTCACGAGTAATTTCTATCTCAGCCGCTTTCCCACTGGCAAGATCTCTCGCGGAAACATGAACGCGGGCTTCTGCATCGTATTCCATTAAAACTTCGATTTTCGAATCAACGGGTAAATCGGCAGGCAAACCTTCGATTACGCAATTTCCTAATACGACAAATGGCTCATCCTGAGAAGCACCGCTTTCAATTAATTTCAGGTGAACTCGTCTCTGGTTTGCTGATACTGTTCCATAAGTATGCTTCACTGATGCAGGCAGCTTTGAATTTGCCGGGAGGAGATAATGAGGTATGCGTTGCTGTCCCTGCTGGTCTCGCACGAGAAAACCTAATGACCGGGCATTCACACTGTGTTGTTTGATCTTTGCCAGACGACTGGCAGCTTCAGTCGTCAATATGGACTCGGCATATTCACGATTGCTCAACAACATTCCCGCATAATAAGCCGCACCATGCGCGATCGATTGGTCTGGGGGCAGCGAAAGGTTGCGAGTTGTTCCACTCGATTTTTTGAGGGCATCTCGAATCATGGGCATGCGAGATGAACCACCAGTCGTCAGGACCACATCGACATGAGCCCACCCCATGCCATTATCTTTTAACAGTGCTTTGGTAATCGCAGTCGTTCGACTAACTAATTCTTTGGTGAGTAGTTCAAATTGAGACTGGGTAATCTGATAAGTTTTCCGCTTTGATCCAACCTGACAGGCCAAAGTTGTTTTAGGCCTGACTGTAAGACTCCGTTTCGCCTGTTCGACTTCATTCGCGAGATACTGGAGACTTTCAGGATCATTAGAGGGGTTCACTCCAAATTCATTCACGAATTGTTCTGCGATTGTTGCCTGTAATTTGCTGTTCCAGTCAATTCCCCCTAATTTTAAATCACCACCACTGGCAATGACATTCACTTCATCTTTTTGGTACTTTACCAAAGAAAGATCGAATGTACCGCCTCCCAAATCGTAAACAAGAATCCGCTGTTCTTCAGCAAGCTCTGCAAACCACATCCCTTCAGATCCCAAAACATAGCATAAAGAAGCTGCCACTGGTTCATTAATCAAATCAACTTGTTTTAGCCCTGCTTGTAAGGCTGCGTTAATTGTTTCTTGACGCTGCACATCACTGAATTGAGCGGGAACGGTAATGACTGCTGATTCAACAGACCCAAGACGTTCGTTCGCTGCCGCAAGTAGCTTTTTTAAAATAAAGGCAGAGATATCTTTTGGAGTAAAATACCGACCGTCGATCTCCCATTGAAAATCCGGTTTACCAAGAAAACGTTTCGCATGTTGTACGACATTGAGGGGATTTACGATCGCATGTCGGAGTGCCTCTGTTCCAACGATCACCTCAGCACCATCAAACATAGCCACAGAGGGAGTAGATAATTCCCCTTCCTGGTTGGGAATCGTAACCGGTTCACCATGCTCATTCAGATGAGCGATGCAGGAATAAGTTGTTCCCAAATCGATTCCGACAGCCTGTATTTTCTGCATAAAGCAATAACTCTCTTTAGATCTACATTTTCACATACTTGAAAGATAAAGTATTACGGGAAAGGACGCTTCTCATATGTTATCATGGACACCAGCAACACTCCAGCACTTGATTCGTGTTTTCCTGCTATAAAAATGGCTAGATCGCTATTAAAACTGAAAGATCTGTTTTGTGAAAATGTACCGACAACATCGAAATTGGTGGTTTTTGTTTTTACTGCTCCTTTTTTCCAGTGGAATTGGACCAATTAGATCAATAATCGCCATGACTTCATTGGAAAACTCAAATGCCAGCCTGAATCGAGAGGCACCGAATTACTTAACCAATCGTAACTTTCGAAAGGGTTTGACCAAGACTTTTTCGGCATCCTGGTCGAACGTTGAAATTCGCTCGATAATCCAGCGCATACGTAGCACACAAAACATCTCAATCATCCTTGACCGGAGAATTGATCCGTCTTTGAAGTTGAAACTGGATATACAAAATCTGACTTTGGAGCAGGGGCTGAAAAATTTAGCGTCTCAGGCTCATGCAAAAACAGTGCTCGTTGGCAGTAATGTTTATATTGGTCCTGAAAAAGCAGTCTCGAATTTAAAAACTCTGCTCGAGATAAGAAAACAAGAACTCGTTGATCTTACTGAATCTCATCCCCGCTTAAAAAGACGTTTTCTTTTGCTCTCCCAAAGAAAAACGTTCCACTACCAGGACCTCGATCAACCTTCTGAAATTCTGGAACAAATCACAGAAGCATATCAGATAACAGCTAAAAACCAGGATCTGATCCCCCATGATCTGTGGAGTCACAGCACCTTTACGTCGGTCAATGTAACTGAAGGACTATCACTACTACTAATCCAGCTTAATTTGACATATCGATGGAACGGGCAGGAAACACAAATTGAACTCATTCCCATTCCTGCTTCTGTCACGATTACAAAATCATATACACCACGCGCAAAATCAGTAGCCATTTTAATCAATCAACTGAAAGAACGTTTCCCAGACATTGAGATCAGAAGGGCCGAAAAGACAGTATCTATCAGAACTACGGCAGAAGTTCATGAAGAGATTGAGCAACATTTAAATCCAAGGGCTGCAATCAACAAAACAAAACCTCAAACAATCAATGCCGTTCCCATTCAACGACGAAAATTTACCCTACGCGTCAAAAAGGCCCCCATTCTGGCTATCATGAACAAACTGGAAGCATCTGGAATCGAATTTCATTACAACGCGAAACAGCTGCAAGAAGCAAGCATTGATCTCAACCAGCTGATTGATATCTCTGTTAAGGATGCTAGCGCAGGGACATTTTTTGACTCACTTTTTAGGACTCTCAATGTATCATATGCTATTGAGGGGACCAAAATTGTTCTCACGCCGAAATAAGTCCTGCCTAGTCAGGCAGGCTTAGGTTCCAATGCTAAAACTTTCCCAGAACTTTCTTTATTGGTGATACGACGATACTTTGAATTCAAGCACGGAATCGGGTAATATTCCGACTGTGTGAGTTAAAACCAGTCTTTGTGAGTCCATATTACTATATCGCCCACATTGGACAAAAGCGATTGCCTGCCTGCTCAGGCAACGATAGTGTTGTGTATAAACTATTTGTAAATAACACTTTATCAACAAGAGCTTTCTAATAACCACCTTCAAACCTTGTGGGAAGCGTTCGTAAAAGCCTAGATTGATTCGTCAGCAGCTAAAGATTTTTGAACGAATGTAACTTGGCTACTGACCACAGATGCATGAATGATAAATTTGTAACGATCATTGCTAAATTCAAACAACCTAATAAAGACAGGAAATGTTCTGCTGAAAAAACGGCAGGAACATTCCAAATATAGAACAGCAGAGTGAGGAGAAAACGTGGCAAGTCCTAAAAATATGATTGTGGCACAATCCGGAGGTCCCTCTCCGGTGATCAATAATAGCCTGCGGGGATTAGTAGAAACCGCACGTGATCTACCAGAAATAGGAACGATTTATGCGGGTTGGCATGGAATTGAAGGGGTCCTGAAAGAAGAATTACTCAATTTGAGTGGACAATCACCTGAAGAAATTGCACTTTTAAGAGTCACTCCCGCAGCAGGTTCTGTAGGAACATGCCGTTATAAATTAAAAGAACATCAAAACGAGGACTTTGATCGCATTATTGAAGTTTTCAAAGCTCATAATGTGGGTTACTTCTGTTACATCGGTGGAAATGACTCGATGGATACAGCAAATAAAGTGGCTCAAATGGCTACAGAGAGAGGTGTTGATGTCGTCGGCATTGGTGTCCCCAAAACAATTGACAATGATGTAGGAGACAGTGAGTTCAAACTCATCGACCACACTCCCGGATATGGTAGTACCGCCCGGTACTGGCTGAGTATGGTTCAAATGGCAAACGAAGAAAATCGGGGAAGCTGTCCTGCCGATCCTGTTCTGGTTTTACAGGCTATGGGTCGTAAAATTGGCTTTATCCCGGCAGCCGCTCGTCTGGCAGACCCGCAGCGAAAAATTCCGATGCAAATTTATCTTGCTGAAAACCCTGTCAGTATCGAACAGATTCATACTCAAATTAACGATCAGCTAAAAAAAGATGGACGACTGATTGTAGTCGTCAGTGAAGGACTGTCGCTGGGAGACATCGGCGAAACAAAAGATTCCTTCGGACATACTCAGTTCAGTTCCAGTCAGATGACAGTGGCCCAATTACTGGTAAATGAACTGAATCAGAGAGGCTTAGCAGTGAAGGGTGCTGCCCGGGCAAATGTTCCAGGCACAGATCAACGACACAATATTGCCTACGCCTCTACAGTTGACTTAGACGAAGCCTACGGAGCGGGACAAAAGGCAGCACTATTGGCAGCCGCTGGCGAATCGGGATACATGTCGACCATTCTTCGTAATGAGGGACCAGGTTACAATGTGCGTTATGATAAAGTTCCATTACCAGAAGTAGCGAACAGCGAGCGAACATTTCCCAAAAACTGGATTTCTGCTGATGGCATGGACGTCACCGATGACTTTATCAAGTATTGCCAACCTCTGGTTGGTAACGACTGGCCCAGTATTCCTTTAATTAATGGGCGTATGAGATTAGCTCAACTGCAACCATTATTTGGAGATCAAAAGCTACCTAAGTACGTTCCCCAGGCAGATAGGTCAGAATAAACCAAACTGACGTACTTTTGTACGAAGTGAATTAGATAAAACATTTTTTAGCATGAGGATGGGAGAGAACTGTGGCGGATAATCCATTGGATACCAACTTTCAAAAGAAAAACGACTTTTTGATCGGTATAGATTCGGATGGTTGTGCCTTTGATTCGATGGAAATCAAACATAAAGAGTGCTTCATTCCTAATTTTATCAACTATTTTGGTTTACAGCCCATCTCAAAGTATGCCCGCGAAGCTGCTGAATTTACGAACTTGTACTCTAAGTGGCGTGGCGCCAATCGCTTTATTTCATACACACTCGCATTAGATCTGCTTGAAGAACGCTCAGAAGTCAAATCGCGAAATGTCGACATCCCTAAGCTCCAAGGCATTAGAGACTGGATCGAACGTGAGACAAAATTGGGAAATCCCACATTGGCCGCTGAGGTGGAAAAAACTCACGATCCCGATCTCGAACTCGGATTAAAATGGTCCTTGGCCGTGAATGAAATGATCGCTGATATGGTTCATGATGTTCCCCCATATCCCAATGTGAGAGAAAGCCTGATTAAACTGGATCCGGTAGCCGACATGATTGTTTGCTCTGCCACTCCGAATGAGGCACTCAATAAAGAATGGGAAGAACATGATATCGCCCAATATGTGGACGCCATTTGTGGACAAGAAGCAGGCAGTAAAAAAGAAACCCTGGGACAAGCCAAAGATTGTGGATACGAATCAAACAAAGTCTTAATGATTGGCGATGCACCTGGTGACATGAAAGCGGCTCAAGCCGTGGGTGCACTCTTTTACCCCATTAATCCCGGTGCCGAAGAGGCGAGTTGGGAACGTTTTATCAATGAAGCTTGTGATAAATTCCTAAACGGTGAGTATGCTGGAGAATATCAGCAAAAAGTAATTGATGAGTTTGATAGTTATCTGCCAGAGCAACCTCCCTGGAAAGTATAATCTTACAGAACAATTGCATTAAATCACAACGGATCAAATTCAACATAGTTTCTATTAACAAATCATTAAAAACAAACGAGAGTTTTCAATGTCAAAACACGATATCGGCCTGGTAGGTCTGGCAGTCATGGGACAAAATCTGGTACTGAATATGGCCAATCATGGCTACTCGGTCGGTGTTTTCAATCGCACTACGAGCGTAACCGATGATTTCGTTGCCAGTAAAACCGATGAGCAAAACATTACGGGATATCATAGTCTCAAAGAACTAGTTGAAAATCTGGCAACACCACGGAAGGTGATGCTCATGGTCAAGGCGGGTCCTGCTGTTGATAACATTATTGAAGACCTTAAAGGCTTATTAAGCCCTGGCGATATCATCATCGATGGAGGTAACACACACTTTGATGACACGAATCGTCGTACTAAAGAAGTAGAAGATGCAGGTCTCCTCTTTATCGGCACAGGCGTTTCTGGTGGAGAAGAGGGGGCGCTCAAAGGCCCCAGTATTATGCCTGGGGGGTCACCCGACGGTTGGCCACACGTAAAATCCATTTTACAAGATATCTCAGCCAAAGTGGGCGAAAATAATGATATCCCCTGCTGCGAATGGGTAGGAGAAGCAGGTGCAGGACATTATGTCAAAATGGTACATAATGGAATTGAGTATGGTGATATGCAGCTGATCTGCGAATCATACTATATCCTCAAGCATACGTTGGGGCTCACTAATGACGAACTTTATAAGGTATTTGATGACTGGAATCGTGGTGAACTGGAAAGTTACCTGATTGAAATCACCCGCGACATATTCACAGTGCTCGATGGAGAATCAGATGACTATCTGGTTGATAAAATCCTGGATACTGCCAAACAAAAGGGAACAGGCAAGTGGATGAGTCAACACGCATTAGACTTGGGTGTTCCCACAACCCTGATCACAGAAGCCGTCTATGCCCGTTGTCTTTCAGCTCAAAAAGAAGCGCGCGTTCGTGCATCCAAAATCCTGAGTGGTCCTGAGAAAAAATTTGACGGAGATCGAGATCAATTTATTGAAGATGTAAGACAGGCCCTTTATGCTTCCAAATTATGCAGCTACGCACAAGGCTATGTTCAATTGAATGCCGCTGCGGAACACTTTGGCTGGAAGCTGAATAACGGAGATATTGCCCTCTTGTGGCGAGGTGGCTGTATCATTCGCTCTACGTTCTTGCAAGACATTAAAGCGGCCTTTGATAAAAATCCTCAACTTGAAAATCTTCTCTTAGATGATTTCTTCCGTAATGCTGTTGATAACGCACAATCAAGCTGGAGACGCGTTGTGGCAACCGCGGTTGAGCTAGGATTGCCTGTTCCCAGCTTCACCGCAGCCTTAAGTTATTATGATGGATATCGCCAGGAACGTTTGCCAGCAAATCTGCTTCAGGCACAACGTGACTATTTTGGAGCTCATACATATCAACGAATCGATAAAGAAGGTACCTTCCATACAGATTGGATTCGTGAACGCCGGCTGGATTCGTAAGCACACTTCAGATGGTTTCATATTCATAACCAATCTAATTTTGCTGTAGCCAGCCTATGCATTTGACCGTTAATAGAGATATGAGCTTTATTAACGGACAAATCCGTGATTAGTGGGGAATGGAGCAATGCGAATCGTATTGTTGGGGACCGGTGGTTATCACCCAAATGAACGTCGACATACCGCTTGCTTAATGATCCCTGAATTAGGGATCATTTTTGATGCGGGAACCAGCTTTTTCCGCGTTCCCCACCATCTTCAAACACGGAATTTACAGATTTTCATGACGCATGCTCACCTGGATCATATTGTCGGCCTCTCTTTCTTTCTGGTTCCGATGCTGTCAGATCAGGTTGACTCCGTCAAGGTTTATGGTGAAGAATCAAAACTCGCTGCGATTCAAACTCATCTGTTTTCTGATGAAATCTTCCCCGTTCTTCCAGACTACGAGTTCATATCGCTACCAGAAACAGTCGAAGTCGCTGGCGGCGGAACTCTTCGACACTTACCGTTAGAACACCCAGGAGGCTCTATAGGCTATCGAGTCGATTGGCCAGACCACTCGATGGCATATATCACCGACACAGCTCATCCGGAACAGCATCTCGAATTTGTTCAAGGTGTTGATCTCTTGATTCACGAATGTTACTTTCCAGATGAGATGTCAGAGTGGGCAGATAAAACCGGACACAGCCACACAACACCTGTTGCTGAACTTGCCAGGGATGCCCATGTTGGAAAATTGATTTTGACGCACATCGATCCTCAATGTGCAGGCGATGATCCAATCGGAATCAAAGTTGCCCAAAAGGTCTTTCCTAATACAATATTGGGAGAAGATCTAATGGAAATTGATTTTTAGTACTAAGAAATACATCGAATCCTTCCGCCTGTTTCAATAGTAAGTTTTCGCGTACCATGACGAAAGAAGCATCAACAAAACCATTTCTTTCTCAGATGCTTCTTGAAACATTGAGAAATCCAGAAAATCGTCTCCCACTGGAATTCGACAATAAGCATCAGCTTTTAGTCGATCAGCAAACCAACCAATCTTATCCTGTTGTAACTGGAATCCCACGTTTTGTAGAACAAGAACATCTTTCGAGCTTTGGTCTGCAATGGAATAAGTACGAAGTTGCGCATGCTGATGAAGATCGAGCGACGTTTACAGCCAAAACAGGCTTGCCATTAAGTGAATTAAAAGGACTCAAAATCCTGGATGCTGGCTGTGGAGGAGGCCGCTATAGTAAGGTGGCTGCGGAAGCAGGAGGGATTGTATTTGGTGCAGACCATACAACAGCCGTTGAGAAGGCTGAACAATTATGCAATCATCTTGAAAACGTCCATCTCGTCCAGGCTGATCTCAAGCACCTCCCTTTTGAACCTTCCTCATTTGATTTTGTATTTTCTATAGGCGTTATGCACCATGATAAAGACACGCGTGCTGTATTCAATGCAGTAGCCGATATGGTTAAACCTGGGGGCCGCTACTCTGTTTGGCTCTACCGCAAAAACCAGTGGTGGCAAGAATGGATCAACTCCGCTTTGCGGAGAACAACGACCCAGATGGCTCCTGAAAGACTGGAATCCTGGTGCCGCCTGGGTGCTTGGTTCGGTGGCATTCCGGTTATCAATAAAGTTCTGAATAAACTTGTCAACTTCAGTAACCATCCCAATTGGGAAAATCGAGTTTGTGACACATTTGACTGGTATGCTCCTGCCTATCAATACCACCATACGATTGAAGAGCTCAAATTGTGGTTTGAACAAGCCGGTTTCGAGAATCTAAAAATCCTCCCCCCGGAAAAGTCAGGGGCCTTTTATCGTTGGAGCTACAAGCATAATCTGCTGATTGGCAGTGGAGTGAATATCCAGGGAACAAAATCTGTATGATCCCTACCATAGCCTCATTCCAAAAACTCTCTCGTTTTAGACAACTAAATTTGATTACTTTCAGCTAGATATGTCAAAAACAAGACCCATTATGATAAGCTCATCTTCATTGTAAGAATCAAAATTTCTTTGATATTTAAGAGAGTGTTATTAAACGCACGATATGACTTGACAATCTGACCTAAAAAAGTGATAGAGGAAAGAATATTCTAAAGAAATTTGCGTAAATAAGATCAATGAACCCCACCTTTAATTTATTAATTCAAGCTGGAAACTGATCAAAGGAACCACAACTTTCTAGTTTGAATATCACTTATTTTCACAATCCAATATTGAACAAACCACCTCAATCTGTGGTCAAGAGCACAACAGGGAGAGACATGAATTCATCGAATACTCCGAGCGGAGAATCGACTCCTGAAATTGAAGAGTTACGCAGTAAACATTATAACGCAACGATCGAAGATCTGCGTATGCCTCACGAGCATTTGATGATTGTCCGAGTCAAGCCTGATCAAGAAATTCCTGTTTTTTCAGGCGGGCAATATACAACTTTAGGCTTGGGTTCCTGGGAACCGCGCGTCGATAATGGTGTGTTGGCAGAACTGCCCAAACCCAAATTGATCCGTCGTGCCTATTCGATCTCTTGTCCTATGGTGGACTCGCAAGGCAAACTACTTTCAAATGATCAGATCGATTATCTGGAATTTTATATTACTCTTGTTCTACGCCCTGATTCAGATGATCCCCCACTCACACCGCGCCTCTTTCGATTAAAAGTTGGCGATCGCCTGCACCTTGGCAAAAAACCAGTTGGCACCTATACGCTAAAACCTATTCAATCGAATGACAATGTCATTTTTGCGGGCACAGGTACCGGAGAAGCCCCTCATAATTCCATGGCCGTTGAATTGCTCAAGCGAGGTCACTCAGGACAAATTGCCTCGATGACCTGTGTACGTTATCGAGGAGACCTCGGGTATCTTGCACAACAAGAGGAGCTACAAAAACAATACTCGAATTACCGTTATGCCGCTTTCACGACGCGAGAGCCGGAGAATATTGATCACAGTCATCCACAGTATGTAGGTAAGCAATATTTACAGGACATGATCTTACCTGATAAATTTCAGGAAGTCTTTGGTTGGGCCGCCGTGCCTGAACAAACTCATATTTTTCTCTGCGGCAATCCATCGATGATCGGCCTGCCTGAAAAAAATGAAACGGGAGAACTCGAATTTCCTGAGTCGAAAGGCATGGTAGAGCTACTCACAAAGCAGGGCTATCAACTCTCAAGTCCCAAAGTTCCAGGAAATATTCATTTCGAGAAATACTGGTAAGACAATCGTGCTTCAGTATTCAATTTCCCGATGACCGGATCGGAAGCCATCAGAACGGCGCAAGTTTTTTACTACCACAAAAGACACGAAAAACAGTGATGCTGCCGAGATCACTGGGTTGAATTTTAAAGATAACCGGAACCTGATATTGCCCAACGAATATCACATTCGTAGGGGGCGCCCCATGTGTCGACCCCTACGTGTAATCAAAGATCATTCTGGTTCGTCAAGTCTGTTACCAGTCGCACCCAGTGAACTGTCGCTGATGGGGTTTCGTGAGTTTCGTGTAGTTCGTGGTAGCACTGATTTCTTTTGTTTAGTCGAAAACTCTTTTAATGTGCTTTGTGCAGTTCTTCATTTTCAGCTAGTGGTGGTGGGCGCTATTCGGTATGGTGTGGTTCGCTCTTGCTCGTTGGCTTCTTTCAGCAGGCTCTGGTAGGCGGCTTCCAGTTCTTCGTCGGACATGTTCTGGATGTCGTCTGGGGTCAGATTGAGTTGCCAGACGTTGCCGCGGGATTGGATCGGTTTATCGAGGCCTAACAGCTTATCGATGCGTTCGCGGGCGCGGAGGCGTTCGCGTTGGGTGGACTTGGCATCGTTGATCACACTGACATAGAAGAAAAACGATTCAGCACGTAACTGTTCAATCGGAACTTCCAGACGTTCTACCATTTCGCGGCGGGCACGGGTGATATAACGATCAATCGAACGTGTGGAAAGACTGAATTCCAGAGTGACCGCACGTTTGATTTCCAAAGGATGTTTTCCGAGGCTGAGTAAATGTTTTACAAGGTGCACTAATTGAATTTGCTGTTCTCTAGTGAGCTTTGTTTTTCCTTGAGAGGTGAGATTGATCATGTTCGTCATTCCTTTATTTAAGCGCGAGCTTGCTTTGTTAAGTGGGTCTCATCATGCCCAACGGCACACACGGGTCAACAGAGAGATTTGCGCAGTTTTGTCTGAGATGTGGTACGAAATCGCGGTTTGGTTTCGGTTATGGTTTCGGAAAACGTGTTCAAAAGGAGTGACTCGATACGAGACATGGAGAACCGGTTCTGGTGCTTTAGGTGAAAATGTGGAAAAAACGATGCTTTTTCGCATGCACAAACTGAGGTGGTGCGCGGTGAGCAGTGCTCAGAAAAACGTGCCTCGCGCGCGCGACGCAGAATCAGGGAGTTTCGAGAACGGCGCGTTGGTGTCAAGTGCGAAATTGACAACTGGTTTCAGAGCGAATCACTCGGCGGAAAGATTCCCGAGAATATCAATAGGATCTTTTTTGAGGAAGAATTTTGGTAATCGTAGCGAACTGATTAAACCTGTTCAGGTCTTGACGCGACAATAAAAAAAGGGCTTAAAAAAGCCCCTTTAAAATCACGTATCACAATAAATTAAGTGAAAACCTCAAATCACCGCAATGGAATTGGCTCATGATTCATTTTTACAAAGCAGCGCAGATTCTAGCCTTTACGGTGTCTGATCTTAGCTCGAGCACGTCGTTTTTTACGACCAATTTTTCGGCGACCTTTACCTGTCTTCTTGGTTCCCATTCGAAGAAATGCCTTTCGTATCTGCTTCTAAAAAGATGGACTTTAATTAAAAGTTATTACTCAATACACAATTGTTTAACAATGAAGTACGTATGTGAGCAATATTTGAAAATTAAACTGGTAATTCAAATTATTACTTTAACAGGCTTTGATAAATTCTTCAACCACATATGTTAAAGGAATTTAAGGTCCCTTGAGAATTCGGACATAAAACCCGAAGATAGAGAGCATCATTTTCAAGGCCAACATACACCAGAGAATTCAGCAGGATTTACAATTATGGATTACCGTAACTTAGGAAAAGCTGGCGTTCGAGTCTCACCGATTTGCCTGGGCACAATGATGTTTGGAGGGCCCACCAATGAGGCAGATTCTATCTCCATCATGCATAAAGCGATTGATCTCGGGATTAACTTCTTCGACACCGCAAATATGTATAGTACCGGTGGTTCAGAATCTGTTGTCGGGAAAGCTCTGAAAGATCGTCGTGACAAAGTGATTTTAGCCACAAAAGGACGCGCGCCTATGGGCGATGGACCCAATGATGCGGGTGCCAGCAGAGTCCACCTCATGCGTGAACTGGACCGCAGCCTGCAGCGTCTAGGTACTGATTATGTCGACATCTACTATGTGCATACTCCGGACTACCAGACTCCGATCGAAGAAACGCTTCGCACTCTGGACGATATGGTTCGATCTGGTAAGGTGCACTATATTGCTTGCTCCAACTTCCGTGCGTGGCGTTTAATGGAGGCACTTGGAACCAGTGATATTCGAAATCTACATGCTTTCAGTTGCGTACAGCCTTTATACAACATCATGAACCGGGACATCGAGGTAGAACTGTTACCACTTTGTCAGGAAAAGGGGATTGGCGTTGTCAGCTATAGTCCCCTTGCCAGAGGAATTTTGACAGGCAAATATCGAAAAGATCAGCCATTTCCGGAAGGTAGCCGTGCTTCTCGAAATGATAAACGCATGAATGAAGCAGAACTTCGTGATGTCAGTATCGAACTTTCACAGGAAATTGCGACTTACTGTGATCAAAAAGGGGTTTCAATGACAAACTTTGCGCTGGCTTGGTGCCTGGCGAATCCGACTCTCACTTCAATCATCATCGGCCCTCGAACAATGGAACAGTTCGACGATAATTTGGGTTGCCTGGATGTCAAAATTACAGATGAAGACGAGGCCTTTATCGACTCACTTGTTCCTCCAGGCGAACACAGTGGCAAAGGATTTCAGGATCCCCAATATCCGGTAACAGGTCGAGGAAAATAGGATGTCTTAATGCGGCAGACCTCCCATCTGGCGAACGGCTTCATACATCACAGCTGTTGCAGTACTCGCCAGATTCAGACTACGAACCTGTTCCCGCATTGGTAGTTTCAGATTGCTATTGGGTGACTCCTCCAAGATTCGGGGGGGAAGCCCATTGCTTTCGCTTCCAAACAGCAAAACATGGCCCGATTCTAACTTTGCATCCCATACATAGCGGGTTGCGAACTTTGTCAGCTTCCACCATGTCCTGTCAGAGAGTCGTGATTGAACTTCCTCCAGACTATCGACGGCTTCCCAATCCAGATGTTGCCAGTAATCCATACCAGCACGCCGCAGATGCTTTTCATCCAGCTTAAAACCGAGTGGTCTGACTAACCACAATTTGGCACCGATGGCGACGCAGGTACGACCGATATTTCCTGTGTTTTGGGGAATATCTGGTTGGTAAAGTACAATATGCAGTAAAGGTTCAGAAGATGATGACATTCAGACTCTCAATTTGTTAAAATTCTCTTAAAACAGTTATAAATAGGAATTTATAGCTCTCGTAAGCAAGCTCAATCTATGTAATACTTAACGCATTCTGGTTATTATACTTCTCGTAAATACCAGTCAATCAGAGCGTACCATTTCACGAACGGAAACGGTACAGACAGCAAGTCCTGAAGAAGGACTATTTTCTCATTCTTCAAACCATCACGACTCAATAAGATTTACCGATGTTTCAAAAAGTAACTGACGCCAGCTTCATTGAAGGTGAACACGATGTCCTCAAATTCTGGGAAGACAATCGGATTTTTGACCAGCTTCGCCAGAAAAACAAAGGAAAACCCAAATGGAGTTTTATTGATGGTCCCATGACTGCCAATAACCCGATGGGAGTTCACCATGCGTGGGGCAGGGCATACAAAGACGCCTACCAACGCTATTACGCGATGACAGGACACGAACTCCGTTTTCAAAATGGATTTGATTGCCAGGGTCTCTGGGTGGAAGTGGAAGTGGAAAAAGAGCTTGGCTATGGAACCAAGCAGGAAGTCGTCGAAGACGGTATTGACAAGTTCGTGAATGAGTGTAAAAAGCGAGTGTTGCGTTTTGCAGCCCGACAGACCGAGCAGTCGGTTCGCCTGGGTTACTGGATGGACTGGGATGACCCTGAACAGCTACGAGCGTTAGCCGAATTCGTTGGTACGGACGCAGATTTCAATTTCACAGCTCCCAGTGGTCAGCAGGTTACAGATACCGCTGATATGTTGGTCTCACGTCTGGGAAACGCCGAATGGGGTGGAAGTTACTTTACATTCTCCACCGAAAATAATGAAACAATCTGGACTTTTCTCAAAAAGTGTTTTGAACGGGGTAAGGTTTATCGTGGTTATGATGTGATGCCCTGGTCCGGACGGGGAGGCAGTGCTTACAGTCAGATGGAAGTCGCTGACGGACGAAAGCTTTCTGTCCATCGTTCAGTTTTCGTCAGGTTCCCGCTGAAAGATCGTGAGAATGAATATCTGCTGATCTGGACGACCACTCCCTGGACTCTGACCAGTAATGTCGCCGCTGCCATTAATCCAGAATTGGACTATGTTAAATTACGCGCCAAGAAAGATGATGCAGTCTATTATTTTGCAAAAGATAACCTGGAATATCAAAGATTAAGCAAAGAATACAAAGAAGGTTTTGGTCGACCGGAATGGTCGTGGCCTAAGGATGTACCCAAGCTGAAAACACTGGCGCAAATCTTCAAAGAGCAGGGGGGTTACGAAATTCTCGACACGATCAAAGGAGCCGAGATGGTGGGTTGGGAATATACAGGCCCTTTTGATGATCTTCCTGCTCAGCAATCGCCAGGTGGCTATCCCAGTGATGAAACACTACTGGATAAAACAGGAATCACCTGTCATCAAGTCGTTGATGGCGGCCGCGATTTTAAGGGCAATCCACATGTTGTTGCAGGTGAGGGAACGGGTATCGTACATACAGCTCCTGGCTGCGGCGATGTCGATCATCAGTTGGGGAAACAACTAGGACTCGTCGCAATCGCTCCTTTAGGCGAGGACGGGCGATTTGGAGAAGGGTTTGGGGAATTCACTGATGTAGAAGCCATTGATCCAGCAACACCTGATTTAGTCTTTGAATTGTTGAAACAAAAAGGCCTTCTGGTTTCAGTCGAACAATATCCACACATTTATCCGCACTGTTGGCGAACTGGTGATGAATTGATCTTCCGACTTGTTGATGAATGGTTTATCAACATGGACTGGCGAGAAGAAATCAAAGATGTGACCAGACAGATTGACTGGGTTCCCTCAAGCATTGATGGTGAACAGCATGAACTGGAATGGCTCACCAATATGCGAGACTGGATGGTATCCAAAAAGCGATTCTGGGGCTTAGCGCTCCCGATTTGGGTTGATGAAGAAACGGAGGATTTCGAGGTCATTGGATCTCTGGCTGAGTTAAAAGAACGCGCCGTGGAAGGCTGGGAAGCACTCGAAGGGCATACCCCCCACCGTCCCTGGATCGACGAAGTAAAACTCCGTAATCCCAAAACCGGCAACCTGATGTCACGCATCCCCGATGTGGGTAATCCCTGGCTGGACGCGGGCATTGTTCCTTTCTCAACCATGCAATACAACACAAATCCAGAAGAGTGGAAAAAATGGTATCCAGCAGATCTTGTTTCTGAGTGCTTCCCCGGTCAATTCCGAAACTGGTTCTATGCATTGCTCTCGATGGCAACCATGATGGATGGGACACCTCCCTTTAAAACCCTACTAGGCTATCGTCTGGTTTTGAATGAAGAAGGGAAGCCAATGCATAAATCGGATGGAACCGCGATCTGGTTTGAAGAAGCTGCTGAACAGTTGGGTGTCGACACCATGCGCTGGATGTATCTGGCACATAATCCGGCATCTGATCTGCGTTTTGGTATGCGACACCCGGATCAGGAAGTAACGCTAGTCACACCGGAAGGTCCAATCAATCAAACAAAAGAAGGTGCTCCCACCTGTCTGGTTGAAAGTAAGCCAGCGGATGAAATTCGACGTCAGGTGCTCATTCCACTCTGGAATTCTTATGCTTTCTTTGTCAACTATGCACGACTTGATGAATTTGACCCATCACTGGAAAGTGTTCCTGTCGCAGAACGGCCTGAAATCGATCGCTGGATTTTATCGAACCTGCAGTCATTACTGGCTACTGCGAAAACAGAAATTGCAGCTTATAACTATGCCGCTTTCTTGAAAAAAGCGACTGCGTTTATCGATGATCTATCGAATTGGTATATCAGGCGCAATCGGCGTCGTTTTTGGCGTTCTCAGGATGCAAATGATACGGATAAGCTCGCCGCTTATCAAACATTATTCGAAGTTCTGGTGACACTCTCGAAGGCATTAGCCCCCAGTATTCCATTCCTAACGGAAAGAATCTATCAGAATCTGGTGACTAGCTGGGACCAGACTGCTCCACCGAGCGTACACCTTTGCGATTATCCGCAATGCGATTCGACTCTCTTAGACGAAGAGCTCAATTTCCATGCTTCACAAGCGCAAATTGTAGTTAAATTAGGTCATAAACTACGAGATGAATCCAATCAACGCGTGCGGCAGCCTCTGGCAGAATTGAGATTCGCCTGCCAGACTCCAAAGCAGATGGACGCAATCGAAAGTCTCGCAAATACGATCGAAGAAGAATTAAATATTAAAAAAGTGACCCGCTGTGAAAACCTGGATGAACTTGTGAGCTATACCTACAAGCCAAATCTGAAAACGCTCGGCCCTAAATATGGGAAACTACTGGGCATGCTGCGCCAACAACTTCCTGAATTGGGCGATGCTGTGCTTGGACCACTCAGACGCGGTGAATCTGTCTCTCTCGAATTATCTGAAAACCAAATCGATCTGCAACCAGAAGATGTTTTGGTCGGAACAGAGCAAGCTGCCGACTGGGTCTGTGCTGACGATCAGGGAATTCAAATCGCCATCTCAACGAAATTGACACCTGAATTAGAAGAGGAAGGGATGGCCCGTGACTTTGTGCGGCAGGTACAACAACTTCGCAAAGAAGCCGATCTGGAAATTGAAGATCGCATCAATATCTATTTTAACTCCAATGGAGCAACAGAAGTCGAAAAATCTGTGACAGGCTGGTCTGAATACATTCTGGGAGAAACACTGGGTGACACTCTCAATCAATCAGACGACACTGATGACACAAAAGAGGTCACAATTGGTAGCTCCAAAGTATCAATTCGAATTGAAAAATCGTAAGAAACTCAATGCGGAACAGCTAATGCGAAATACAATTCCGTTCTGACATGCTTAAGCAATTTATTCATGTTCACAATGAAGAATCACTATGGCTTCTTGAGATTCGTGGGTGTTTCTTTTTCCTCAATTCTTTCAATCAGTCGTGACACGTATGATTGCAATCTTCGATTCAGGTTTGGATTCTTACGAGGTAGCTGTGTAATTTTCTCTTTGACTGGCGCAACCTTTTCGTCCAGTTTTTCGAGTCCATTCAATGCCAAGATAGCAACGTAAAGCCCATCCTGATTCTGATTTGAAAGCGAAAATAATGTATTAACAGCATTCCGCACATCTTTTTTATTACCAAATTTTCCGAGAGCTTCTGCAGCAATACACCGCACTGATTTTGAAGAATCTTTTAATGACTCTCGTAATTCGTGGCGACCTTGTTGAACTGCATCTCTACCGCTAATCAAGAGGCCCATCGCAGCCCAATAACGAACCGCTGAATTAGAATCCTTCAATCCTGTTATTAGTTGATCCTGGGTATCAGAATTGTTGGATGATGCCAATTCCGCCATCGCCAGAATTTTGGACAAAGGGTAAAGCTCTGTATTTTTCCCGCTGAGGTAGGGAGCCCCACCATCAGAAAGACTGTGAATTTCCGCTTCAGGTAGAAAACCCAAGTCTCGAACTTCTAACAGCTTCTTCTGTTGAGCCTCACGAAGCTTGGCTAAAATGTCCTGGTGATCTCGTGAGGACGCTAGATTATTCACTTCGTCTCGATCTGCCTCCAGATCGTACAATTCCTCTGCTGGTTTCGTCTCCCAGAAATAGGTTTGAGGCGGTTTCAGCTGCCCTGCGTCGTACATTTTCTTCCAGACCTGAGTTGTCGGGGTCTGAAACATATAGTTTAAATACTGACCATACTTTTTATGAGGCATATAATTTCTGATATAGAGATAACGCTTATTTCTGACAGATCGCACCAGATCGTACCGCTCGTCCATGCGACCTCGAAACCCAAATTGATACTGCTGAGCGGGTGCCTCATATTTTCCCATAAACGCATTTCCCTGCATGTGCTCTGGAGGTTTAATCCCAGTCAAGCTTAACAGAGTGGGTGCAAAATCAACAAAGCCAACCAATCGGTCTGACTTACCTTGAGCCTGGTAATCTGCTGGCGCTAAATTTCGAAATTTGGGTGGAATATAAACAACTAACGGAACCTGCAAACCAGAATTGTAAGGCCATCGTTTGCTGCGAGGCATACCTGATCCGTGATCTCCATAATAGAAGACAATCGTATCATCGGCTAATCCTGCGTCTGCCAACTCTTTGAGATTTTTTCCTACCAATGCATCCATTTCAGTAATACGATCGTAGTATTGTGCCCAGTCATGACGTACTTCCGGCGTATCAGGGTGATAAGCGGGAATTCGGACTTTAGCAGGGTCATGTACTAGTTTGTGTGGCCGATTGCGTATCTTACTTTCATGACTAATCGTATGATTAAATACAGCAAAGAAGGGTTGTTCTGGCTTTCTATTCTTCCAATGCGCTTTTCTGCTGGATTCATCCCACACAGTACCTGGTTTGGCTACGTTATAATCCTCTTTACTGTTATTCGTGCAATAGTAACCTGCTTGTCTGAGATACTGAGGATACATCAAAACGCCATCAGGTAGTTTCACCATACTCCGCATATGCTCGGCTCCCAGACAAGTAGGATACATGCCTGTAATTAAAGTCGTTCGTGCGGGAGCACAAACAGGAGCAGTCGACCAGCAGTTAAGGTAGATCATTCCTTGAGATGCCAACTTATCGATATGAGGGGTATCTGCATACTGATCCCCATAACATCCAAGATGAGGCCCATTATCTTCGCTGGTAATCCATAGAATATTGGGACGTCCGACCTCTGAATCCGCTGCAAAAAGCATCAGGTTGAAATTCAATACCACAGCAATGATCAAAGCAAACTGAATCCAACCCATATGATTTCTCAAAGAAGTTCTACACTGCATTTTATTTTCTTTCAGTTCTGATCTTTTAAAAGCGTTGAGATTTTGTTGTTTTTGAATATGAATATCTGACGTTTTTTAATTCACACCATTATTTACTACGTAAGTCATAACATAAAAGTGAATCCTGATCACGTAAAAATAATTTCCCATCGGCTACAACAGGATGAGGCCAAGCGGGCTTTCCACTCCGTTGAGGTTGGTTGAACCGCCCTTTTTCTACATACGCTTTGGGATTGAGCTCAACTAAGGCAATAGGGCCTGCTTCACTCCGCATATAGATATGACCATCAGCACAAGTAAGTGCCCCTTTACCAACAGATCGATTCTGCCAGACTGTTTCTCCATTTGATAAATTGATACAAGTAAGCACACCTGGATCGCTTGACCCATAAACGAACCCATCTACTACCACCATACCACCATGGTGGTTTTTCATATCTTGGGTGAAGAACCCTAGCTGAGCAGTCGCACGATTTTGTGAAGCAGATAATTTAAGCAGAGCACCACCGGTTCCATAGCCTGAGGCATAAAAAATTGCGTTGTTACGAGCGGAGAAAAGTGGGGCAGAGCAGTTCGCTGTTTTATTTGCTGCACGATTATTTCCCCATAAAGGTATTCCAGTTTTGGCGTTAACTCCCATGATTCCATCATGGGTAAAGTTGACATATTGTTTGACACCTCCAACATTCACAATGATGGCAGATGAGTATGCAGCTTTAGGATTACCGGGAACAGCCGCTTTCCAAATCATAGCACCATTCTGCTTATTTAGTGCCACCATAGCTGCTCCCTGACCGCCGGGAGAACAAATCAATTTTTCGCCATCAATTAACGGAGATTCACTAATACCCCACACGATATTACTCGCATTGAATTCTTGAAGGATATTTTTGGTCCATTCCACGTTCCCGTCTCTGGTTGTCATGCAGGAGAGATCTCCATTTGCCCCTAGCGCATATAAAACGTTACCATCAATGGTTGGAGTCGAGCGGGGGCCATTTCCCTGTCCATCTTTAAAAATAGAACCATTTGACTGAGACCAGACTATTTCTCCCGTATTTACGTCAAGGGCAATGACCACTTCTTCATTTGACTTGGTTCCCATAGTAAATAACAGATTTCCACTGAGTGAAACGGAAGAGTACCCTTCTCCTAAACCACGGGCAGTCCACAGTAATTTGGGTGGAGCCTGATTCCAGTCTTTTAACAAGCCTGTCTCTGCAGAAATGTTTGCTCGCCCCGGGCCTCGAAACTGAGTCCATGCTTGAGTTGCATTCCCTTGATTGGCAGATCCAAACTGATCTTTCATCTGCACTTCTTTTTTGCGTTTACTCACACGAGGCTTCGGTTTTGATTTTGTAGCACTACGATTCGTGCTATTCCTTACTGAAAATCGAGTAATTGTTCCAGAGGCTGAAGTAAAAACCGTCGCTCTTTGCCCCACCTTAAATTGATCAAATTTTGTTTTTTTGCCGTTGAACGTTGTGGGAATTGTATCTGGGATTAAAAAGCTTTTTTCTTTACCTTGAGATGATTTGATAACCACTCGTTTTTGGTCTTCCGAAATCGATTGAATAATTCCACTAAAAATAGCAGCATCAATCTGAGACAACCCAAATCCTGAAATCAGACAAAACACCAGACAAAAGAGACGAATCGACCGCATAAGAAGCCCCTCATTTTCGAGATACGAGCCATAATTCCCCAGTATTGCCGCTACCAGGATTGGATTATGTAGACTTGAATTATACTCTAGCACAGACACCGGATGAAGCAGGAAACGTAAATTGATCCATTTTTACGATCTTTTGTAATCTGTTCATTACCCGTTCAGATTTGACAGACAACGAATCAGTTTTGTTTGAATTACCTCAGAAAGACTTCGGTCAACACAGGACGATGGTCAGATACCCAAGTCCATCTATTTTCGCAATGACTGACACCAATCTGATCGTTCACCCAAATACTGTCGAGGTCGAGAACTGGCAGAGGTAAAGGCCAAGTTGCCATATAGCCATCTCCAGCGACTTCAAAAGAATTTTTTAAGTACCTTCTTAAAGGTTGAAAGTGAACTGAATCACTGGGAGTATTAAAATCCCCCAAGACTAAAGCAGGTTGATCGTTTGTTTCAGAAACTAATTTCGCCAATGCGACTAGTGCTTCCTTTCTTGATTTCAATACATTGCTCTTAATGTCTACAAGATAAACCGATAATTCGGCTTTTGCCCTCTGATCTGGCTTCAAACTCAATCGTTCATACTTCCCCATCTCGCTAAGTGTACCTGAACTATGATGTGTAATGGGCACTCTGGATAAGCACACAAAGCCATTCTTTACAACTTGATGAGGATGATCGGGAAATGAATTCAGCCAAAACTGTTTCATTTCAGCTGAACCAGGTCCTGCTTCCACTAGACCGATGAGATCAGCATCCAAATTTCTTAACTCATCTAAAACCGCATCCATGCCCCACAGTCGATCTCCAATATTCCAAAAAGCAATCCGTCTTATTGAACGATTTACCTCTTTTAATTCTAACTGAGAGTTGTTGCGCTGAAATTGAGTGTTCGCACACCAAATCCCCGTAATAATAGATAGCACGAGCCAGACGAAAGCAATTCGATGCCAACCAGCGCGCCAGGATAAAACAAAAAGTATCGCCGCTCCAAAACTTAGTAAAATCAGTGGTGTCATGTAATAAATTAATGTTGATATTACACCTCCGGAATCACGAATCGTTAACCGAATCATTAACGCCAAAACTAAAAACGTAGAGAGGCTGAGAATGAAAATTCTAGACAGCCAGAATCGTGGCCCCTTCATGAATATTAGTAAATTCTGATCTGAGATTTTATTCTCAAAGTTTGTCTTATTCTCAGATTTTTGGAGACTCATATTGACCGTTTTCACTTAAATAGATTTCTCTACTCTGAATTAATTTTGGCTAATTCCATATGTCTATATGTGGTAGATCTCTTCCAAGCTATGTTATGATTTAAGAGTTTTAGTATCAAAGCTGAATTTTCGAAACTCTAACTTCTATTATTCAAGGGAATTCAATTCACAATGAGCCAAACTCCGGAAGAACGCATACAGGAACTGGGACATTCCTTACCATCTCCACCGCAAGCTGTTGGATCATATATTCCGGCTACACAGTTTGGAAATGTGATTGTGACGAGTGGTCAGCTACCTTTTATTGGTTCCGAACTAATGTTTAAAGGAAAAATCGGTGACCAACTTCATGAAGATGATGGTTCCAATGCAGCCAGCTTGTGCCTTTTGAATGCCTTAGCTCAAGTTAAATCTGTTACCGGTGAGCTGTCAAAGATTAATAAAGTGATTCGATTAGAGGGATATGTACATTCTGCTCCTGGATTTGATCGACAACCCTATATCCTGAATGCTGCATCTCAGCTTTTGACAGACATATTTGGCGATATAGGAAAACACACTCGTGTGGCTTTAGGGATTTCAGAAATGCCATTGAATGCTGCCGTTCAATTAGCCCTCTGGGTCGAAATCAAGGAATAGCTAGAGAATTCCAAGCATTAGAAACGTGAATCATTTCGGTATTTCTTTTTAATGGATTCAGAAAGATGCCTTCTCCAGAAATCTTATTTAACTGGATGTACTTTTTTAGTTCACATGCATTTCAAATGAGAATGACCTGTATTTGCCTTGCCTTAATAGTAAACTTGGGTCTTGCAAACGGTCAACTTCCTAAGGTCACTCCTGGCAGTTCTAAATCAAATACAATAGTACCCACGGAAGAACCTGAGGAAAAAGCAACACAGTCTCTACAGAAAGGAACCTGGACTTCCTTTCTTGGGAATCACCGTAATGGAATTTCAGACGAAACCGGGCACAATTTAAACTGGAATCGGCATCGTCCTACCGTTCTCTGGAGGGTCCCCCTGGGAGGCGGTTTTTCTTCGATCGTGGTCGCCGAGGGTCGTATTTGGACTATGGCGACACATCTAAATAATGATTATGTCGTTTGTTTTGATGCGCACACAGGAAAAAAACTATGGTCTACCTTGGCCGCTCCGACTTACCTTGATAGACAAAGACAAGCACGTGGACCACGATCAACGCCAACATATCAAGCAGGCAAATTATACTGTCTCTTACCAGCGGGTGATTTGCTATGCCTCGATAGCGCTTCTGGAAAAGTCACATGGCGAGTGAATATTTTCCAGCTCAGTGGTGCCCAAAGACAAGAACAGAAAACAATTTATTACTGGGGCATGTCAGCTTCACCTCTCATCGAAGGAGATCTAGTGATTCTCCAACCAGGCGGATCCAAAAACAACTCCGTGATTGCCGTTAATAAAAATACCGGAAAATTGGTTTGGGCTGCTGGAAGTGATTCCCCTGGCTATGGCTCTCCGATCGTGATTGAAGCTGAAGATCAAAGACAACTCATCGTCCCTACCGGCCAATCTGTTCTCTCACTTACGCCTGACAAGGGAGATCTGCTCTGGAGAATTGTCTGGGGAAATAAATATAACTGTAACTGCGCCACACCGATCTGGAATGAAGACTCGCTATTTATTTCCTCTGCGTATGGAACTGGTTGTATGCGATTTGCGTTAACTACGCAGAATGAACAAATTCGCCCTATTTCACGCTGGAAAAACCTTGCACTTCAAAATCAATTTGCCACAAGTATTATCAAGGATGGATATATTTATGGTCCACATGGAGACTTGGCTTCAGTCACATATCGCTGCCTTGATATGCAACGCGGTAAAGTGCAATGGATCTCCAGGCGAGTAGGAAAGTGCACACAAATCGCTGTGCAAGACCACATAATTTGTCTCACAGAGCAGGGAACACTGATTTTAATTGAAGCGAATCCAACTGAGTATCGTGAAAAAGGAAAACTCACTGGACTACTCAGCTTTAAAGCTTGGGCGCATCCAGCAATTGCAAACAAAAGGCTTTATATTCGAGACGAAAAAAGGCTCATCTGCATCGACCTTAAACAAAAATAGCCGCGGAAAGGGACCAACCAAACCACGGCTTATACTAAAAATGCTGATGACTATTATTCAGTGGGAGCGGAAATCAATTCTTTTTCTAGACTTTTCAGTTTTTGTTGTTGCTCCTTAACTAACTTTTTTTGTGCCTCAATCTCTTTCTTTAAAGTCTGTTGATCCTTTTTTCCCTCTACTTTTTTTCGCTGAGGAAATACCCTTCTTGGTGGATTCCTTAACTTTGCCAACGCTTTTTTATTTTCCGCTTTGACACGTGCCAGAATTTGATCAGATTGAAAAATTGTCCTGCGTGCTTCTTGAAGCACAGAACGCTTCTTGCCATCTGAGCCTTTGACTTCCTCGTCTTCGATATCATTTTCGACATCAGAAAGAGCGTCATAAAAAGCACGACCAAGTTTTGTTTTTAAATCATCTCGATCATATTTAGAAAAATCCTGCTCTTCTTTTTTAGTTTGTTTCTGAGAAACAAGCGTCTCTGACTTGGCTTCTTTTTCTTTTTGTTGAGCAGAACTCATGCTGATCATAGTGATGTAAAATAAGCCCATCACCACAGCTAATGCCAATAGTCGCTTCATCGATCTGCCTCACTCAATGACTAAAAGTACAATATGCTTTTACGCTACTTATTCTTCGGATCTATTATATTCATACCATTCAACTTATTCCAACCCTTTTAACGCAAAAAGGCTAACCCGGTTTTCTCATAAGCCTTTATTTTGTTTAGAGGCCATCAAAACCTAAATCGGCTTATCCGGGAATGGTAAAAAAGGTCTTTTACACAGAAGCAAATAAAAAAGCCTGTGTATAATACACAGGCGATGGGATATCATCAAAAAGTATACATAATACCAATATTTCAGGAATTGATTGCATTGATTGCGTTTGCTAAATCCATTAATTCATTGATCAATGCACTACGTAATGTAGTGAGACCAGCAATCGCACCAATTCCAATGATAGTAAGCAGCAGCAGATATTCAACAAATACAGCACCGCGGACTTTTTGCTTCCACTTTTGTGATTGTGTCCGGATTTTGTTTAACACAGGTCGCCCTTTCAAGTAGTCCAGATAGAAAATCCTCTTAACGAATATTAAGCACAACCTGTACCAATCTTTCGAAATATTGGAGTTCTACAAGTTTCGAAACTATATTACTAGAAAAGAGCAGTCATTTCAGCTGTTATCTAACATTTACCACACTAGATGCCCATAAACACACGTTCCTATTGGATAAAGGAAAGTAACAAAAACGAGTAAACTGTTAGCAAAGTGTAAACAATCAGATACATTCTATATATTATAGAGTCCAAGAAGATACATTTCTCAAGAGATGAGGAGAAATAAGAAAGATGTACAGAGTGATGTGATTAAAGCATTTTGTTACGAGTTCAATGCTTTAATAGCTTCATCTCTATTCGCATAGGTTTCCCAGAGCTTATCAAGATGGGTTACCTGCAAAACTTCTGTACAATATTCGCTGAGGCCACAAATACAAAATCGTCCGCCATCTCGGTGATTGAGGCGATTCCACATTCTAAAGATGACTTCAATAAAGGCAGACCCAAAAAATAATGTATGAGAAAGGTCTAGCACAACTACTGGAGGTGATGCGGTTTCAGCAACTTGTAGTAGTACCTCTGTCAACGCATCGAGTCTTGGTTCATCCAGATTCTCGTACTCTGGCCCCAAGGCCACTACAGTGACTTGACCCTCTTTGACTATTTCTGGTGGATAATCGGCAGGCATAATAGAACTGTCAACAAGATCGTCGTTTGTAAAGACCCAGCTTATACTAAAAGAAGGGATATCAAAGGAACCTACACATAGTAATCCATATCAACAAAGTGTCAACCAAGAAACCTAATCTCATCTCTAAGATATATCAGCGTAAGTCCATTAAAATCGATTATTTAACGACACTAAGGTTGCTTAAAATACCATCGAGTCTCAAGTCGATTAGCCACAACTGAAGTGTGAGAACTAAAAAACAGATGTTATTGTTCGTTTTTCCACTCTTGTAATTTCGTTGACAACTTGATTTTTTGATTATTTCGCAAAACGATTAGAGTCACTTCATCACCAACCTTATGTGCTTCTAAGGCATCCAATAAATCATTCGCATCAGAAATTGGCATTTGATCCACCTGCATAATTAAGTCGCCGAGCACCAAATTCCCTTTATTATCTAATCTGATTGCCTCCAGACCAGCTAAATCAGCGGCTCCTCCCGGAATCACATTTCTTACCATGACTCCATGCGAATCTCTCGGTAATAGATTATTTAGCCTAAGCCTTCGAGTCAAAAAATCATCAACCCCGGTAAAGTTCAAACTGGGAATCTGAATTACTCCGTAACGTATCAACTGAGGAACAAATCGACTCACCAGATCGACGGGCACTGCGTATCCTATTCCTGCATAAACATGAGAAGAACTATAGATAGCGGTATTCATCCCTATTAAAAGACCGGAACTATCAAGTAACGGGCCACCTGAATTTCCAGGATTGATTGCAGCATCAGTTTGAATGACATTTCTAATAGACCTACCTGTGACTGAGATAATTTCTCGCCCCAAGCCACTAATAATGCCGATTGTTAGTGTTTGATCTAGACCAAAAGGGTTACCGATAGCCAGAACTGTTTGGCCCACCTGAAGATCTGTGGAAGCCCCTACTTTAATTGGTCTTAATTGCTCACTGGGTGCGTTAATCTTTAAAACCGCCAGATCTTTAGAGGGCGCGAATCCCACATAAGTTGCCTTCCAGGTGCTATTGTCTGCCAACGTAACTGATACTTCATCCGCTTTCTGTATTACGTGGAAGTTCGTTACAATGTGCCCCTTACGATCCCAGATAAACCCACTTCCTGAACCCTGTGGGGTTTTTTGAAGGTTCATACTGAGTGGACCTGCCTCAAGAGCAATTTCTGAAGTACGAATATGTACAACTGATGGCGAAGACTCACGGAATAACTCAATGGTTCTTAACTCGGATTGAGTAAGATCCGTTCGCTCAGGGATTCGAAAATCAGGCTGCCTCAATTTTCTGCTGACTAATTCATATGTCATTACAGTAATCAGGACAAATAGAATTATTATCAGCCATTTCTGAGAAATTGATGATTTTCTTGCAGGAGAGTCAAACCGAAGTAATTGTTGCTCTGGAGTCATTTCCTAAGAATTTCACAGAAAAAGAAAGGTCGAGGCATCCAGTACGAAATATTTATTTTTAGCACACCTAATTAAAAATCGCAATTTTATAAAGGGAAACCGAGTGATTCTGGAAATTACTGAAGTTTTGCTGCGACGGAATTGAGATCACTTACCGCTTTGATAAATCGTTTTTTCAACTTTGGTGAAAGCTCTGAAAATGCTGATTGAACTTCTGGAGTCAACATCTTGTAGCTGCGTTCTACTGCAGAGCAAATGCGTTTAATTGCCTGCTCAGGAGAAATTTCCGGTTTTGCAACCACAGACACTTCTGATCCCGAATCTTTTGGGGCAGGGGCAGCTGCACCGGATCGGAACGGGCTATAATCATTTCCTGAACCGCCTACATCGCGAGCATGACCACCAACTGTAGCAGGTGAGTCCGACTGCTCGCGCGAACCAGTACCACTCCGTTCAGATTGTTCATAATCGAGAGGATCTTTTACGGAAATTGGTTCATCGGAAATAAATGTGACTTCAGAATCAACAGAATATTCTTCAAATGGCTCTGAAATTGAAAGATCTTCACCATTCAGGGCGCGTCTCCAGGCTTTCAATTCTGCAACGGTTGCCTTGTTTTCTTCTGCCCATTGCAAACATTCCGGTGCATCATCCCAAGTTAAAGCGATATAAAAATGTGACCATTTCAGCGAAGCATACTGATCACGCACATCTCCGAATGTCTCCCATACTCTTCTACGCTGGTACACTTGATCTCCGCTTATACCAACCATGGCACCAAAATCAGCATCAGTTTTTCCTTTAGCATATTTCTTTGTCCATTGGGCCGCACATTCGCCTATCACCCAACTGCTATCGCTCAATGCTTCTCTGGCACGCTCTATTAATTGATCTTCAGATAGTTTTGATGTCGAGTCTGGATGCTTAGTCATATCTTTAATTCTATGAATATAAAAATGGAAAGCTCTCTCTGAATTATCTAACAAAATTCAAATTGAAGGTAATCTTAACCCTCGGTTTGAGAGAGAAGGACGAAAAAAAATGAACCTGTAACACATAAAATACCTCAATGATTCAGCAAAGAAGGTACTCAATTGATGCTACACTGATTGAATTCAGAATTCCACCAACGCAAGGATCTTAGTGATGGAGAAGCTGTTTTCAGCCGCTATGTCTTTCCCAACCTTTTTCACTGGTAGTCTGATACTGACATTTCAAAACTCAAGTTAATTTAGGGAATTTACAGAATTAATTCTGAAGATGTGCTCTTTGCTTGACCTAACTTCGATCGGTTATTAGGATTCGGTCAAATTCAGACAAAGAAGCGTCGAATAATGACTCTATCGCTTCTGTTGATTAAATGGTTTCAGCACAATAAACTCTTCTAAAATAAGAGCTTATTGTGCTGAGAGAGCTTTAAGGCGCCGTAGCCAAGTGGTCCAAGGCGGCGGATTGCAAATCCGTTATTCCCCGGTTCGAATCCGGGCGGCGCCTCTTCTCCTTAAAAGTGCCTTTCTGATGAAATACTGAACGCTCCTCATGCACAACAATTGAAAAATTGTGTTCTATTTGAATCGTCTTACTAAAACCAAACACAAAAAAACCCTGACAGCAATTTATGCTGTCAGGGTTTTGACACAAAATCTTCTATGTTGTCTGAATTAATCACTAAGTTTTCTTTTATAATCGGATAACTTCTCTGAATTTTTTAAACAATGGACTAGAGAAACATCGCTGTCAAGCCTGCCTCTTCGATCTCTAATTGAGTCGGCAAGGTTCAACATCTGATCTAATCCAACATTTAATTCTTTATCAATTGATTGGGAATCAGTTGTCTTTAAATCTGCTAATTCAGTTCCTGCCGCCTTCCACATCAACCACGACGAAGTAACGTCATGGAGACTAGCCGTTCCGGCAGGATAATACTGATTGGCCCTCAAATTCCAGGCTGCTTTAGCATACTGCATACTCTCTGTAAATAACTCCTGGCTCCTTCCCTTGCGATTATTATTCAGCGAGTACTTTCCTTTTGCATACGATAAATGAGCTTTAGAAAGGTCAAGCAAATCGGCTCTTCCTAGTCCTGCTCCATTTGAAGCCATCCAATTGATATCCGTTTTGATTTCTTCAAGCCTACGTTCATATGTTTCAAAACTCGCCGTGTCGTTTTTTGTATTCTGATAAAATAGATCTAGTTCCTGATTGGCATTATTGACAGAGCTTAGGGCCCTTCGGTATTCAGATAAATCTGCTTCACCAACTTGAGCCTCTATATTTCGAATTGCATAATATTCAGCTGAATTCTTAGAAATCGCTTCTAAAGCAAACTGTTGAGCATCTCTATCCTGATTAACACGAGCGATTTCGTATTGGTTTTGTGCTAAAAGTAACTTTGCGTGGACAAGGTCCCCATACCAACCTTGAGATGCAGGTTGATCAAACTCTTGTAATTGCTCTACAGCTTGTTGTATCAGTTGTTGTTTCTGTTCTAAAAGAAACCCTTTGTTTTGTTTAGTTTTTTGAATCTCAGCCACTTCAATTTTTGTATCAAAAGCAATTTTTAATGCAAGATTATAATCAACAAGAGGCATTAATCCTCTCGTAAAGGAATTAGTACTCTGGCGAACCAGGTCATTGGCTCGATTTTCTGTTTGTCGTAAATGCTTCTTTAATTGTGCAGAATCCCTTCGTTTTTTTGGGGAAAAAATGATTTTTTTAGCTGAATGAACTTTTTCTGAATGGCTCTTCTGTTTTTGAGTTCCAGTACGTTCTGGAACCACATTTAAAGGGATGAATTTATTATGATATTCGTGTTCTAAGTTTGAATTATAGGAAGTAAAAGACTGCTCCATGTCGGTGGCAATTGATTCTCCTTCTGAATTCAAGAAGCGATGAATTGACTGCTGTAAGCCGGGTTCATTATCTCCTGTCATCAAATCCGAATTCGGATGAGACTTAGACCAGTACATGAAACTTATCATTGAGCAGATAATGATAGAGCAAATATAGAAATGAGTTCGATCGTTCATAGAAACACAAAATCGCTTGAAAAAATGAAACCCAAATTGATAGGAGTAATTGGGATTTTGAAAAAGCGATCCGTGCTATCTATAACTACTTTTCCTTTAGTTAGGTATCGGCATGATCATTTTTTAAAAATGCAAATTCAAAAAATGGCCATGCAATATGATTGAGAAGCATTTCTGATAGTGGCATAGAATCTGATACGACATGACTAACTATACTGACACGTCTTATCCCTATTTGTATTCTCAACCAAATCCTCTAAAAACATCCTTTTCAACCCAATCATCCCATCCCTTTATTTCATAAGAGATTGTGAGCTTTTTTAGATTACCTCGTCTAATTAAAAAGTTTTCCAAGAAGTGTTTGCAGAGAGATATCAAGGAATGAAACGTATCGTTCAACCTGCTTAAAATAAACATTAGTACACATTAGTATAAAACATTTCGAATCTGTTACCTATTTCCTCAAAGTTACATGTTTGCTTATAGTGATAACTTTTGTTATCGTAACTCCAACAACACATATAACGCATTTTATCTATTTAACTTATATTTTAATTCTTACACCTTTAGCACAAGTAATTGTGCATCTTGAACAAATAACAGATCACCACAACAGACCAACCCCAAACTCCGATCTGTTTTGACGAGAACAAAAGGACTCATGATGCCCTCTCTTGGATTAATTTATTCGCAGGACTCCGATATGGAGTCAGTTCTTAGACCGTGCATTGAAAAAGATATTAATAGATGTCTGAAAAGTGTCGCATCGCTCAGCGAACTGAAAAGTCATCTAATGGAAACATCTCCCACTACTTTATATCTTGATTTGAGGGCAAATGAGTGTTCTCTCTCAAATGATGATCGCATTGAAGTCCTCACATATTTGAGAGAAACCTGTAATTCACCTCTCAAAGTGGTATCTGTGATTGATCAATTTTTACCACTTGAATTGACAGAATCTGCCATTTTTTTGACAGATACATTTTTGGAATACCCTCCCGCTCCTGAAGAGTTTCAATCACTTGCTAAAGAATTATTGGAAACTGAAGCAGTCATCAAGCCGTCAACCTTACCAAAATCCCGTAAGATTTGTGGTGGTAATACTCATGTTACAACTTATACACCGCCGATGATTCCGATCATTGATCAGCTATCAAAAATTGCCAAACACAATGTTACTTTACTACTTGTCGGGGAAACCGGAACTGGCAAAACAACTTTAGCTTCTATGATCCATGAGCTTTCTCCACGAAACTCGGAGCCTTTTCAAAATATCGCTTGCGGTGCTTTACCATCGGATTTAATAGAAAGTGAACTATTTGGTCATATACGTGGAGCTTTTACTGGAGCTGAGCGTAGTAAAATCGGTCGCTTTGAAGCAGCAGGAAAGGGGACCTTGCTTTTAGATGAAATTGATATCCTTTCTGCGAAAGACCAGGCAAAGCTCCTTAAAGTCATTGAAACTGGTCAATTTGAACCAGTCGGTTCTACAGAATCTCGTCTTTCTGAAGCAAGACTTGTAGTAGCATCCAACGTAGAGTTGGAGGAGTTGACACAGAAAAACATATTCCGTTCTGATTTGTATTATCGTTTAAATGTGCTGCAATTTCGACTACCTGCGTTAAGAGAACGCCCCAATGATATCATTCCACTTTCTATACAATTCATCAAAGAATGTTGTAAGCAACATTCTATCAAGATCAGCAAAATACATCGTAAAGTAATTCAGATGCTTCAACAGTATCATTGGCCTGGTAACTTAAGGGAATTGAAAAACCAGATTCAGCGCGCTGTCTTATTTTCGGATCAAGGTGAATTGACCACTGATGAATTTTCACCCAATATTCTCCAGGAAAGCCTGTCTTCTGTTAGAAATGGTTTTCAAATAACACAAGAACCAACAACATTAGCAGATCAGGTTGCGATGAGTGAAAAGCATCTGTTACAGAAATCTTTGTCCGAGAATGGTTACCGCAAAACAGCAACCGCGAAAGCATTGGGAATTAGTCGAGTAGGTCTGTACAAAAAAATGAGAAAGTATGGAATGCTTGAAACAAAGAAACCTGCTACTCCTCAAAACCTACTTACCGAAAGTTAATGTTGGTAACAGAATCATCAACGAATGATGCCAACTAACTTCAATTAGTACTATTTGATTGGTTTATTACTGATTGAGATGTAGTGCTGATTGATTCTCCATACGAGTCTGACTCTAAAATTCCACCAGGCTGATGCTCACGAATTATAAAGTTTCGTAGTTCAAGTACCGCTGGTCCAAAGAACAATATGTAAATTGGAGGAGCCATACAAAAAATCACAGGAAAGAGTAACTTTATACTTGTTTTGCTTGAATTTTCTTCTGCACGTTGTCGGTATTTTCTACGCACACCATCAGCAAAATCAATTAAAGCCGTGGAAACATTTGTCCCTAGTCTTTCTGTCTGCGAAATCATTAACGAAAGTGCGTTTACATCCGGAGCATCAATTCTTTTTGCAAATTGTTTAAGGGCATCAGACATAGAATTCGCATCAGCATGTCGACGGATGATATCAAATTCTACTGCAATGTCTGGATGAGAAAAACGAACTTCTTCTGTAACACGCTGTAGGGCGGTTCTGAGTGGTACACCACCAGTCAAACACATCATCACCAGATCGAGCGCATCTGGCAACCCCTTTTGAATTCGATGAACTCTGCGGTTGGCCTGATTATGTAACACAAAACGGGGAAGACCATACCCTCCACCAGCGACCACAAGACCCACAATTATTATAATCTCTGGAAGACTTGAGCCAGGATCTGCTGCAATACAACCAATCCCTGTGACGATTAAAACTAGAACAACTAACAAATTTCGGGTTGCCAAGTATTCAACCAGTGCTGTCGAGCGATAATAGCCAGCTCTTTTAAGATCAAGCTCAATTTTTTGAATTTCATTCTCCGTTTGTGGAATAACGGCTGCCATTGCACGACGAAACGGACCTACGTTTGAAGAAGAGTAGTAATTCGAACTTTGATCATTCAGGTTCAAATTACGTTTTTTTCCTGAACGGCGTCCAACTGCAATCGCATCTCCAATTAAGAAGAAAACCAAGCATGCTAAAATAAAGGTGCCAATAGTGATAATGTCAAGAAACATAGAACTCTCTTTTATTTGAAATCTGAATAACTAACTTAAAAAGTTGATTCATTATTCATATAGCAGTAATAGGAATTAATAGTCCGTTCTCAGGAGAGCCGAAACCCAAAGTATACCGATCACTTCAAGGACTATCGCAATGAGTAATAAGATGTTACCTATCGGGTCAGAATACAAATTGGAAACATGATCTGGAAAAACAACTAACAATATTACAAATGCAACGGGTGCAATCACAGTCATCAAGATTGCAGATGCACGACCGGCGCCTGTAGAAGCCCTCATCTGACGACGATAATTAATTCTGTCACGAATGACTCCCGACATACGTTCGAGATTAGCTGGAAGATTACCACCGGTTTTGCGATACAGCATCAAAGCAGAGGTTAAAATCCTGAGATCAATTAACTGAATGCGATTCGAAAGCGATTTCATCACTGCTGGGACAGATAAATTCATATCTAACTGACGAGCACAACGCCTGAACTCAAAACTTAAAGGTCCCTTAGTTTCTTCGCCAACTATTGCGATTGCCTGCTCTAAACTAGCACCGGCGTGTGTTGACCGGGCCAGTAAATCAATCATTTCAGGCAGCTCTTCCTGAATTGTCTGCATTCTTCTTTTTCTTCGAAAATGCAGAATAAAAAGAATGGCAACCATTCCAAAAATCATACCGGCAATACCAGCAAGCGGCTGATCAGAATAAATGAAAATTGTACCACCAATCGCTAGACCACACATAACTAACAAAAGAAAAGTGGTAAACGGTGTCAAATCAGAACCGTTCTCAAGAACCAATCGATCAAAACTCTGATCGATCTTTCCTAAAATGCTGTCGGCAGGCTGTTGATCAAATACATTATAAACTCTTCTTAGGGGAGGCCGTTTTGAAAACCGCTCTGTACTTAATCTGCCTGCACCAGATAAATCGCGAAAAAAAAGATAGATCGCGAGACTTGAAACCGTCACTGCAGCAAAACAAATCAATGCGATAGATGAACTGTCCACTACAGGTTGTCCCCCTAATATTTTAATAATGGATATCACTAATTTGAGTATTTATTGCCAGCATCAAAACTATTTGTTTTCAAAAATTTGATCGCTAAGCTTAATCCCACAGGCTTCCATCCTTTTCAAGCAATTAGGACGATAACCAGTAGAGTAAAATCTTCCTTGCGCATTGCCTTGATCATCAACGCCTGTTTGCTCAAAACCAAAGATGTCTTCTACCTTATAATCTCCCTGGCTATTCAGTGAGACAATTTCAGACACTTTAGTAAGACGACGTTGTCCCCCCTTAAGACGCGAGACATGTAGAACAATTCCAATGCCATTTGCGATATATTGCCTGATCACTGGTAACGGAAGATCAAAGCCACTTATCGTGACCATCATTTCCAATCTAGCTAATGCATCGCGAGTATCATTCGCATGCACTGTTGTTAAAGATCCTTCATGCCCCGTATTCATAGCCTGAAGCATATCTAATGCTTCGGCACCTCTGACCTCACCAATAATAATACGATCTGGACGCATACGGAGACTGTTTTTAACAAGCTGCCTTTGTGAGATCTCACCTACACCTTCTGTGTTTTCGGTTTTCGTCTCGAGTCGTACAACATGTTTATGCTGGAGAATTAATTCAGCTGAATCTTCAATCGTAATCAAACGTTCTTCACGTGGAATGAAGTTAGACAGTGCGTTTAGTAATGTTGTTTTACCACTACCAGTTCCACCAGAAATCAACATACTAATACGGGAATCAACGACTGCTGCCAGAAAATCGACAATCTCAGGAGTCAGTGAATTGTTCTCAATCAAATCATCTATCTGTAATGGAGTTGCTCCGAATCTCCGGATGGATAATGAAGGCCCATTCAAGGCAAGAGGAGGAATGATGGCATTAATTCGAGATCCGTCGGGGAGTCTGGCATCAACCATTGGATTGACTTCATCAATTCTTCGTCCGACTCGAGAGACAATCCTCTGAATGATTCGCATCAAATGTTGATTATCAGCAAAAATAACATCAGATTCTTCCAGTTGTCCATTACGCTCAATATGAATTTCATAAGCGTGGTTCACGAGGATATCACTAATAGTGGGATCAGCCATAAGCTTATCCAAGGGACCAAGTCCAAATACTTCACTTAACAACTCATTTAATAAACGTTCTCGGTCAATACCTTCCAAAACAGCAACGTGTTCATCACAAATCTCCGTTGCAACAGCACGTACTTCTGTCGAAAGCTCTTTTTCAGAGATCTGGGCCAACATCGACAGATCAAGTGAATCAACTAGTTCTTGATGAATTAAAACTTTTTGTTTTTGAAAGTGGAGTTCAGCTTCGCGCTCTTCAGGAACAAAGCTTTCAGATTCCACAAAAAGTTTTTTTGTGCTTAGCGATTCCATGTGCAGTCCCAAAATCTTAAAAAAAATGCTTTTAATAAAATTGCCGATTCCAAATCAGTAGAGAAAACTCTATTTCATTGGATATGACATACCCTCAGCGAAATGAGTACATTGAAGACTCAATCACGTTTTAAAACTAAAAGCCACAAACTACAAATATAACTACTCTACAAGAGAGAACCGATATCAAGAATTTCTTGATCTTATAAACCACTAAGTGGTGTAGAAATCTCTGAAGTCCTTTTACGATCGGCTTGCTTCATAGTTGTTGTTGCTTTGTTGGAGGGAAGCACTTCTGATGCAACGGGTGTTTCAATTGCGTCAATCCAATTTTGACTTTTGTAAGCACGATTACCTTTAAAATGAACAGTATCCAAATTACCTGCTCGGTAGATATCCATGCTGGAAACACGCTGATTAGGAATAAAACCCAAAATGTTAGAGAGAGTAAGTCGGTCGCTTGAACGCCCCGTTGATACAACCTCTGTATTCTCATCGGGGTGTCGCAATGCTAAGCTTAATACACCGTGGTCTTCGACGACTTTAAGCACTTTGCCCTGTTCTGGTGAGACTTCAAGTGTCACAGAATATTCTTCTGATTTTTGACTCGCATTGCCAACAAATTTGTGTCCGGGAACAGCAATTTCACCCACAGCGAGTACTCGAACTTTTTCCAGAAGAGTAATCGTTGTTTCTGGAATACCATCCGTTTCATCAGAACGGAAGAGAACATCAACAATTGCCCCAGGCCGTGAAAAGCCTGCTACATTTCCAATTTTATGGATGGCAACAGTCACTGCCCGATTCCCTGGCTGAAGTGTATCTGAAAGCCCGGGCCCCATTCCATTGGCAAATAAATCAACAGTGTGAAAAGGTTGCCCTGCTTTGATAGGCGACTTGAGAACGCGGCCGGTAATATACTGAGAATCCATAATTCTCTGCTTACCATCGGATTTATAGCGCTTATTTACTTGCTCAGGCTTCATCCTCAAAATCGAAATGTCGTCCAGAGACAAGGTTTGTCCCGGCAAAAGATCCCTCGAAGCTATAGGAAGGTATGTCAAGTTAGGTTGGGGAGGATCTTCTGCTAACAGGGCAGGGCCTGGTTGTTCATGCAGAAATTGTCGCACAGTATAAGCTGCGCCTAAACCTAGTAAAATTGCGAAAATCGCCGCCGTCATTGTACCTGGACTAATTTTTGCCACGCTAACTTCCCTGAAATCTTTAGAGTTTGAAACTTTTGGGATTCACATTTTGTCAGTTTAAAGACACCAATGAACCATATTCAACAAAAAAATATATTTCTAACAACGAATACATTATGTCTACTCACCAGTTGCTGGAATCGTTAAATCCAGACCAGCTGGTGCATCTCCTACGGGATCAATTACAGTTGTTGTATCTACATACTCACTGGTAACACCATTAACTGTAAAGCTATAAGATTGATCTAGACTTTCGAGTGCAACGGCAGTATCGCCAAATTTTTGAACGACTTGATCTCTAAAAGTCACAAGCCCCGGGATAATTCCCAATACGAGCAACGTGACTATTAAAATAGTCGTAACAGGAGAGACGCTCCCATCTTCATCTTTCCAAAACTGTCGAGCAATTCTCATTCCCACTTATCCTGACCAGACTATATGCAGTAGCTAATATTCTCGAACATTCTGATAGTATGCATCTTATGTGCCTAAATGTCCGAACTAAATCAAAAATGTTCATATAAAGCCAGTTCCCGAGTGGGCGTCCTCGGGAACAGAGCTAAAATTTGTGATCACAGCCGCCGGGAATAAACCCAAAGAAAACGACTGATTCCTTTTAACCATGCTGAATGCATGGTTCGAAAACCAATAATAAAATTATGGGCCTTCGTTTTCAGCTGCTACCTGAACGCTGATACAAGCAGGTTCAGCGTTAGCTGGATCTAAGTTTGTGTCACAGAAGTCGAGCTGGTCAGCGAACACTGAACCTGCAGTGCTAGAAGTGTGACCAGTAACTCCTGAAAAACTATAGCTTTGATTAATGTTTGAAATTGCTAAAGCAAGGTCACCCAATTCTTGAACAACTTGATCACGAACGGTGGCCAATCCCACGACAACACCTAATACAAGGATCGTGCCGATTAACACGAGTTCAGACGAGACAACAAAACCTGCCTCATCATTCCAGAACTTAGTAAGCATGTTCATCCTAACTCCTTATTAAATTTTGTGAGCCGCTCTAAACAGCTCGTTTAAACATTTTGATACGAAAATTAAACAACCACAGGGGAAAATGCCCCTAAAAAGTGGTTGAACCCTCCTGGTTCAGCTAAACACTGAGTTGAAAGTCAACTGTTAACTATGGACCTTCGTTTTCAGCATCTACGATAGCGATACAGTGAGGATCCAAGTTTGGAGGATCAACGTTCTGATCACAAAAATCCAGGTTGTCAATGAATACAGAACCAGCTGTACTTGAAGAGTGGCCTGTAATTCCTGTGAAGGAATAGCTTTGGTTGCTGTTTGAGAATGCAGCTGCAACGTCTGCAAGTTCCGCGATTACCTGATCACGAAGTGTTGTAAGCCCGACAACCATACCGAGGACCAACACAGTAGCGATCAGCACTAGTTCTGTTGAAACGACGAAACCACCTTCATCATTCCAAAACTGCTGAAACATCTTCATTCGTACTCCTAACATTAATCAGATGGTTAATGTTCACTGGATGCACTACAAGAACATGTAGTAAACAACATCCAAGTAAATTAACATGTCTGCACACGCCCCGCGCAGACACTACGAATGAGAGAGCAGACAATGTGCCATTTTGCCCCACAATACATATTTTTCGTAATTTCACTCCATAATGCACTTTTTCAAAAAATCAACAGGATGCATTATGGGTACTTACCCCTAGAATCTGTAACTACAGAGTAATCAAGCTGATTAAAGTCGAAATCCAGCTTCGTTTTTTTCAGAAATAGAATACCACAAACACTGTTTCCAAAAGTTAACATTTTGAAACCAGATGTAATCGATAGTGCACATGTCAGCTGAGATAAGACACCAACCGTTAAAGCCTCAACCAATCAGGTAGAGCTGTTTCGGATGAAATCGGACCTGATTTAGGCCGCTTAAAAACTCATTATTTTTCTTCTGAAGACAAATCGATTTGGTACGGAAATTTGCCTCTCCAGAGTGCTAGAGCGCGGCCTGCATGAGAAAGAAATGTATAACTGCTTTTAATTTCAGACGCAGGCATTTTCTTAATCGTACTGACAAGCCAATGACCTGCCTTTTCAATTGTTTCGTCAGGAGGAAGAACCTCTTCGGGTGCCAAAGACCACCATTCCAGTGCATGGCCGGTTGCCAGAACTCTTCTAGCGCGGGGAGTAAATAATTTCTCAGAAGAGAGATCCAGCTTAGTTCCATCCCAGTTTTTATCCCAAAACCCGTCATCCGATTGCGTTTTTACGAGCAAGCTTGTAATGTTTTTCAGATATTGAACAATCCGTTCCCGCCCCTCTTTTGTCAGTATCGGAGTCTGCTCATTTACCCGTAGTAGCATGACAAGGGCATGTAAACGATGATTTCCATAACAAACACCTTTAGTGGGCTGTTGACGCATAATCCGGTCAGCAATCAGATCAAAGTTGACATATTGACCTTCTGTTGTCATCCAATCCCGTGCTGAATTGAGATACAGGGCAAAGACTAGAGTAGACCACTCATATTCTTTCTGATTCAGACTGAAGGACCTCAATGTCTCTTGGATCATTTCAGAAAGGGTGGTTTCTCCCTTCGAAGTCACTACTGGGAAATCGGCAGGTGTTCCAACTTCAGCCAGAGTTGCTAAAGTATGATCTTCATGACTGGAAGTCGATAATCCCTGCTGGACAAGTGGCTTGACTCCGTATTGATTATGAACCAGTAATGGCTTGGATTCTGTCCCCCAAACTTGAAAAAATCGACGATGGTCTAACAGAATATCGCGCATTTCGATTCCTGAAAGACATTTCGGATCCTCAAAAACCGACTCGATTCCCCAAAATCGCAAGGCATGATCAACATGATTAATCCGGGGCTCTTTACCCCTGAATTGAGGGCGCAACTTATGAAGCACTTGAACCAGATCCTCATCAGAGACAATTTTCGGCCGGTTATAAAGTGGAACAACTTTGAGTGGATTCAAGCGCAACGCCGGTAGTTGTTTTTGTTCCTGCCATTCCTGATAACGAACCGCTCCCCAGCCTATGGCAGCACTCACCAAGAGGATATGAAAGCAAAGGAATCCAGCAACCCTCAATTTTTTTCGAAAGGAAATCTTCTCTCGCATCACTCATTGACCTCGTTTTCGGATTTGGAATTCGTATCTTCCTGTTGCGTTTTTTTATGCTTTGCTGCTTCAATCAATCGTGGTTCACGCGATACGACTAGACTAAGATCATCTTCATAAACAACTTTAAATCCCTTCAATTTCCGAACCTGTTCATCAAGTTTTTCTTGTTTTTCTTTGTGTACAATAAACGTGGTAACATCATATTTTTCGGCAGCAGACTGCCAGCCACGGATCGCACGCGCGATCCCCAGATAGTCCTTCCATACACGGGGAGGTGTCAGATGAACGGCATTTGTGGTCATGAAAACTTTCATAGCTGGAGGACCATCCCAAACCAGCCAATCTCCCCACCATTGGGGATTCCACACCTGTCCCTCAGGAGGATGAGCTTTTAGAAATTCCGTCAATTTTCTAGGTGTTCCCTGGCTATAAATTTTGTCCAGATCTCGAGGTGTTCCTCCAAATAATGGTGTTGCCATGTTAGAAAAAGCAAATCCAAACCAAATCGATAAAACACAAGCCGACGTGATCACAGGCGATTTCTTAGCCCAGAATGATATTTTTTCTGGATCCCCTTCACGTAACCTTGGAATCACATTCGTCAAATGGGGGACCATGGCGTAGACAAAAATGACCGAAAACCAGCCAATCATTCGCACACCAATAATCACAGACAGAGACAATAACCCCACACGTAATACATCTGCAGCTCGAATGGCTTCCCGGCTACGTCGATAGAGGAACAACATTAAGACCCAGGCAAAACAAAACCAGATGCCTTCTGCATCTCGAAATTCCAAAGGTTCCCATTCCAAAACATCTTTTAAGTTCGGATTTCGGGGAAATGTGAGGGAGTTAATAAACAGGTCAATGTGATAGGGATTTACGAGCGCCCCACATACTGAAAGTTCTGTCACGACTAACCAACGCCTGACCCATTTATCGGTACAGACTTGAACCAGACTGCGTGTTCTCCAAGCCACTTCAAGGACTCTTCCCAGAAACTGCAGCCCCAAAATCGCCAGCCCCACTACAAATGAACCATGTAAGTTGGCCCATCCCAGAAAAACGAGGGGAATTCCAAGATATAATGAAATTAAAAGTGCAATTGGCGTTTTTTGCGCCTGTTTTTCAGAATCTTTAGTATCTAATGAATCTTCATTCAAAGTATCATATTTTTCGGACCAGGCCATAATTACAAGTAAAATGGCGACACATAACGTCCCAAAAATTTCCGGTCTAATAATCGCAATCCGGCTCGATGCGATTAAGACCAGCAAAAAAGAGGCAAGGGTACTGACACCAACTCGTCCAGATTTGAGGTAGAATGCAATCCAGAATAAGACGTGAGTCGCAAATACCGTCAAAGCAAAAATATGTGATAAACCACGTACTCCCAACGCTCCATTTACTTTGGCAAAGATCACCTGTGACAGCCATGCGGCGTCAATAGACCTGACACCCTCTGCCAACTGAAGAAAGGGGTCGTACTGTGGTAACGATTGATATTCAATAATCCAATTACCATAAGAAACATGCCCCCAAATGTCCGAATAAAAAATATGGACATTTCCGAAATAGAAAAACATCAGCGAAAACCAGAGACAGGTTATTAAATGAGGCCAACCTAGCGAAAACATTTCTCGGTATGAACGCTTTTTTTCTAAAAAAGTCATAGACTCTATTCTACCAGGATGGGAATCGATCGACATGATGCCTTCTACTCATGAAACATGACTTAAGTTCTTATTTTACGAGAAAAATCGACCATTTTTTAGATTCTTCTAATTAGATCTACAAAATTAACGCAAACAATGTTCCAAGAACTCCTGCGAAAAATTAATAAATCCCTACTCATATCGAGAGGGATAAGAAATCTGATCAATTTGTAAATATCAGCGTTGTAAACGAGAAACATCTGTTTTGTGTCAGCATAGACTTCATTTCTCTTCACACTTGGATTCCGCGTCGGACCAGTTGTTCAACCAAAGTAGAAGTGTCTATGAAGACTTCTGCCTGAATTCCAAGCTTTCTTGCTTCCTTAACATATTCAGGAATGTCATCTGTATAAAAAGCCTCTTCAGGTGCACATTGAATCTTTTCCAGTGCATAATCAAAAATAGCAGGTTCTGGTTTGATTGCACCAGCAGCATATGAAGTCACATAATCATCGAATCGTTGCAATACGTCAAACTGTTTCCAGATATAATCGAAATGAGAGACACAAGTATTCGACAACAGAACCAGTCTGTATTCTTGGGCTTTCAGAGAATCCAATACAGGGATGATTGAATGGTTCAGTTCAAAAATATCAGAACCGGCAATCTCAAGCGATTCAAAATCGACAGATTTACCAACTGCTCGTTCAAACCAGTGATGAAATTCCGTGGGAGTCAGATTACCCCGTTCATACTCCCACTGTTTCCCGGATTCAATGAGAAGCGCCTGGATCTCAAGCCGCGATCGCCCACAAAGCAGCCCCATTTGTTCACACATTTTATCGTGTGAAAAAAACGCAAGGACATTCCCCATATCAAATAAAAATGTACGAATCAAAGGACGATCCCCGGCAAATGGCTTAATAATCTCTGACTCTCACATGAATGATCGGTGTTGTATGTTATCATTCCTGGAATCACAAGCGTTTTATTTGGTACAGGCAAATAATAATCTCAGGTCAACCAGTGATAATTTTCGTTTGCAGATACAAGAGAATACACCTCTTATTGACGACATGGGGATATTTCCTTAAATTGCATCAAGATAACAACTTGATGAAAGCCAGTCTCCAGCATGGCTCTTATCATAACAAGCATTCAGGTTTGATTGATGATTTCTGTGCCGTTAGTCAAACCAAACTTGTCCAGTTCATGGAGAGTAAAAAATGGATTTTGAAGATCAGTCTTCTTACCCGTCCGGAGAATCAGGCAAAGAGTGGCCGTGCCTGCGTCAATTTTGTGTTTTTATGGAAAACCGGGTCGGTTATCTCCATCAACTATTACAGCTACTCGAAAAATTCGATCTCCGGATCATCGCCTTAAGTACTGTTGATTCTGTGGATGTGGCAATGAGTCGAATTGTTCTCGATAATTATGAACGAGCACGTGAAATCTTTGAGCTATCGAATTATACGTTTTTTGAAAAAGATCTGATTGGTGTTGAACTTCCAGATGATACCCAGCCTTATATGAGAATTTGCCTCTCGCTACTTCAGGCAGAAGTCAATATTGATTATACCTACCCGCTGCTTTATCGGAGGCATGGAAGAGGGGCTATTGCGTTATGCGTAGATGATCTCGACCTCGGTCTAAAAACACTGACTGAGCAGGGACATCGAATTATTACAGAACAAGATCTGAATGATGATGATGAGTATCTTTGAATTCAAACGAAAAGATCACTCTTGAGAAATTACTTGTGATTTCCCTGTCTTGGCTGCTTCATAAAACGCATAAATTGTTCGAATAATCCTTAAACTCTCCCGACTGGTCAGTAAAGGAGAGTCACTGCCTCTTACCGCTTGAACTGCTTTTCGTACAGCGGGTGTATATCCACGTGGCTCAACAGATTGATCAAATTGATATACTTTACCATTGTGGTTGAGCGTCCACTCCAAATGACGATCCTGGAAGGGCAGCATCTCTAGCCAACCCTTGCTACCCCAGATTTTGATCATTGATTGATATCCACGGTTCATAAAATAGCCAGATGTTAAAGTTCCCAAGAAACCGGCATCATAACGGAAAGCCAATGCAGCAGAGTCCTCGATGTGAATCGGCTGGCCACCCACCAATGCTGTGAATCCGGTGACATCAGTGATTGAAGATTCCGTCAGATACATCGAAAGATCGAGCCAATGAATTCCTAACCAGGAAAGAAATCCTCCTCCCGCACGATCCTTATGAGCATACCAGCTTTTGTGATAAGCAGGATTTGCTAAGCGTGTCTGATCAGCTAAAAGCGTCATCTCCAACCCATAGATCGTTCCAATGGCTCCATCTTGAATTAACGATTTTGCAAACCGAATTTCCGGGTTTGTGCGATTGGCAAGAGCCAATGATAAATGCAAGTGTTTACTTTCTGCCTTTTGCACTAATGGCTCAAACTGAGGAACACTGAGACAAGCTGGCTTTTCCGCAAAAACATGGCAGCCCTGTTCTAAAGCAAGACTGATCGAGCGAGGTGCCTGTCGTGCTTCCATCGTTACCAAAGCCAGATTGGGTTTTTCGTTTTGAAACAGTATTTCTGGGGCTTGATAAACATCCTTCAACTTGGATCCCAGTTGACTTTGTGCTGACTTCACCTGTTGTTGACTTGGATCAGAAAGAAAGACCTCTTTGACTTCATCAATTTCTTTCAGGGCAGAGAAGTAAGCACTTAAATGTGCCCCGGTTTCATTTGTTAATACAGCAACGGAAATCTGTTTAGCCATAAATGAATTCCTCCAGCTATTTTTAGCTTTGCCCAATCAGGATTGAGCCTCAACATTGCATTTTAAACTATTTCGTATATTTTATATAACTATATCAATTCTGCTTCGCCCCTTCCAGAATTCCTTCCTTTCTGGAAAGGTAGAGTCCCATATGTATCAGGATCAGTTTGTTGTTAGCAAGCCATTTAATCGCGCCAGGTAAAATTGACCTTATTGAAGTCTCTGAGCCCGAACTTTCACCAATTTCGCCACTTGGTTCTGGCCGAGGGGAAATTATTTTTCAACCCGAAACAACTTGTCTCTGTGGTTCCGATTTACCTTACTTTAGTGGAAGTGATGAATGGGAAATTGAAATAGGTCACTCTTTACACGAGATGATCGGGACAGTCACAGCAACGAATGGGCAGCGCTGGAAGGAAGGTGACCGGGTGCTCGCCGTCCCTGTCATGCAGCAGGGATTGCGGGAGCGATTTGTGCTCGATGAATTACGTACGATTCCGATTGCGACAAATATCCCCGAAGAACACGCGTTGATGGCTCAGCCTTTGGGAACGGCGATTTTTGCACTGAAAAAACTTCCCAATCTATTAGACCAGACAGTGGCCGTTGTGGGACAGGGGCCCATGGGCCAGTTAATGAATGCCTCATTAAGTAACATGGGGGCCAGAGAAATTATTGGGGTCGACCTACTAGAATCACGATTGCAAGTCAGCCCGCAAATGGGCGCAACCGCCACAATTTGTAATCAAAATTGTAATCTCATCGAAGCACTTCGTGAGATACTAAAAGGAGAATTACCAGATATTGTGATTGAAACAGTCGGTCATGCAGACCAGCAGTTCAATCTGTGTATTGATCTCTGTCGAGAAAATGGTCGTATTCTCGTTTTTGGTGTCCCCCCTGAAACGATTGATCAAGTACGTTGGCGGGACCTGCTCTTCAAAAACATTACCGTTCATACCAGCATTAACCCTGACTTCGAACGCGATTTTCCTTTGGCAATGAAGTGGTTGTCTGAAGGCAGGATCGATGTTGCCCCCATCATCACACACCGATTTCCATTGGCAGAAATTCAGCAGGCATTTGACCTGTTTCAAAATAGAACTGACGGAGTTCTTAAAGTGATTGTTGAATTTCCCTCCCTGCATTGATAATGATAGAGTAGATTCTACTTCAACAGACTGACTTTAAAACAAATGCGAGTCTTTTCATTTCACACACCATGTCAAAGGTAACCAATGAAATTGATACCCCATAATTATTGCCTTTTAACTCGTGTAACTCCTTGCTTCCTGCTCATTGTTTTGTTGATGAATCAGAGCCAAGCGGCTGAGACTCCTAACATTATTTACATTATGGCAGACGATCTGGGATATGGTGACCTCGGTTGTTATGGGCAGAAAGTGATCAAAACTCCCCATATCGACCAATTGGCAAAAGAGGGCATGCGGTTCACAAATCACTATTCCGGCCACACAGTTTGCCGTCCTTCAAGATTAGTCCTGCTTACGGGCATGCACAGTGGTCATACTCCTATCAGTCAAAATGAGCAATATTATTTTCCTGCTGGTGCTACCAGTGTAACAACACTCTTAAAAAAATCTGGATATGCAACTGGGGGAGTAGGCAAATGGGCATTAGGACCGCCTGAAACAACAGGGGTCCCCAGTATGCAAGGATTTGATTACTGGTTTGGATATCTAGATCAGGGAAACGCTCACAATTTTTATCCGGAGTTCCTTTGGAGTAATGAACAGGAAATCTCACTTCCTGGAAATAAAGTCGGAAACCAAAAAAGAGTCTCGGTTGAGCGTGAAACATATTCGCACGATCTATTAACACAAGAGGCACTGAACTTTATCAAGGTTAACCAAAAGAAACCTTTTTTCCTTCAGGCTCATTACACGATTCCGCATGCGAACAATGAAGGAGGACGCGCAACCGGCGACGGAATGGAAGTTCCCGAGTATGGAGAATATGCTGATCAGGAATGGCCAGCCCCGGAAAAAGGCTTCGCAGCAATGATCACGCGCCTGGATCGAGATGTCGGAAATTTCATCAATCTGCTGAAAGAACTGAATCTGGAGCAAAATACAATTATCTTTTTCACTTCAGATAATGGCCCTCACCAGGAAGGCATGCATCTGGTTGATTTCTTTAATTCGAACGGACCATTACGCGGTTACAAGCGAGACCTCTATGAAGGAGGCATTCGCGTTCCCTTAATTGTCAAATGGCCCGGCAAAATAGAAGCAAATTCGACGACGGATCACATCAGTGCATTCTGGGATTTTCTTCCGACAGCCTGTGAATTAGCTGGTATTAATCCACCACAAAATATAGATGGGATCTCATATCTTCCTACTCTACTTGGTGAATCCCAAACGGCCCACGATTCCTTATTCTGGAAATATCGAGGAAAAATCGCATTGAGATCCGGCAAATGGAAAGCCGTCCAAACAGGAAAGGAAAAGCCTCTGGAACTCTATGATCTCGACAAAGATGAGGGAGAGCACCACAATATCGCAGACGAACATCCCACAGTTACTGCCCACATGAAGCAGATGATCATTAAGAGTCAGTCGCCTCGCTGAATTTTTCTCCTGGAAGGCTAGCGATTTCTTTTTGCAGGTACTTCGTCAGATGATTTCATGGATTGGCTCTGTATGTTCAACTCCTACCAGCTTTTGATCCAAACCACCATAAAAATAAGACAAACGATTTGGATGAAGTCCCATCTGATTGAGGATTGTCGCGTGCAATCGTTTAACGTGAAATGGCTTCTCGACCGCTGCCGACCCCAATTCATCTGTTGCACCAACAGAAGTACCGCCTTTTATCCCTCCACCAGCAGTCCACATGGTAAAGCCAAAGGAATTATGATCACGTCCTGTGCCTTTTGCATACTCTGCCGTTGGCTGTCTTCCAAATTCACCGCCCCAGACAATCATGGTTTCATCAAATAATCCGCGAGATTTTAAATCCTTAATTAACGCAGCAATAGGTTGATCAGTATTGCCTGCATGAAAACTATGATTTTTTTCTAAATCGCCATGCGCATCCCAGTTGGAGTCATTATGATTTCCACCAGAATATAACTGAATGAAGCGCACACCTCGCTCAACTAGTCTGCGTGCCAACAGGCATCTTCTGCCAAAATCAGCGGTGCGGGGATTATTGAGCCCATATAATTCTTGTGTTTGCTTTGTTTCTGAAGAAATGTCTGCTGCTTCCGGTGCATGTTTCTGCATCTTGAAAGCCAGTTCGTAACTGGCAATACGAGCTGCCAGTTCCGAGTTACCAGTACGAGTAGCTTGGTGCTTCTGATTTGCTTCTTTTAAAGCATCCAACAATTCACGTTGAACTGCTTTACTCATTCCTTCAGGACGACGCAAATCAATCAACGGTGCCCCTTCAGAACGCATTGTGGTTCCTTGGTAAGTCGCCGGCATAAATCCACTCGACCAGTTCTTGGCTCCACTAATCGGACCTCCTGTCGGATCAAGCATGACGACATACCCGGGAAGATTTTCATTCTCAGTTCCTAAACCGTAATTAAGCCATGAACCAAGGCTGGGAAATCCACTCAGAATTCTACCCGAGTTCATCATCAACATTGCAGAACCGTGAATGGGAGAGTCGGCCGTCATCGATTTCAAAAACGCAATATCATCAACGCAGGTAGCCAAATGGGGAAATAGATCAGAGACCCACTGACCTGATTCACCATATTGTTTGAACTTCCATTTCGGGCCAACGACGCGTCCTTCATTTTTTTCACCGCCACGGCCTTTCGTTTTGACAGGGATCGTCTTGCCATCCAAACCATAGAGTTTTGGTTTGTGATCAAAAGTATCAACATGACTCGGACCACCATACATAAAAAGGAAGATCACACTTTTCGCTTTGGGCTTAAAATGCGGGTCTTTAGGCGCCAAAGGATTCTGATATTGGCCGACACCATCAGCGGCAACGGCTTGAGAATTCAAAAATCCATCAGCAGACAACATTCCCGTTAAAGCAACCGAAGCAAAACCGCCTCCCGCTTCCCATAAAAACTCCCGACGTGTACGACGGCAGAACTGTGCATGTCCAGCTGATTTCGTTTGCTGATCTACCAGATGATTTGATTTTAGTTCTGATGCCATAATTGATCCTTACACAAAATCAGAGACAAAATTTCCCAAGATCACTTAAATTTTCTTTGCATTAATCCAGATAAACAAATTCATTCCGATTCAGAATTGTTAAGCAGAAATATTCCAATGCCTGTTTTTCTTTCAGGGAATGCTTTTTCATCAGAGTATTAATTAATCGTACTCCCTCATCAACTTCATTCATCTTTGGTTGACGACCATAGGCCAGACGAATCGCGCGTATGACAAATTCGGAATGCGAATTTCTCACTTCTTCGAAAATTCTATTTGCAAAATGTTCGGCCTGCCGATTCACAAAGTCTCCATTAATCATTCCCAATGCTTGTGCCGGTTGTGTGGTCACAAATCGGACGGCACAGGTACTATCAGTATCTGCAAAGTCAAAATTGAAAAGCAGGGGAGTCACTAACGAACGCTTTACAAAAATGTAAATGCTTCTTCGTGCCCTTTCTTCCTCTGATGACTTACCCCATCCCTCACCGGGACGCGATTGGCCTTGTAACACTTCTTTCGATATCAAAGGGTAAAATCCGGGGCCGTACATTTTGGGATTCAGACGACCATTTACTTTCAATATGGAATCACGAACTTCTTCTGCACTAAGACGCCGCATGTTAAACCGCCAGAATAAATCATTGGCCGGATCGATGACTGCTGCCTGTTCTGAATACTGTGAAGACATCTGATAAGTATTCGACATCATGATCAATTTATGTAAGGATTTGAACTTCTGCCCACGTCCGACGAATTCGAGGGCTAACCAGTCCAGTAGTTCGGGATGTGTGGGTGGCATACCTAATTGACCGAAGTTGTTAGGTGACTGAACGATTGCCCGACCGAAGTGATGCTGCCAGATTCGATTGACGATCACTCGCGAGGTCAGCATGTTATCAGGATTCACAATCCACTCAGCCAGTACACGCCGTCTGCCGGATGTCTTTTGATCTTTATCAAGAGGTGGTATTTGTATCTCACTTTGCCCAAATATCCGCGGGAAACCCGGCTCCACCTTTTTCCCACGAACATGGGGATTTCCTCTTAAAAGCACAAAAGTTTCGCGCGGTGTTTTCAGACTGCGACTGACACTTAGCGCCATTTTTCGAGGAGGAAATTGCTTTCGACTCTCCTCCAGCTTCTGCATTTCATGCTTCATCGCCTGGTAGGTTTTGATTTGAGCCGGTTCCAAATACTTCTCCAATTTTTCTTTCAATAATTTTTTACGCTGATGGGTTTCAGATCGCCTTTGATCAACAGCCGACATTTTTTTGACGCCCGTCTGCTCGATTTGAAACATTTTTTTCTTAAGCTCTTTTTTCTCCACATCGTGCTTCGAATAGAGAGTAGAAATTTCAGGACCGGAAATATCGGTTTGATTAAAGGACCGTTGATCAGACCGTGTTCCATAAGAGTTCAAACCATGAAAAAACGCAAGAAAACTGTAATAATCCTCGTGAGGAATCGGATCGATTTTATGTTCGTGGCAACGGGCACAATTCAAAGTAAGCCCTAAAAAAACCTGACTTGTTGTCGAAACAATATCATCCATTTCATTGTAGTAACTCAGTAATTTATCAGCGGGTTCATCATCCCAGAGACCAAGACGATAATAACCAGTAGCAATGATTGTCTCACTTGATACATTTTCGAGTTCATCACCCGCCAATTGTTCTTTGACGAATTGATCATAGGGCTTATCACTATTGAAGGAACGAATCACATAGTCGCGAAAACGCCAGGCGTTTGGTTTCGCACCGTCACGCTCAAAACTGTTCGTATCAGCATAACGCACAAGATCAAGCCAATGACGAGCCCAGCGTTCTCCATAACGGGGCGAAGCTAACAGGCGATCGATCAATTTTTCGTAAGCATTGGGAGACTGGTCGTTGACAAACTGATCAACTTCTTCAGGGGTAGGTGGTAAACCCGTCAAATTAAAATAGGCCCGCCGAATCAGAGTCACGCGATCCACGGGTGGCGCAGGGGAGAGTCCCTTCTGCTCTAGTTTTGACAAAATAAATGCATCAATGGGGTTCTTAATCCACTTGCTTTGTCTAGTCTTTGGTGGTGTGCTTTTCTTGGGAGGTAGAAACGCCCAATGCTTTTTCCATTCAGCTCCCTGTTGAATCCATTTCCTGATTAAATTAATTTGTTCCTGTTTGAGACGTTCTCCCTCCGGAGGCATCTGATGATCTTCTTCTTGGGAAATGATACGAGTTAGCAGCTCGCTTTGTTCAGGGTGTTGAGGAACAATAGCGGTGGCTTCAGAATCTAACTGTTTAAAAGCGTGTTCACTCTGATCCAGACGTAAACCACCTTCTTGCACATCAGGTCCATGACATGCATAGCAATGCTTCGCCAATATAGGCTGAATCTGCTGTGTGAATTCAACGGCCGGAACCTTATCTTGCTGAACTGGTTTGGCGTTATTGGTTTCTGCCCATCCGAAAAGTGGCACACTAAGTTCGACAAATAGAACGATACCACAAAAAAGTAGCGTCTTGACTTTCAGGCTGAATCTGAAGGAACTTGTCCGTTTCATACTTAGCCCCTTTAAAAATGTACATTCATCAACTTATTATTTAAACGCCGTAAACTTAATCACAACTATAACGACTTGTCTCACTCTTGTCTATTCTCAAATGTAACTTGGATAATAGTCAATTCAAGATTAAACCGACCTAAGTTATTTGCCGTAAAGCCCCTCGAAATGATCTCATCCATCCAATGATTTACAGGTTTTCAAAGTAGACTGTCTGCAAATTAACTGATTGTGCTATAATTACTGACGCGCTGGTTAACTGGCATGTGCTTCTGATTTGAGGAGAATCCACTGGATGAATCGATTATTTCCTCCATTCTCAGGACGATTCTACCTGAGAAATGTTAACATCAGAATTCTTCTATGTGTCTGTATTTTGTTAATTTATCCATGTGCTTATCTACTGTCTAACGATGAGCAAGACGGACATCAGCTCATCGCGTTTTTAGATCCTCCCGCAGACAAAGATGTTCCAGACCAGACAGAACCTGAAAGTGAAGCCTCAAATAATCGTAAGGAGTTGATCCACCGCATCTATCGTAACAGAAGTTTGAGATCACAGTTCGAAAGAGCCGAGCACAAATTTCTGAATCAAGAAATCACCGAAGGCGCGCTACAATTAGAAAAACTTCTTGATCATCAGGAAGACTACTTCTTCTGGCCTGAAGGGCAATCCCGCCCGTTAAACTTCAGACAGCGTACGCGTGAACTTTTTTCAGTCGCTTCTCCACGAGCACTTTCAGATTATGAGAGAATTTCCGGCCCACAGGCAGACTGGTTTCTGAAGCAAGCGAAACAGAATCATGATCTGACGATGTACGAATACCTGGCGTTACGATTTTTCCCACTCCAGGCTGGTTTTGAAGCGCTAGACTATTTAGCCTCTCACTACTTGGAGCAAGGTAACTTCGATTTTTCAGCGCGCTATTGGGATCAATTATTGAATAGCAGAATTCATAAAAGACGAATGCGACCAACCCACTTTCTTAAAGCGGCAGTTGCATATCAACGATCTGGTCAACCTGAAAAAGTTTCCCAAATACTGACGGTCATAGGCACACTACCAGTCACAGTATCTGGTATCAAAAGTAACCTGTCTGATGCAATAAAGAGGGTAAACGCTTCACTTGAGAAAATGGATTTAAAAGAAAATCCTGGATGGTTTCTCTCGCAAGGAAATCCCCAACGAAACCGATCTATCAATGCCAGCCTGCCATATCTGAATCCTCGCTGGAGTCATCCGATAGCTCGAACCAAAAAATCCAGACCACTTGATACCTTAAGAAGCTGGCAAATCAAACAGAACAGAGAGGACCTCTCAACGGCTGTCGCAAATACTCCAATCGCAGTAGATAATCTGGTCATTTATCGAGACTTTGAAGGCATCAGAGCAGTCAATATAGAAACAGGGATAACATCCTGGTTATTTAAAAGCGATGGCAGTCTCAATAGTCTGATTGATCGTATTGAAAGCCAAACTCCTTCCCACTCAACTTATTCACAAAATTTACCGCTCGATAAATTCTACTACTTCAGTTCACTATACGGCTCACTTTCCACTAACGGGCAGCATGTGTTTGCCATAGATTATCTACCCAATCCAAGTCCTCAAATTCCACCACAATTGAATCTGGGGATTCGACGCCGAATTTCTCATTTCCCACTTGTCTCTCAGAGAGGAAACCGGCTCCTGGCTTTACCAGTGAAATTGACAACGGCTCGTTCAATCGATGATGCATCTGTTACTAATTCATCGACTTCTACCCAAAAAGACTCACTTCAAACAAAACCTGCCTGGAGTATTGATGGCTACTATTTTCTAGGCGCGCCTCTGCCTGTTGGTAACTATATTTATGCCGTTGCAGAACATAATAGTCAGATCTCTATACTTTGTATCAACCCGAGAAATGGAAACATCCATTGGAAACAAGGGATTGTCTATGTCAACCAGCCTATTCACTCAGATCGAAACAGAGCTCATAAGCAATGTCCGCTCGCCAGCAGTCAGGGGATTATCGTCTGCCCCACACAAATTGACACACTGGTTGCTATCGACGCAACTAATGGAGATTTACTCTGGAATTACTATTATGGTGAAGGAGACCATTACCGTAGAATTTCACAAAAACGATATTATGCTCCGGTTTCGTTTGGTCATCCAGGTCTGACCAGCGTACCAGTGATTGATAAAAATCGGATTTACTATTTGCCCAGTGGATCACCGTTCATCCATTGTATCGATTTGAAATCGGGCGTTCCGCTGTGGGATGAAGTTCCTCGAGAAGATGGCGAATTCGTTGCTGCCGTCGTTGATCAAACAGTTCTCATCATTGGCTCTGATTACTGCCGTGGACGACATATTGAAGATGGTCGAGAACTCTGGCATCTACATGTCGGACCCGTCACTGGCAAGGGAATTTTGTCGCGTAATAATTATCTCCTGCCAATTAAATCGGGAAGTCTACTCAGTATTCACATCCCTTCAGGAAAAGAATCCGGCTTCACTCTTAGTAACGCAACCCAAATTTCTGATATCCTGAACCGTGAGTTTAAACAAAAATTGCGACGCGGGGCCGAATATGCCTTCCAGCGTACATCTAAAGTTACACGGTCTCAGAGTAAAATTAGAACACAACACAATTGGTATCCTGGAAATATTATCGCACATCAGGGGCACATTATTTCGATAGGTCTTTGGCAAATCGATTCGTTTGCCCAGGCTGAAACAATGCTTGCCAGTTTGCCGCAAGATCAAGAAAGATCGCTCAATTCTGCAAAGGCTCAGAGTAATCAATTAATCAAAGCTGAATTGGAACTTTCACTCGGAAATCTGGAAAATGCAAAACGAAAACTCGAGGCCTTAATTTCTGTGCAGTCCGTTTCTCCGGTGAAAGAACGCTCGGAGTCACTGTTACGAGAATTACTCTACGCAGAATTAAACGAATCCAACCAAAACGAATTTCAGATATTGGCGAAAATTGAAGATCTAGCTTCCACACCTCTGGAGCGAGGTCGTTTCTTGTCACGAAAGTCAAAGTATCTACTTGAACAACAAGACTATCAGGGCTTGATGGAGATTGCTGAGGAATTTAAAAAGATCGATGTAGAGCAACCTTTAGCTATGGCGGGCGATACGAATCATCTGGTGACAGTAAAGAGCCTCATTAGCGGACTGATGGAAAAAGTAACACAAAAAGCGTCCCCAGGTGCACGCGAAGCAGTTGACTTGATTATTTCTAATGACCAGCATATAGCTCTCAACGATGGATCTGTTATCGCTCTACAATCATTTCTCGATACCTATGGTAGTTGGCCACAAGCAGTAGCAGTACGCAGTGCTTTGGCTGATCAATTGATAAAACAGGGAGAAAACCAAAGGGCAGAATTTTTGCTATTGGAAAATTACTCTAACCCCAATCCTGAAATAGCTGCTACTGCGACACGTCAACTACTGGAATTATGGGAATTGGCTGGTTTACCTCATGAAGCGGCTTCCTTATTACAAGATCTCAACGATCAATTTGCAAACGTGACACTCGATTCCGGAATCACAGGTTCTCAGTACGTGAAGCGTTTTAACCGTGCTTCGCAAGTGTGGACTGTTTTTCAAGCCATGCAACCTTTAAAACATTCCGTCTCACATGTTTCAATCAAACAAAGCCATACAGGTCCTGTACCACCGGCAACCAAAGTAATCTATAAAAATTACGAACGTAAATTTCTCCCTCCACCAGAAATTTCTCAACTCTTGCTGAAGGCAGGCACAACTCTTAATGTCGTCAACAAGCATGCTGGACAAAACATTGGGAAAGTAAAAATATCTGACCGTGTCTCCTATCCATATCAATCTCGCACTTCATTTGTAGGGCATTTCATTCCTCTTGGTAGTAATCGAATAATTCAGGGAGTTTCTCTGCTGCATCTTCAAGATGAATTATCTAAACCACTATGGACAGCAGAATTTGACAATTTGAGTAGTTCACAATCAGTGTTTTATGTAGGTCCATCCGGTCCGCGTGTCTGTATTTTTCAGTGGGATAATCAGTTATTTGGATTGAATCCTGCTACAGGCAAAGTTTTATGGGAGCGCAGAAACATTCCCACTAAATCAGGTTATTTAAGTGATTCCAGCAAGGGTTTGATCGGTGATCAAAAAGCAATTGTCGCTTTCAACATCAATCGGACAAATTACGATGTTTATAATTCGATCACGGGAGAATTGATTCGAAAAGGGGAACTGGAACTGAATAGCCGCTCGCGCCATGCATTCGGACGAAAGCTCTTTTATCAAACGACATCCACTACCGAAAAAAGAGTACGCTTGTGGGATCCGTTGACCGACCGATTATTACTTGATGAGCCAGTATTAAATTCAGGATTTTCAACACAGGTCTCCGCTAATGAACTGGCTATTCTACTGCCTCCCAATCGACTCAGAGTTTTGAATGTAGAGACGGGTGATACTGTTGTCGAATCGATAATCCCTGATAACTTACTTGAAAACTTAAACAAATTTGTCGGTTTTTCTGATAAGAAACGATACTACTTTAATTTCTCTTATACAACACCTCGCAGACGGTCTCCTCATCGTGACTTTTATGTGAGTGATTCTTTTTTAAATGTGGTGCATGTCGACAACGATTTAATCTGCATCGACAAAAAATCTGGAAGTATGCTTTGGAGCCGCAACCTTCCCAAACGGTCTTGGATTGATACTTCTCAATACCAACTTCCGTTTTTGATATTCATAAGTAAAATTCGGACTGAATCAAAAACCACAAGCTATTCTTTTCTCTTCGAGATCATGGACGCAAAAACGGGGAACACGATCGGTTTTAAAGAGAACATTATTAAAGACACACTTCTACAAATGCATATCGAACCACGATTGAATAAAATACTTCTACAAGGAATGAATAGTGCCATCGAAATTGATTTTCGTGATTTTCAGAAACCTCTGAAAAATATCTTTGATACGCCTCTCTAACAATTCATTAATTTGCTTGACCTGAACCTTTCGCATACATAGGCTGTCTCATAGAGAAATCAGCGGCTGTGGTATAATGGTATTACCCCAGCTTCCCAAGCTGGTGACGAGGGTTCGATTCCCTTCAGCCGCTCTCTTTCCTGTGCCTGTGAAATCACCACACACTCCAATGTTAATTTGGAAGTTGCGTGATTAAGCCAGAGTATAATCAAACTCGATAAAAAGTATGATCTGTGCTAGCTCTTCACTTGCCTCGTATCCGCCGAGCGAATTTGTTTGAGTTGTTTTGCCACTGTAGAGAAGGGGACCTCATGAGGCAGTTTCTGCGTTGTAGCAGCAAGTGCTGAAGCCACACCTGCTGCTTCCCCCATCGCTACCGCATTCCCAGTAACTCGGTAACTGCTATGTGCAATAAAATCACCGCTGATACACCGGCCCGCCATCATCAGCCCAGTCACATCACGGGCAATTAAAGCCCGTAGTGGAATATCATAAGGCCGCGACTTAAACGGTTTCTTTTCAATCGCCTTAGTCTTATCGGGATTAGTAGAATGGACATCAATTCCAAAACTCACACGGCAAATCCCATCCTCAAAGCGGGCGCCCTTCTTTAAATCATCACTTGTAACATGATATCTTCCTCTGATCCGCCGACCTTCGCGCGTACCAATGTGTTCTGCGGTGGCAACGATCTCTAAGTTTGTCCAGGGACTGCCTAACTTTTTCAAACTATTGATCAACTTATGGACTTCACGACGTGCTTGCAAGGTGGCATCGGTCACATGCGCTGCATCAATCGCTAGTGTTCCATATTCATGATTCGCCATCATGGCATATAGCCCTTCACGTACACGAAAAATCGTCGGACCACCATAGGAAGGATCGACACCTGCGCGCTGAAATTCTGCCAGAAGATTTTTCTTCGGATTTCCCAATTTGCGAGGTTCTGCATCTCCTCGAATGAATGGGGCGATTCCATCAGTGGTCACCCCTGTCAGTAATACCATTAGACTCATCGGTTGAGTAAGTCCTGTTCCCGGTTGACCAAATTCATAGCCACAGCCTGCCTGTGCCGCTAAATCGCCATCCCCCGAACAATCAATAAATGACTTCGCTCTCCACACCTGCCTGCCGGATTTGGATTCTGTCACAATCACTGAAAGTCGATTATTTATATCCGTCACAGCACCCACAACTCGGGTATGCAACTGAATTTTGACGCCTGCCTCTAATAACAGATCTTCCAACAGCAATTTTGTTTTCTCAGTATCGTAAGCCACCGATCCATTCTGCAATGGATTACTGGCACCTCTCTCTTCCAGTTTTTGTAAAATTTCACGCATCACACCCGGTTTGTTTTGGGCATCTATAATTAATGTCAGAGCTCCCGCAGTCCAGACTCCACCGACACAACCATTTACTTCGAGCAACCTGGTTTTGGCACCGCTCCTGGCAGATGCCAAGGCAGCCGCGACTCCGGCCGGGCCACCTCCACATACAATCACATCGTCCTCTTCAACAATGGGAATATTCCGAGCCGCCTCATGAAAAACTTTTCCATCGGGAGAAATCCAACCACTGGTCCGAACATGTTGTGCCGTAGAATTCCATACGGATTGTCCTCCTCCATCAATAATCATCGTATTCGATGGTCGCGTAATACCATCCAGAATAGGCTCTTTAGCAGAGGATGCAGTGGTTCCTGTAACAAAAGCCGCTGTGCCACCAGCAAAGTATTTCCCGAAATCTCGACGGTCCATTTTCTTGTTAGTCATGACACATACCTCTTTTTATTTTACTTTGAAATATCAACAGACTCTAAATTCATTTAGCCATTGAGTCGTTTTTGAATTTCGGTCACGACGTCATCAATGGGAACACGCACCTGTTCCAGTGTATCACGATCACGTAAGGTAACACAATTATCTTGTTCGGTATCACCATCCACAGTCAAGCAGAAAGGAGTTCCAATTTCATCCTGACGCCGATAACGGCGTCCAATCGCTCCTTGCTGATCATAAACGGCCTGAACCCCTGCAGATTTCAAACGTTGATAGATTGACGACGCCACTTCCGGCATACCGGCTTTTTTGATTAAAGGAAACACCGCTGCTTTCACGGGAGCCAACTTGGGATGGAACCGCATCACCGTTCGAGTCTGCATGTTGCCTTTTTCATCGGGTTGCTCGTCTTCGTAGTATGCTTCACAAAGAAACGCGAGTGTGGCGCGATCTGCACCTGCGGCGGGCTCAATCACATGCGGTGTAAATCGTTCTCGTGTCTGGTCATCAAAGTAAGTCAAATCCTTACCACTTCCTTTGTATTTGGGCTGACCATGTTCATTCTGCTCGACCACCAATTGATCTCCTTCACGAACTAGTTTACCCTCCATGTGTGAACGCAAATCGAAATCGCCGCGATGGGCTACCCCTTCAAGTTCACCATATTCATTCTCCTCCATGAAAGGAAACGCATACTCAACATCGGCTGTACCGACAGAGTAGTGAGCGAGTTCCTCTTGTGTATGATCACGGAGAATCAAATTGTCTTCTGCAATGCCATGTTTGATATACCAGTTATAACGACGATCTCGCCAATACTTGTACCACTCAAATGACTCATCCGGATGACAGAAGAACTCCATTTCCATCTGCTCAAATTCACGAGAGCGAAACGTGTAGTTGCGCGGCGTAATTTCATTGCGAAAACTTTTTCCGATCTGAGCAATTCCAAATGGAATTTTCACTCGTCCGCTATCAACCACATTTTTGAAATTCACAAACATTCCTTGCGCTGTCTCCGGACGCAGGAAGGCGGTTCCTTCTTCGCCAGACAATGCACCAATAATCGTTTTAAACATTAAGTTAAACTCACGTGGTTCAGTCAGTTCTCCACCAGTTTCGGGACAACGCGCTTCCAGTTTTCCAGTTGCTGGAATATCGGCATCCCTGAGCATCTTGCTGTATTCCATCAGGTTACAGACAGATATTTGATGAGTTTCACTGACAGCAATCCCTTGCTCTTTTTCATACTCCGTAATTGCCTTTTCCAAACGTTTACGTTTCGTTTTTGAAAGACCTTCTTCTCCAATATCTGCCATATAAGTCTCACAGGCAACGGGAGAACTATCGGACGCATATGCGACGGCAACAGAAACATGATCGACACGGAAACGCGCCTTGGATTCTTTCGAGTCGACCATAAAATCATGAAACAAATCAAAATGGCCGGAGCTTTTCCAGACACTGGGATGCATAATAATCGTCGTTTCGACACCGGTCATGGCAAAGGGCTTCGGAGCACCTGCGGGAGCAACCAATTCATTGTGCGTTGTAATCATGTCAGACCACCAGGCTTCTCTGACATTACGTTTGAGTTCAACTCCTAAGGGACCATAATCCCAGAAACCTTGAAGGCCACCATAAATTTCTGAAGACTGAAAAATGAATCCACGCCGTTTGCACAACGCAACAATTTTCTCCATCTCTTTTTTCATTGAATTGGTCTTTCAATCTTATCTTTCAAAGATACTCTATAGTGAGAATTAATCTTTAGTAGAAGCATAATGGTACTCATACATTCAACTACAATGTAATTTTTCCTGATGCCTGCTTAAATTCAGGGACAGCAGAAATGAGACCACGTTGCGAACATAGTTGAATATCCGTTTCAAAGCCACGTTGAATCAAGTTTCGGCCTCCGATACTGGCACGCATCGCTGATAAAATCCCATCTTCCTTTGATGTCTGTAAGCGATAGTAGTCTGCCACAATGCGAGTCGAATCATCCAAAGCCAATGCCTGATCAGAGAGATTCTGAAGTTCCACGGCAATCGCCCCTGCGCATAAACAGTCCTCTCCTGTCACGCTGCCATCAGTCCCAGCACAAACAAGACAGATAATACCATCTAAGTTACTCAGCTCTTTAACAAGGGCATCCAGGTTTAGAAATGAACCGATCAAGATCCGCTTTGCCTGAAAAGCTCGTTTCAGAGCTCTTGTTCCATTACTGGTTGTAAAAACAATACTTTTCCCATCAACAATTTCAGCTGGATAACGGGCAGGGGAGTTATCCAGATCAAATCCCTCGATCATCACTCCCAATCGCTCTCCCCCCAGTAAAACCTGAGCTCCTTCTGATTTCCTCAGTCTTTCAGCAACCAGATGCGCTTCTTCAACTTCCTGGCAGGGAACCACTGATTTTGCACCTGAATTTAAGGCATATGCAATCGTGGAAGAAGCACGCAAGATATCCAAAATCACCGCAACACTTCCTGAAAACTCATCAGGTTGTGACAACAATGGTAATAAACAGGTTCGAATCTCAGTTGGCATGGCTTATTAACAACAGCAATCAATTATGAGTTGAGAAGTAAAGAATTCAACGTGCTTTGTCTGAAATATCTTTTCGACACCAGGCACCATCCCATCTGATACATTTGACCGCCTGATAGGCTTTCAGTTTCGCCTCGCCGATGGTTTCTCCAATGGCAGTCACTCCCAAAACTCGGCCACCATCTGTGACGACCTGACCTTCTTGCATTGTTGTTCCCGCATGAAAAACTTTGGTATCCGATAACTGTGCTGCTTCATCCAAACCCCGAATCACTTTTCCTTTTTCGTAGTCACCGGGATAACCTTCTGAAGCCATAACCACGCAGACTGTCGGACGTTCATCCCATTCCAGCGGATCGATACTTTCAAGCCGCTCTTCTGCTGCAGCTAGTAAAAGTTCTCCCAGATCGGTCTTGAGTCGCATCAGCACGGGCTGCGCTTCTGGATCACCAAAGCGAACATTAAATTCGAGAACTTTCGGTCCTTGATTTGTAATCATCAAACCCGCATAGAGTATCCCGTTAAAAGCACGGTCTTCAATTTTCATTACGTTCACCATAGGAACCAGAATCTTTTCAATGATCTCGTCCATCATTGATTCTGTCACCAATGGCGCTGGACTATAGGCTCCCATTCCACCGGTATTGGGACCTTTATCACCATCATGAGCCGCCTTGTGATCCTGTGATGTCTCTAAAGGGATAATGGTGGAACCACTCACAATTGCCAGAATACTGACTTCCTGACCAATCAATTTTTCTTCAATAATGATTGTGTTACCAGCATCTCCAAATTCCTTGATTCTCATCAAAGACTTGATCGCATCAAGGGCTTCCTGTTTAGTATCGCAAAGTATAACTCCCTTACCGGCTGCCAAACCATCTGCCTTGATCACTAATGGCTGCTCTTCACGATCTTCCAGATAAGCCTCGGCTGCTTCAAAGTTGAAAAAAGTTTCTGACTTTGCCGTTGGAACATTGGCTTTCCACATCATCTGCTTCGCAAATGACTTGCTGCCTTCCAGTTCTGCTGCTGCTTTCGAGGGACCAAATACAGCAACTCCCGCCTCACGTAATGCATCCGCCATGCCTTCCACTAGAGGTACCTCAGGTCCAACAACAGCCAACCGAATCGACTCTTCTTTAGCAAACGATACCATCCTGGGTATATCCGAGACATTAATAGCAACGTTTGTCGCTTCTGACTGTGTTCCGGCATTTCCCGGCGCACAAAAAACCTGACTGACACTCTCAGACTGAGCCAGTTTCCAAGCCAGAGCATGCTCACGGCCCCCCTGACCAATCACTAAAACTTTCATTGTTTATGTTACCTACGCGCAATTAATCTTTGAAAAAATAGGAACATTTCAATTCAAAGAATTGTTCATTCCGACTGAAGTGGAGTATATCAGCACTGTTTTCCACCTAGTAGCATGGCTCACTGAATTTTGTATTTTGATGCTAAAAAGCTGATTTATCGCTATAGATGAGAACTATAGAACATGAATTCAGATCCAGATTCGATCAACCATCAACTAATATAAACGGAATCTGCTCAACGATTGGACGAAACCAACATTAGACCATATAATACTCCGTTCAAAGAACGTTCATGGCAAAGATGGCATGAATTTCAAAATCTACACAGTCTGAACCATACTTCTCTTCCGGCTGTCGTACAAAAATGAGCACAGGCTGTAATCGTTGGCTCTGAATAATCATTTTCATCGTAACATCCGCCTGTAGCAGTTGACTTAAAATCAATCTCTTAAAAGACTTTTATCCTTTTAGCTGTCTGGAGAATTTAAAGTGTTTGATACTGTCGCCATTCTTGGTGCCACGGGTGCCGTTGGGCATATTATGCGAAAACTGCTGGAAGATCGTAAATTTCAAGCAAATCAATTTCGGTTCCTGGCATCAGCGCGATCTGCCGGTAAAACTCTAGAATTCCAAGGGAAAACCTATACCCTTGAAGAATTAACTAAAGATTCCTTTGAGGGAGTTGAACTGGTGATTTCGTCTACTCCCGACGACACTGCAGCTGAGTTCCTACCATCGGCAATTGAAGCGGGCGCGATTGTGATTGACGAGTCAGGCTACTGGCGAATGAAACCTGAAGTGGCACTTGTCATTCCTGAAATCAACCCAGAAGCAGCTTTGGAAGCAAAAGGCATCATTGCCAGCCCTAACTGTTCAACAACTCAGATGGTCATGGCCTTAAAACCTCTCCACGACGCGTCTCCCGTTCGAAGGGTGATAGTCAGCACTTATCAAGCGACCAGTGGAGCAGGAGTCGTTGGCACCAGCGATCTTATGGAAGGTTCGCGCGCATTCTTAGACGGTGAAGACCATGAGTATCAAGCCTTTCAACACCCGATTGCCTTTAACGCCATTCCTCAAATCGGTAGTGAAAAAGAAGCGGGATACACCAGCGAAGAAATGAAAATGGTGTATGAAACCCGTAAAATTCTCGGAGATGACACAATACTAATCAATCCGACTTGCGTTCGCATTCCGGTTGCTAACTGTCACAGTGAAACAATCACGGTCGAAACAGAGCGTTCTATTTCTCCTGAAGAAGCACACCAGCTATTCGAAGAATTCCCTGGAATTACGGTGGTAGATGACCTGAAGAATTTCTCGTATCCGCTTCCCTCCACCTGTGATGGCAGTGATGAAGTCTTCATTGGTCGCATCCGCCGTGATATCTCTTCTCCGAATGGACTCAGCTTCTGGTGTGTAAGTGACAATCTGCGTAAAGGTGCTGCCACAAATGCTGTCCAGATTGCAGAGTTGCTCGCAAAACATCGAGCCTGCACTTAAGGAACGAAACGCCACTTCATGTTCCCAACAGGTACAGTCATTTTCTGACTTCATTTGCTCTGCTTAGTTTTTTTAAGTTAACTCCCTAAAGGCAACACAATGAATACGTTTCATTATCAGAACGGTGAGCTCTTCTGCGAAAATGTTCCCGTCACCAGATTGGCCGAAGAATTTGGTACACCGCTTTGGATCTATTCAAAATCAGCTTTTCTCAGCCGTCTGAAGGAAATTCAGGATGCTTTTGCAGAGGTCGATCCTGTCATCTGTTATTCCGTCAAGGCTAACGGAAATCTGAGCATTTTAAAAACGATGAATGATGCCGGCAGTAGTTTCGATGTGGTTTCAGGAGGGGAACTGTTCCGTGTCCAACAAGCAGGTGCCGATACATCACGTGTTGTGTTCGCAGGCGTTGGAAAAACCGATGAAGAAATCCGCCAGGCTTTAAAAGCCGATATTCTGATGTTTGATGTAGAAAGTGAGGCCGAACTCGACGCCATTGCCACAATTGCAGAGGAACTCGGCTGCATCGGTCGAGTCGCATTACGTCTAAACCCTGATATCGATGCTAAAACTCACCGTAAAACTACCACTGGGAAAAAGGGCAATAAATTTGGGATGGACATCGAACGAGCCACAGAGCTGGCCGACAAAGTCCTGAATGATGACCGACTGGAACTTACAGGAATTCATATGCATCTTGGATCTCCGATTCTTTCAACTGATCCTTATGCCAAAGCGGTCAAGAAAGGCGCTGAAGTCATTGCCCAGCTCCGTGAAAAGGGACATAAAACCAACTGGTTGAATCTGGGAGGTGGATTTGGAATCAGCTATAAAACCAATGAAGGACCTTCGGCTCAGACATATGCTGATGTCATCGTTCCTACAATCAAAGAAATCGGATGCCGCCTGGCTTTGGAACCTGGACGTTTTATTGCAGGAAACTCGGGTGTTTTAATCAGCCAGATTGTCTTCACCAAACGGGAAGGGGGTAAACTCTTTTACATACAGGATGGGGGCATGACAGATTTGATTCGTCCCGCTATGTACGACTCTTATCACCGAGTCTGGCCAGTGAAGTCTGCGATTCCCATGCCTCTCGACTGTGAAGGGGAAATTGCAGGCTGTGAACCCGCTGACGTTGTTGGTCCGGTCTGTGAATCTTGTGACTATTTCGCGAAAGACCGTTATCTTCCTCCGATGCAACGTGCTGACTATCTTTGCACATTCAGCGCAGGAGCCTATGGATCAGTGATGAGTAGTAATTACAACGCTCGGCCCCGCAGTGTCGAAATATTGGTAGATGGGAGTGACTACCAGGTGATTCGCCGACGGGAAACATACGAGGAACTCATCGCTTTAGAGCAAGTATAGCTGAGAAATCAATGAATCCAGACTGCTCGATACTATGTTCATAAGACCAGTTGCCGACGGTCGGGTTGTATCAATTATCGGGTTCCTGCGATCTCTAATGTGATGGCAACAGGAAAGATACGGTTACTCGCTATCTTCGATTGAACCGTTATCGCCGTTAGAAACGATGATAATTGATACAGAAGCTTCTACAGAGAGTATGTCCATTCGGATACCTTGAGTTGTAATTCTAAAAGACTTGAACTGAAACAACCGAATTGTGTTGTTTTGGGAAAGGTAGTAAGAATAGTATATACAATCTGTTTACATCAATTTTCATTGAATGATCCCCTATCTGTCAGGTAGATGAGATATAAGTCTGGTCCACCTTCAGTTAGTCCGAAATTAATAGCCGGCAACCAAGACGACACGGAGTCGACTGAATGTCTTTAAAAAATCGGATCCTGGCAACTTTTGCTCTGGCGTTCCTCTGCGCCTTGAGTGCATTAACGCGTGCCTGGACACAAGATAAAGTACCTCCCCAAAATCAGGATCCGGATTCCAATTTCAACTTAACCGCTGATGACTTGCTGCTTACTAAACCCGAAACCCCCGAGCAACTCATGCGGGCCGTCGTTCAACTCACAGACCTCGGTCAAGCAACTTCTGCGAAGCCGTATCTTAAACAGTTGATGAAAGCAGACATCGATAATGAAACGGTGTTGATGCTACGAGATAAATATGGCCCGGCTGCATTCATTGCTTTGGCGAACAATAAAACATTACAACCTGAATCAACTGAGCTGCTCAAAAAGATGGAAGTGGCTTTTCGTGCTTATGCCACTGACCCTGCCCGTATTGACGGGTTAATCAATGACCTCACAGGCTCACCAACAGATCGCGCCATTGCGATCATTGAATTGAAATCAGCAGGTGCTATTGTTGCGTCTCCGATCTTGAAGCGATTGGGGAAAAGCGAAGATCCGACCACCAAGGATGAATTGGCATTTGCGCTGTCGCAATTAGGTTCACCCGTAGTTCAACCATTAATCGCCGCTCTACGTTCTCCCAATCTCAATATCCGTAAAGTAGCCACTGATGTGCTTGGAGATATTGGTGATCCAGCTGCAATCCTTTATCTCTGGAATCCGGCTTTTTCGCAAAGTCAACCTAAAAGTATTCAAATCTCCGCCCGCATTGCATTGGCAAAACTACTTGGAAAAGATCCTCGTAAGACAGAAGAGCTTAACCGACATGGTGCACAACTGGAATTGAAAAAGGCTGCCATTCGCTTATACCAAACCTATAATGATCAGTCAGAGAATCAAAAAGTCTGGGTCTGGGATTCCAAACAAGAGACAGTCGTACAAAAAGAGATTCCTGCAGAAGAAACAAATTTAACTCTAGGTCTGCGTTTTGCCAAAGAAGCTTTGGAAATGTCTCCCGACCGCGAAGACGTACAGACACTCTATTTAGCAATGGCGCTCGCGATGGACGCCTATAGTGTTGGTTGGAATAACCCGCTTCCACAAGGCAAGGGGACTGCATTCAATTTAGCCCTGCTATCGGGACCTAAAGCTGTCAGCCAGGTCCTTGCTTTAGCAATGAAAAACGGACACACTCCCAGTGCCATTGCCGCTCTTAAAGCATTAGGTCAGATCGGTTCACGCACTCTTCTTTATGAAAAACTGGATAAGCATTCTTCGGTCATTGCTGCTTTGAACTATCCTGATCGTCGAGTCCAATTTGCCGCTGCAACAGCAATCATGCAACTTGATCCAACCAAAACGTTTCCAGGCGCTACACGGGTGATCGCCATTCTCACGCGAGCCTTACGCGGAGAAGGTTCACAATCAGCAATTGTAATTGATTCCAGCGTGCCACGCGCTCAATCTATGGCTGGTACCTTTAATGAACTTGGATATAACACTCAACCTTATCAGACAGGAAAAGCAGGATTTAAAGCAGCCACAAGTCGCATGGATATCGAATTCATTGCTCTGGAAGCCAATATTGCACGTTGGGGACTTTCTCAAACGATTGCCAATCTGCGAGCTGATTCCCGAACAGCAAATATACCGATAATCATCTACGGCCCACTTCGCCTGAAGAACAAAATAGAATATTCAATCCGACGTTATCCTTTGGTTCATTACATTGTCGAATCGAATGATTCTAAAGATGTAGGAAATCAAATCAGACCTTTTTTGAGTAGCTTGAAAACTCCAGAGTTGACCGGAGACATCCGGACTGAATACCGAAAGGCTGCGCTTTATTGGCTCTCTCACATCGCATCCAGTCAACGCACCAACATTTATGACCTGGAACCAGCTGAAAAACCCTTATTGCAATTAGTACCTGACCGAGACTTGGCATCGAATGCACTGATTACCCTTGGAGGCATCCCAACACGCTCTGCTCAGGCAGACCTGGTGAAAGTCATTGTAAATAATGTAATCAAAGCCGATGTCAAAGAAATTGCCGCTCTGCAACTTGCTTTTCATATTCAGAAATACGGATTGCTGGTTGATTCCATGCAGGTTGCTGAAATCCAAAAAGCATATCAGGCAGCACAAGATCCAGATTTGAACACCGCACTGGCTTCGGTTTTAGGCACACTTCAGCCTGATAATAAAATCGTTGGAGAACGACTACAAAAGTTTCAACCAGAGAAAAACACCCCTTAATCAATTTTGATTAGGTTCTAAGATTCTGATTGAGAACTTTCATTTGCTTCAGGAATTGCCTTTGCAGGTTTAATCAACGCTGCAATCACCAACCCTCCAATGATCCAGGTCAAGAGTAAGTCCAGCATCATCGCTCGGGTAAAATCGGTTGGATAATACATCCAGTTCTTCAAATTGAGAAAAGAAACAATCGCCGCAAATACACCGATTAAAGCGACAAATCGAAATCTCTGAAAGTAAGTCATCCTAGCCCCGTTTTTAATCGCCATTGATAATAAAGTCGCTGCAATAAAACTGGACAACATATTGATTAATAGGCCTGCGATCATCATTTGCGGTGGCATCGGAGGCATGCCCTCTGCTTTATAAATCACTGAAAATATGGGTCCCTCCTGATGTTTCTTCTCGAACTCCTGCATCATCGCATCCATTTCAGGTCCGGGTCCAGAAGGACTCTCTGGATATGCAGGATACAGGTAATAGCCATCTTCCAGATTCTGCTTCTTGAGCACATCGATCACTGCTTGTGCATTGGGTAAGGGTCTTAATGTTCCATCATGAATGGGTAAAACCATCCAGGACAACATGCCCCAAACAAATAGAATAATTCCGGACAGTATAGAAGCTAAAATGATTTTACCCATTAGATTGTCCCTTTGCAGAAGTAAAAGAGCTCAATGGAACGTGAACTGATAACACCATAATAAAAAACTCCGAAGCTAAATTGCAAACCTTCGGAGTTTTAATATGATATCAGTTATCAAAGCACCATTTACTTATTCGCGTTTGCTGCGGTCTTCTTTCGCAACAGAGCGCGTAATGGTTCTTCCAGTTCACTTGCTTTGGAAGTCACAAGATCTGTGATACCTGTATGATCCACTAAAATCATCGTTGGTACTCTGCGAACACCGTAATAGACTGCAGAGGGATTATTCCATCCTCGCTTATCTCGAGCGGAATAAAATATTTGCCTCCAGTCGAGAGACGTTTTCTCTTGAAAGGCGTCAATGGCAGGCTCTTCGTCATCCAGGTTCACACCCATGATTTCAAAACCATACTTACGGTATTTTTTTGATAAAGCCTGAATTTGTGGCAATTGCTCAATAAATGGTTTCGCAGTCGTCGACCAGAATACGACAAGCACAACACTCCCCTTATAGTCATCGACAGAAACATAGCCGCCTTCAATCGTCTCTCCAGCAAGTTGCAGAGGTTGCCCCTTTAAACGCAAACGCCTCAACAATCCAGCAACCTGTGCTGTCTCATTACTTTTGGGAAACTTTCGTTCCAAATCAATACAACAATCCATTGCCTGCTTATTTAAGCCATACAATTGACTGGTTTCTGCCGCGGCTCTCAACAATTGAGGAGCACGTACAGATTCCTTTGGAAATCGTGAAGCAAATAAACGTGCTTGTTTTACAAACTCCTCAATCCAGCGCGGTTCATCAATCGCAAACCGTTGTGCGCTTGTATTTGCAAATTTAGCAACAGTAAACCCAGCTTCAGCAGCGGATGAGGAATTTGGATCACGCTTAAACAATGACTCCGAATGATCATACAACGCATCAATACTGTCCTGGTCTCCTTCTAAAGCTAACTGGAGATGCGCATCTAACAGATGACGAATACAAACCGTAAAAAGACGTTGTTTTTCTTTATCAGCGTGGCACTGTTTCACTGCTTCCATCGCCAGCTGTATAATTTTCTGATTGCGGTCCACACGCGCCTTTTTTAGTTCATCCACATTTCCAGTCTTGGGTAATGCAGTGACTTTGAGGCGGGTAATCTCACGCACATTCCACTCTGGAGTTCCCTCTTCCAATTCCTGAATTTTGGTTACTTCATTTTTGAGAGAGGTATCATCATTGTCCAGGTCTTGCATATCGCGCTGATCACGACTCAAGCTGGCAGTTCGAATCACATTGGTGTTCGGCTTCAATGCAGGCCCCGTCTGAGAAACCGGCGAAATGGAAGTAGTAGGTAATGGTTTTGGTTGTGGATTGGTGGGTGCACCATCCAATTTTCCATCAATATTATTGCCTGCTGCTTGAGGTGTCGCAGTGTCCTCACTACCACAACCGAACTGACTTACTAATAGCATACACGCTACGATCGAGATGAAATCGTGTCGATGCCTCATGGCCTATTGCTCTCCTTCCATTGAGAGTCTGTAATTATCAGAAGAACCGAGGAAGTGAAATCGTTTAGAATGAATCCCTTCATTCCCTCAGCAAACTTATCATCAAAACTCTTGATAGGACGTGTTTTATGAAAAAACACACATTCAGAGCAAGACGAAGCTGGAAAAAATTACAATCTGTTCTGCGATTTCGCGATGTTTTTTAATGGGGAATCAATCGATTACAAAATCAGCCTGTGTTTAGGAAGAATACCCAGTCTATTTAAATCTCGCCATGATACTGTTTGAAAGCCTCAATGGCAAAATACTCTGGCAAACCAAGCTGATTGTAAACCTTTGCAGTGTTTCGGGTTCGATCTTCTGCGCGTACCCAGAATTCTCGCTTGTCACTCCCTGGATAAAATGCGCTGTCCTTTTGTGACTCGTGCTTGAAAATTGCTTCTCGTTTTTTGAGCACCACTTCCGGACTCAGTGGCACCGCTCGTTCAATTTCGTGTGGTTCATACTCTTCCCAGGCACCTCGATACATCCAGAATTCCGGTGAAATCCCTTCATCGGCGACAACATTGACCGCATTGATGACTGCCTCCGCACAAACGCGGTGAGTCCCATGTGGGTCGGAAAGGTCTCCCGCCACGTAAATCTGATCAGGACCAATTTCACGTAACAGATCCGCAACGATCTCGATATCTTCCTCACCAATGGGCTTTTTCGAAACTTGCCCTGTGCGATAGAAGGGAAGATTCAGAAAACGTAGAAATTCTTCAGCAACTCCCGCTACTTCTGCACCGGCTGTTGCCTCGGTTTTACGAATCAAACCTTTGATTCCTAACATTTCCTGAGAATCCAGATCTCCTGCATTTTTACTCTCAATACTTTCCTTAAGATCTTCCAGGTGCTGCAGGAAACCATGATCATCGGGATGAAACAGTTTGTGGAATTCGTGCACAAAATCAATGTGTCGAAGTGCATCATGGTCGAACACCGCAATATTCCCACTCGTCATATAAGCGATATAAACTTCATGCCCCTGATCGGCCAATGTAATCAACGTGCCTCCCATCGAAATCACATCATCATCGGGGTGAGGGCTAAAGACGATTACTTTTTTGCGGTCTGTTCCTGCGGGTTTTGTAGAAATCCCATCCAATAATGAATCGAATACGCGCTGTCGAATCTCTCCAACAGATTCGTATTTCTGAATCAACTGATGTAAATGGTGGTGCAGAAAATCTTCCGTTTCAAGCTTAAGGAGTGGTTTTCCGACTTGCAGAGAGAGCCAGATAACCGCTTTTTTCTCCAGTAGAGGCGTCCATTCAATATTCCCTACAATCCAAGGGGTTTTGACAGCCGTAAGCTCAGCTGCTGCTGCATTATCAACGACAAACTGAGACTGTGTGTGAGTCTGCAAAAAGCTGGCAGATACTTCATCTGTGACTTCCTGTTCGGCAGCGCGATTCACAACAGAAGCTTTATGCTCTCCCAATGCCATAATAATAATTTTTTTTGCCGACAGAATACTGCCAACCCCCATCGTGATCGCGTGGTGAGGAACATTATCTTCCCCAAAGAATCCACTGGCTGCATCACGACGAGTTACCGGATCAAGATTCACCAGACGCGTCAAACTATTTCGCGCACTGCCTGGCTCATTAAAACCGATATGCCCCGAACGCCCAATCCCTAATAACTGTAAATCCAGTCCGCCAAATTTCTCGATCGTTCGTTCATACTCTTCACAGAAAGTATCGACATCATCCGCGGCAATATCTCCCCGGGGAATGTGAATATTTTCCGGTTTGACGTTCACGTGATCGAAAAAATTCTCTCGCATAAATGTGTGATAACTATGAATCGAATCCGGATCCATGGGCCAATATTCATCCAGATTGAACGTAACCACATTTGAAAAATCGAGCTGCTCTTCGCGATGCATTCGAATGAGTTCACGATAGACGCCCAGCGGCGTTGATCCCGTTGGTAACCCAAGAATCGCGGGAACATCCTCTTTGATTTTGGCTCGAATTAAATCCGCAACGATGTTAGCGACATGTTTCGCCAACTCGGAAGACGTCTCAAAAATCAATGTAGGGATTTTCGTGTGTCTTACAAATTTGGATTTGGGAGTGACATGAACAGATTGTGCAGTATCAATAGCCATCAGACGTATTTTCACCTACCAAGCAACAAGGAAACTGACTGTCTTTATGAGAGGTACCATGATCTCATGTTTTGATTCAAACGAGTTGAGCCAGCCAATTAAAGTAATCACGCGAACAGTAGACCCCGTGTGCGTGTTTTTTTTATGAATGTTTATTATAACTACACACACGAAACGCTAACCAGTATTTGTTTGACCTAAATGTACAGAGAGAGAAACTTTCATGGTAAAACAGGCAGAATCACTACGAATTCTCGCGATTCACGCCCATCCGGATGATATTGAAATTCAATGTGCGGGTACTTTAGCCCGCTTAAAAAACCTGGGATGCCACATCACTGTTGCCACAATGACGGCCGGTGACTGTGGTAGTGCGGAAATGGGGCCGGTGGAAATCGCCAACGTTCGCCGAGCCGAAGCCCAAAAAGCAGCCGATTTATTAGGTGCCGATTGCATGTGTCTCGAGTTCCGGGACCTTTCAATCACCATAGATCAAGACTCCCGTCAACGCGTCACTGAAGCGGTCCGCAAAGCACGGCCCGATATTGTAATTACAGCTCCTCCCGTTGATTATATGAGTGATCACGAAATGACCAGTCGACTGGTCAGAGATGCCTGCTTTGGAGCATCTGCTCCCAATTACACAACGCATCAGTTTCAACCGGCACCTCCCACTGAAAAAATTCCACATCTCTATTATGTTGATCCGATCGAAGGTGTCGATTATTTTGGTAATCCGATTAAACCACAATTTATTATTGATGTGACAGAAACGTTTGAACTCAAGATGAAAATGTTGGCATGTCACGAAAGTCAACGTGCCTGGTTAAGAAAACAGCATGGTCTGGACGAATACATGGAAGGGGCCGAACGCTGGTCTGCGGCCCGGGGAAAAGAAATCGGTGTTGCATACGGTGAAGCATACGTGCAACATTGCGGACATCCTTATCCTTCCAGTAATCTGTTACGTGAACTCCTGGAGAACTAATCACAACTTAATAAACTCACTTTATATCAAAGATAGCACCATGCACGAATCTCCCTCATCAGATACAACCACTCAACAGGCAGATCAATCGCTGCCGTATTCAGAAGCAGAAATTGAATCGATGGCCACTGATGACGCCCATGCAGGTCGTTTTCTCACGTTAATGCTTGTCTGTACGTTTTGCTATACGATCGTTGTCGGAGGTTATGTGATTTATTGGAGTATGAATTAAGAAACAGTTCACTCAGTTATTCAAAACTTTCAATTTTACTCCGATTACGTTTGTCAATCGGAGTTTTCTTTTTAAACGGCCTCAGACGATTTAACGTCATCAAAAACAGTTCCATTCGGATTCAGAAAGGCCCAACAAAGCGCGGCAGAGATATAAATCCCTGTAATCAGAATTAAAACAGGATCATAAATTTTCGCATCGAATAAAGCACCGACGATCACAGGCAATAATGCAGCGCCTAAATTTCCTGCCATATTCATCATCCCGAAGATGGGGGCGACATGCTGTCCTCCCTTATCAATCGTGACAGTGTAACCACAGGAACCACTCAATCCCGCAAAAAAAGTCCCCATCGAAATCAATGTCATTGCTAATTTCATGTCTTTGACGAAATAAGCACACAGAGTGCATCCGGCACTTCCCAGCATAGCAAAAATCGCCACACCCTGTCGGCTCCAGCGACGACTCTGAGTCCTCTGTAACACCCAGTCCACAGTCGCCCCTCCCAAAGCGTTCCCCACGACATAAGACATCAAAGGCAAACTCGCCCAAATGCCTGAGGAAGCCATCGTGATCCCGCGTGCCTGCTGCAGGTAAACGGGAAACCAGGTCACATAAAAAATATAACCTGCTGCGCGAAAAAACTGCTGACCACAGATCATCCACATGGAAAAACTTGTCAGAATTTGTCCCCAGGGAGTCGGCTCACCTTTTTCAATCTTTGAATCGTCCTGTTCCTGCTGCTGAGTTTGAGCAATCAAAGCTAACTCTGCTGAGTTCACACCCGAGTGATCTGCCGGTCGATCTCGAAACCAATAATAAAACCAGAGTGCCCACAGAATTCCCGGAACGGCGAAAATAAACATACACATCCGCCAGGTGACTGCGGGGACAGAAATCCCGAAACAATCAAACCCAACTAATAGCACTCCAATAATAAAACTACCAATGGCACTTCCAATTGACATAAAACTTCCCAGTAACCCACTGGCGATGCCACGTCTTGATTCAGGTAACCATTTAGAAATCGTATTTGCAGAGCAGGGGAAGATACCCGCCTGCGAAATACCAAACAGCAAACGTGCTACCACGAGCGTCCAGAATCCAATGACGACCCCCGTGAATGCAGTCGCAATCGACCAAAAAATCGCAAACACAGTCAACGCGCGTCGTGTTCCCCAGATATGTCCCACCCAGCCGCTGGGAATTTGAGATAACGCATAACTCCAGAAAAAAGCGCTCATCACCCAGCCCATCTGGGTCAGGCTGATTCCGAGCTCTTCCTGAATCAATTTTGCAGGCACCGAAATCGCATTTCGGCTGATGTAGGCAATCGCTGCGATCAAACACAATAATGTCAGCACCAGATAACGAGCATGCGAAGGGGGGCCTTCTCTAGCATTCACCTTGAATGGCTCAGCGTCTGAATTATTTTCCGATTCTGGCACCTAAAAACTCCGTCCTATAAGGCCTGAATTAATAAATCAAACAGTCGGTCTACTTCGGCCTGGGTTTCGTGATCAAGATCCCAGGCATTGGGTTGGCATCGCTGCTCTGAGGGAAAGAGGCCTCGTTTCACTAATAGATATTTCTCAATCGCCAGAAAACCATCCAGCCCCGCCTGTAACTGCAATGCGACGATTGCACAGATCGGAAAATAAATACGATAAATCGTTTCATCATCATCAGCTTGAAGCGCACGCCATAATCCCATGATGCCATCCAACAAATCGACTCCCGGCATTGTTCCACAAATGCCCCGACGATACGCGTCTACCAATAAGATGCCACCAGAACCATCAAAGATCTGAGCCTGACCATTCGTCGCATCGCGTAACGCCGACAAGTTTGGACCAATCGGCGAGGCTTCCGGTTTGAAAAATATTTTCTTAGGCCCATACTCATCCAATAGTTTTCGATAAAAATCGATAGAGAGCGTCTGGCCGACATAAGAAGAGGCATCCTGCACAACCAACGGCAAATGGCATTGTTCAGCGAGTGCAGAAAAATAATTCCATAACGCATGTTCGGGAAGCGCTGTTGTGACAGGGGGAATTGCCATAACCGCATCACAGCCTGTTTCTTCTGCCTGGCGTGCATATTCTAATGCCTGACGTGTACTCTCTGCTCCCACGCTGGCTATCACGGCCCCTCGCCCATCTGAGATCTCAGACATCAGCCGTGTCAGTTCCAGACGCTCGGCATACGTCAAACGCAAGACTTCGGAAACCATCGCACCGCAGATGCCATCCACACCCAATTCATAACACCAGTCGATTTCCCTCTGTAATACATCGCGGTCAATTGTTTCATCGGCCTGCAATGGAGTATGCAATACCGGCAATACACCTTGAATTATTGACGACATTAAATCACTCTTTCTGCCCAATTGTGCTGTGATCAGTATGCAATGTTCTATGAACCAATAAGTTGTTGAATCGCATCAGCCATACCCTCGATTAAAATCTCAAGACTGCCGCGTTCGAAAGGTGTCTGCCAGACCTGATACAGATCGAGATCATAGAATTCTTGAGGTACCAAATAACCGGTAGTGCCATTAATTAGATTCAAACAGACAATGGTTCGATCATCAAACCGCTGTCGTAGTTCGCGTTGCAAAATTGAATATGATTCCGTCGGACTTCCAACCAGAATCGTTTCTCCTATCCTCCAGACCCAAATCGGTAGCGCCAAAGTTGATCCATCACCGATGCCACGTCGAATATTTCTACGACGTCGCAAACGTTCTTCCAATGCCCGATCCGTACATGCTTGTCGCTGTGCCTCTAATTCTTCAGCAGATGGCCAGTTTTTGATGGGCAGTTCCACTGTTGCCTGAACTGCTTGCAAGCAGGAAACAGGAGTAATGGGAGTCTGCTTCCAGACAGCAAGAGGTGCCCCCGATTCGACGACTCCCTGATATTCCAGCGATGTCGCGGAAGACTCCATATCTTCTAACGTCGCCAAAGCAGCAAATGCCAACTGGCGTCCATGTCGATCTGCAACTTCAGTATCACCTACATATTGATAACGGGGAGACAATTCCCCGGAAGCCCCCTGCATAAACAGAGCAGGGACTCCCAATACTTCACCAATGGTGTCTCGCATCGCTCCTGGAAAATCGGGAGAAATCGCCGTATTCTCCCAGGCGAGTGTCGTTGGATGGCAGGCGTAATTGACAACCACTGCTTTGAGCGTACCAGAAACATCTGTGATGCGTCCGAGAATCAGAGTGTCATCGGCAGGCTCATTCGGATTCCATCCACAAACAATGCGATCAGCTTCCGGTGAGGGATCAGGCAGATCACGCATTGACGCTAAAGAACAATGTCCCGTATTCCAATCTAGAACAGCCTCTGTTGCATTCTGAATCGCTTCGCGCACCGCCACGATGGAAGCCTGATAAACGGTCTCCAGATATTCTGCCAAAGATTCACTGGCCGGTAAATCCGGATCGGGATCGGTTAACGGCGGCGATGCATGCGTATGACTTAATCCAAAAATCAAAGCCGCTTCTTCAATATCTAATTCCTGCAGGAGTCGTGTTTGAAATCGTTTGAATGTAATCAATGAACGCCACCAGCCCAGGTCAGCATCGATAAAAACCAACGGTTTTTCAGAGCCAGTCGAATACAGGACCAGCGCATTCAAAGTCAAACGACGATGCAGTGATTCCGCCACATCGTGTTTCGCCGCGCCCCAGTTCCGTGCATAGATTCCTACTGGCGGGGTAATATCAACGGTTGCGACACCGATTCGCCCCTGAAACGCGGTCTGAGTTTTCGTCTCTAATGCTTGTCCGCTCATGATGATTTCCGTGAAACAAAAAAACTCTTTGTCAGATTAGAGTGATGGTAATGTTCTTTGCTACTTACCAATCTCCAATCGCACCATCTTCATAAAAGACGCGTTGTACAGTTTCCTGCTGAAACGGATGTTTTTTGACTTCAGCTTCATTGATCGAGATCCCCAGTCCCGGCTTGCCATTCGGTTTGACGGTTCGCGTCACAGGATCGATGATAAAGCCTTCTTCAACAATATCCTGTCGCCAGGGAACATCATCCAATACCGATTCACAGATGATGTAACTCGGTTGAGAAAATCCAAATTCCAGCGAGGCTGCCGTGCTGATTGGTCCTTGTGGATTATGGGGGGCGAGTGCAATTCGATGAGCATCCGCCAAAGCGGCAATCCGCCGTGCTTCGGTAAATCCACCACAGTGTGTCAAATCAAGCTGACAAATTTCACAGCCTCGTTTTTCAAATAGATCACGGAACGCCGCCAAATGAGTCAATCGCTCACCCGTCGCAATGGGAGTTGTTGTCGCAGCATTGATTCGAGCCAGACTATCCAGCGACTCCGGCCAGCATGGCTCTTCAAAGAAATACAAACCATAAGGATCCAGCGCTTGTGCAAACTGTAAACCCATGGCGGGAGAAGGGCGGGCATGACCGTCCACCATGATATCAACCTCGTCTCCGACCGCTTCACGCATGGCAGAGACACAATCTTCCGCAGCTTTGATCGGTTTCAGACCCTCAATCGGCATCGTGGGTGGTACCGCCATCGATTTGAACGCCGTGAACCCGTCTGCTACCGCCTTTTGCGCCAACTCGGCAAATTGTGACGCGTTATCCGTCGATGTCTGGTAAAAAGATTCCATATTGCCACCACCCAAATGACAATAAAGACGAATATAGTCCCGAACTGGACCGCCCCAGAGTTGATGGCAGGGAACATCGTGAACTTTCCCCAGAATATCCCACAGTGCCAGGTCTATACCGGCAATGGCGGTCGAACGTGTGACACCGCTTCCATGCCAGAAATGCTGGCGCCACATCATCTGCCAGAGATATTCGACACGCCTTGGATCTTCACCAATTAATAACTGTGATAAATCCTCAATCGTTCCGGCAATCCCACGTGTATGCCACTCCAGGGTCGCTTCACCCCAACCAATCAAACCGGGTTGATCTGTGATGACTTTCACAAACACCCAGTTTCTCATGCGGGCATAACACACCAGTGTTTCGATGCGTTCAATTTTCATTGAGAATAGTATCCCATCTGCTTTAGCTTTTTATTTTGGTGTCAAAATAACAACATAACCCTAAAGCAGATGGGAAGCAAGTTATTTTGAGAAAGAACTGCGCAACATCTGAGTAAGAATTATATGGAGAGGCGCGGCTGACAAAAGAGGAATATCAATCGTACAGTTACTGAATTTTATGGAAACTGTTGTTCCAATTCTTCAGTGTCGTATTCCTGCAAACGCTGGCGGGCCAATTCAGCCCACGGCCCCATTTCATCGAATTCCAGATACACTTTCCAGTGGGGAACCGCTTCCTCAACCCGATTCAGTTGATTGAGCATTTCAGCAATATGCAAATGGGCGTCTGGGTAATCCGGATGAACGGAGAGTGCAATTTCAAATGCATGCAGAGCAGACTCTCGTTCGCCTAACTCATTATGCAGACAACCGAGTTGTGTCCAGGCTTCGATATAATCGTGATCCCATTCCACAGCCGCATAGTAACGTTCAAGGGCACCTTCCGTATTACCGTTCAAGTACAGCGCCTCAGCCAGATGCAAATGTGCTTCGGGCATATCCGGATGTCCCAGCAAAGCCATTCGATATGCTTCAATTGCTGACTTAGCATCGCCTGCATCGAGAAAACGACAGCCTTCCTGAAACCATTCATCCGCGCTCCGATCCTGAAACTCGGGAGTTTTAAGATGCTCTGTGAATTCAATCGTTCCCTCATATGACTCTTCACCGGCCAGTTCTTCCTCAGTCAATTCATTGAGTTGAGTTTCTTCCGTGCCGAAGTCAAAGACCCTCTGGCCCCGCCTGGGATCAATCAACCCATGCTCATCTTTCAATAAGAGCTGTGCATCCTGTGATAATAGTGTCAACTGAGATAACGGCTGATCGATCTCGTTAAAAAATTTACCCAAATGCTGCAGGCTGTTTTCGAGATCTCGTGGATTAACTCCTGATTCGAGCAGTGCGGAAAGCCGACGGACACTGGCCACTTCCTGAAAAGAAAAGTAAGGCAAACGAAAGATCTTGCGCACTGGCTTGATCAAACCCTGTCTTTCCCAGCGACGAATTGTGGTCACAGGAACATTCAGCATCTGCGTCAACATGGCGGGAGTATATAACTGGTCGACATTCACTCCCGGATCTTTGAGTTCAATCAGTGCGAGCCAATCTGACTCTTTGATGATCTGAATCGAAACTCCTTCCGCAATCAACTCTTGTGCCTGACTCAAGTTCACCGAGGGAGAGCCATCCGCCTCCAGCGGCCAGCCTTCCTCTCCTACAACCAGTAAAGTCGTCTGCCGACTGACATGCTGTGCTGCCTGACCGCCGTGTAATTCTACGAACTCCCAGGCTTTCTGATGTGTCATGCAGGCAAGCGTCCCCGTAAAAACGACACGCTCCCCCTGCAAAGCAGGAGATCCCTCTAGCAACTGATCAGATTGTTCTTGAGTCTCGGTCATAAGCTTAAGTCATAACGTTTTTATGCAAGAATTTCGAGTAAAAACTGGTCTCTCAGGTGGGAGTCTCAATAATATCAATATACTGAGCGGTAAACTTTCTCTGAGGATACTGATACACGAATCGGTTGGGTAGCTTTCAGAGCAAACCTTCATTATAAGAGAGCAAATTAAGTTTGATCCCCTCCAGGTACCGTTTGTACCCTGAATTTTGACTATATATCCATGGGAGTTTATGAGAATGTCCTCGCTTGAGTCGTGTGATCCTGAAATTTGGAACTGTATTCAGTCTGAAGCAAAACGACAGAAAAACGGACTGGAGCTGATCGCTTCTGAAAATTATACCAGCGCGGCCATCATGGAAGCAGCCGGTTCTATTCTCACGAATAAATATGCAGAAGGGCTACCCGGTCGACGTTATTATGGCGGCTGCGAATACGTGGATGTCATCGAAGACTTGGCCCGTGACCGTGCCTGCGAACTCTTTGGAGCGGAATATGCCAACGTGCAACCACACTCCGGGTCACAGGCGAATATGGCGGTTTACCTCACAGTCATGAAACCGGGTGACACCTTTCTCGCCATGGACCTCGCCCACGGTGGTCACTTAACTCACGGCATGAACCTGAACTTCTCCGGCCAGCTCTATAATCCCATTCATTATGGAGTCCGGGAAGATAACCACCAAATCGACTTCGATCAAATTGCCAAGCTCGCCCGTGAACACAAACCGAAAATGATCATCGCCGGCGCCTCTGCGTATCCCCGCGAAATCGATCACCCGAAATTCGCTGAAATCGCTGAAGAAGTCGGTGCTGTATTGATGGTCGATATGGCCCACTACTCAGGACTTGTCGCAGGCGGCGTTCACAATAACCCTGTCGAAGTGGCTGACTTCGTCACGTCGACCACACACAAAACTCTGCGAGGTCCTCGCTCCGGATTCATCTTGACTAAGAAAGCAAATGCCAAAGATGTAAACCGCGTGGTATTCCCTGGTATCCAGGGGGGACCGCTCGAACACGTCATTGCCGGCAAGGCCATCTGTTTCAAAGAAGCGAACACGGAATCCTTTAAAACTTATGCTCAACAAGTCATCTCCAATGCACGCACCTTAGCCGGTGTTCTGCTGGAAGGTGGCATCAAGCTTGCTTCTGGTGGAACCGACAACCATTTAATGCTCTGCGATGTAACTGCCATCGGCCTGTCTGGAAAGATTGCAGAAGAAGCCCTCGATAAAGCTGGCATCACCGTCAACAAAAACATGATTCCGTATGACCAACGCAAGCCTCTCGACCCCAGTGGAATTCGCATCGGTACCGCTGCCTTGACCACACGTGGTATGCAGGAAGACGAGATGAAAAAAGTCGGAGCCTGGATTCTCCGTACTCTGGGTGCTCCCGATGACGATGCCAACATCGAATCGGTGAAGGGAGAAATCGAAGAATTCGCCCAGAGCTATCCCGTTCCTGGAATTGCTTAAGAGATAACCTCCCGGCTATGACACAAACTGAACTCAACATCACGACTATCGACTGTACGCGCAGCGATGCAACTTCATTGTTCGCCGAATTACGCAGTAAACTGAGCCCGAGCGGAAACGTTGTCTCGGAAGCCGGTCGACAACGGACCATCGAACTCTTTGGCGAACCTCTCTCTCCGCAGCAAGTCGTCGAACGTATCTGCAATGACGTCCGTGACACAGGTCGCGATGCACTTCTCGATTACTCGGTAAAGCTGGATCAAAAAGAACTTACCCCCGAAACCATGCGTGTCTCGGCGGAAGAACTGAAAACCGCTCATACAGAAGCAGATCCAGAATATCTTAAAACACTCCGCGCGATTCGTGAAAATATTATCGAATTCCAAACGGCACTCTTGCCCGAAGATGTTAAAATCCTCCGCGAGGCAGGGGAGTCTCGCGTGGAATTACGCCAGCGTTATTTACCTTTAAAACGTGTTGGAGTTTGCATTCCCGGCGGTGCAGCCGCCTATCCTTCCACACTGTTAATGACCGCTGTCCCCGCACAAACAGCGGGGGTCAAAGAAATCGTTGTCGTCGTGCCTCCAACTGACTTTGGTGGATACAACACAGATATCCTCGCCGCCTGTTATGAGTTGGGGATCACAGAAATCTATCGTGTCGGCGGTGCCCAGGCTGTCGCCGCACTCGCCTATGGTGTGGAAGGCATTGAACGCGTTGACAAAATTGTTGGTCCCGGAAACCTGTTCGTTGCACTCGCTAAACGTCATGTTTTCGGCGAAGTTGACATCGACAGTATCGCCGGCCCGAGTGAAGTCATCGTCCTCGCCGATGAAACTGCCAACCCCGAATTCATCGCTAGCGATTTGATCTCGCAAGCAGAACACAGCCCCGGCTCCGGTGTGCTCATCACCTGGCACGAACCATTAATCGAAGCCGTCAAAGCCGCGCTCATCAAACAGCTTAATGAACTTCCTCGTGGCGATCTCGCACGTCAAAGCCTGCTTGACTACGGCGCTCTGATTCTCACCCGCGATGCCGATGAGGCAGCCGGCTTAACCGATTTGCTCGCGACCGAACACTTACACATTTCTATGGCAGACCCCGAACAGATGCTGTCAAAAGTCCAAAACGCTGGCGCGATCTTCATGGGCCATTACACTCCCGTCGCCACAGGCGACTATTACGCCGGTCCTTCGCATGTTCTCCCCACTGGTGGCACAGCCCGCTTTGCCAACGGCCTCTGTTCGATTGATTTTCTGAAACGTTCATCAGTCATCTCCTACAATCAGGAAGGGTTGGCCCAAGACGCGACGGGCATCTGTTTGCTCGCCGAAAAGGAAGGCCTCACCGCACACGCCGCGAGTGTCACCATCCGCCTGAAAAATGAATCCCAGTAACTATTTCGAGAAGCCTCGCACTGAACTTGCTCCTGATTTTCAGTAGATATTTTCGCACTTGACGCCCACGCGCCGTTCTCGAAACTCCCTGTTTCTGTCTCGCGCGCGCGAGGCGGCTTTTTCTGGTAACTGCATAGGAAGCACAACTTCGGTTTGTGCATGCGAAAATGACCCGTTTTTTCTAACTTTTCACCTGATAAACGATAACCGGTTCCCACTGTCTCGTATGGAAGCACTCCTTTTGAACACGCTTTCCCAAGCCACAAGGGAAACAAAACCGCATTTTTGTACCACATCTCAGACAGAACCGCGCAAATGTGTCTCTTGACCGCGGTGTGCCGTTCAATATGATCAGCCCATCTCAACCACACGATCCCTCGTTCAATCATAGGAAATGCAAACATAATAACTCTTACCTCTCAAAACAGAATCAAAGCAGCAATGACAGTCTGTTAATGACATACTGAGTCTAAGCGCACTTTCAGATATCAAACGAACCGTCACTCGGAAATTCGACAGCGCATGCGCGGAATGAATAATACAACATAGCGCCCGCCAGCCCTAACTAAAAATCTGGAGGTGCACAAAGCGAATCAAAGGGCGGCACCAAACACGATTGAATCGATCCGTTTTTATTGGCTCTCGTCTTAATATAAAAAATCAGTACTACCACGAAAAACACGAAACTCACGAAATTATTTTTGATAAGCTAATAAGATCATCTCTAGGAGAGTGTGGGGCATGGTCTCTATCACTTTGAGTTTTATTGCGAACAGAGAATTCTCGTGTCATTGGTGCCGTTCGTGGTCTGGAGATTGATCACTCTGCACACCATGTGCCCGGTCTAAATACTCGTCCGACAGTAATTATGAAAGACAACCCTCACACCATTTCCACTCACTACAAGTGGGTCAGCCCGCATACAATTCGGGCCGAGCGCAGCGAGCAGGAGGTTGCGGGAAACAAAACCATTATAAAAACAGCAACACTCTATCAGGATCAGTTAGAACATTGATATCAAAACACCAACACGTTTCGTGAATTTCGTGTTTTTCGTGGTAGTCTACTGAATCACAAACAGGCGATCTATTCTTCGACTTTTGTTGTCTTCACATTGCCACTAAACATCAATTTCCGACGCCCATCCGGGGATTCGCCAATCACATAATCGTCAGGTTTGATGCCTTCTTTTGTCATCAGGGGGAGATCGACTCCCCACTTCATCTTATATCCGGCTGCTTGCACAACAGCGATGGCATCTAATGCCTCCTTTTTCGCCTTTTCGCCGACATCAGTAACTTGTGCTTTTAAATCCTCCCAGCCGGTCGGCCCCTTCTTATGATAAGTGGCATAGAACCCGTAAAGATTCCCCACAACCTGCAAGGCTACCTCTTCCGCATCAGCAGGGTTGGTCAAAGTGGATTCCGAGTCCGCAGGAGTTGTTTTTCTACAACCATCGCAGAGAAAGAATGCGATGATGCAGACGCAGGCAACGAAAAAACGTGTCATTGTAATCGTTCTTTTTTATCGAAAACGAGAGCGCTGATAATATTCGTTTCAGTAACGTAGAGGTGCCATAAAATGAACAACAAAAGGTCTCTGCGTTATGATCTAGTAAGCTTCTAATATACAAAGGCAAAGTCACCGCTGCAATCGATGCTACGTAGCTGAATAGGTCCAGCTATTGTCAACTCGTCAATTCAATCGAAGACACTACGAATTAAAGGACAAACGCCAAAAGCAATTTACGCACGACGTTCCTGTTGTCGCAAAAAAGCCAGTACGTCCTTACAGCCTTGTTGAATGTGAGCACTCATCAATTCGCGCGCCAGAGACGCATTACCGTCACGCAGCGCGGCAAGCAACTGCTCTTTTCTTTCACAGGTTTTTTCAGCCAGTTCCTGAGTCAGTAGCTTAGAACTGTTGCGTTGTGATTCAAAGACAGTCGCAATCGCACGATGTTCCCGAATGACTTTAGAAATCAGACGATTACGTGAGGCATCGATGACGATTTCATGAAAAGCTTCTTCACAATCAAGCCAGCGGTGAAACTGGGAAGGCGTCGCATGCCCATCACTTCGCTTCTGAATCGATTCGGCGATTTGATGAAACTCCGACATGATCGATTCGAGATCGTCCAGTTGATGGGGGGTAATATACCGTGCGGCTTCTGCCGCCCCACAACTTTCCAAAGCGTCACGCAAGACATAAAGTTCTTCAAGGTCTTCGCGATTCGGCTTCCGTACAAACGCGCCAGCGCCGGGAACATGCTCAACCAGTCCTTCTGTGACCAGACGATGAATGGCCTCTCGCACGGGAATCACGCTCACGCCAATTTCCGATGCCAGCTTACGATTCACCAATTGCACGCCGGGCACTAACGCTCCTTGCTGCATTTCCTGCTTAATAAAGCGATAAGCACGGTCCGACAGATTTTCAGTAACTTCGTACATTTTTCATTTTCTGGTTGACAAGCGTATTGAAACTAAAGAGAATATGTAACATCATGTTATAACACGTTATTACTTCGTGTCAATCTTTTTTCGTTTAAAACATACTTCTCAGGTTTTTCACCTAATTTTGAGTCCGTTTAGAGGGTTTCGCATGCTGAGCAGCAATGCAAACCCCCTTATCAAACAACCATGATCCCAATTCTTTTAACTTTATTCTTACACATCACCGGGAGAACAGCATGAAACCCAAACGCGGATTCACTTTGATTGAGTTGCTGGTGGTCATCGCCATCATTGCGATTTTAATTGCCATCCTCTTGCCGGCAGTCCAACAGGCACGTGAAGCCGCCCGCCGCTCCAGTTGCAAAAATAACTTCAAACAGGTTGGTCTGGCCTTACATAACTATCATGAAACTCACCGGGTATTTCCTCTGTCCGATCATCGTGACTCGGGACGAGGCTGTTCGGGGAGCGTCTGGACACAAAATGACATCTATCGCTACAGCTGGGGGGCGATGATCCTTCCCTTTCTGGAAGCAAATGCCATTTATAAAAATATTGATTTCAGCAGAAATTATAATGTCTCTCCCTCCAACGACATTCAGGCGGTAGGCGCGACCATTCCGGTTTTCATTTGCCCCTCTGATCCGCAATCAGAAGCCCGTTGTAACCGGACCGGTGGTATTAATAACGGCGGACCAGGCAATAGAGACGATCTGGGCCGCTCAAACATGGCTGGCGTTGCTGACTCCGTGAATTGGGAATGTGCTGCGAACTGGGGCCGCTCCGATGGTGATGGTGTGTTGTATAACAATTCCAGAACGAAGATCCGTGACATCATCGATGGCAGTAGCAATACATTAATGGTTGGCGAAGTAACCGGAGGCAGACCCGGGTCTTTTGACTGTAATTACTGGAGCGTCGTGAATCATATCGACACCGCCGGAGGTATTAACGGGCCAAATACCACGCCTGGCCAAGGGACATGGAGCCTCAGATCACAACAGGCTTCGAGCTGGCATACGGGCGGCTGTCATTTTTTGCTGGCAGATGGCAGTGTGCATTTTCTTTCCGAAAACATCGACTCTGGAGTGTTAAAAAGTTTAACCACACGCGCCGGCGGCGAAGTCGTCTCCCCCTTTGAGTAATGCATTCCTTAAGTCCCTATCTTTAAAGACATCGAAGATAATAACAAGGCCAGCAACAATGAAACAGAGTTCGGTAATCGTAATCTTTGTTCTGAGTCTCACACTTTCAGGCTGTGGATCGACGGAGACGGGCCCCGATCGAACGATTGTAACCGGAAAGGTCACATTCAAAGGGGAACCAGTACTACAAGGACAAATCTGGTTTCTCCCTCAAGCGGGCAGGGAGGCTCCTCAGGCGGGCGCACCAATTGTTGAGGGACAATACCGAGTGGAAAATAAAGGGGGAGTCCCCATCGGTTCCTGTCAGGTGAAAATTACAGCAGAACAACCCAAAGCAGACATAAAAATTGTCGAGGACGGCGGCCCCGAAGAAATTCCCACCACTCAGTATTTACCAGCACGCTATAATGAGCAAACAGAATTGACGGCTGAAATCAAATCCAGTGCGGATCCTATAGAAATCGATTTCGAACTCAAGCCATAACACTTACTTTTGCTGATAAGAATAACCTGATTTTATTTTATCCTCCAATCAAAACAGACACTTATTTCCTTATTGATAGAAGACGGATTCATGAAACCATTCTTTTCATTCCAGACTGCGTTGCTTTTCCTCTTAACCATCACTTGCAGCAATCTGTCTCTACATGCCGACGACAAATTACCACTCATTGATATTTCGAAGCAGGCAGAACGTCAGACAGTAATTGCCGCCGGTACCAAAGACGTCTATCAGGGACATCCCACGACATTGCTGATGCCCGATCAGAAAACGATGTTTGCCGTCTGGTGCGTCAATCATGGTGGTTCAGCAGGCCCCATGGCCAAGAGCATGGATGGTGGAAAATCCTGGCAGAGGCTTGATGACCAATTACCAAAGGGCTATGCCACGCATCAAAATTGTCCCAGCATTTATCGCATGGTCGACCAGTCAGGCAAAGCACGGCTGTGGGTTTTTTCAGCCGCCAGAGGCACGCGCAGTGGACCGGGCATGCCCAGTATTATGAGCGAAGATGCAGGAAAAACCTGGAAAGAGATGCCCCCCCTGGGTTTTCCCTGCGTGATGACGTTCAGCAGTATGGTCAAGTTAAAAGATGGTCGCTATCTGGGACTGTATCATAAAGGACCTGATGGCAAAGACCGATCTCCTCTGGTGGTCCTGCAAACCATCTCCGATGATGGGGGGTTCAATTGGTCGGAACCACAAATCGTGGCCGAAGTCAAAGGTAAAAACCCATGCGAACCCTGTGTGTTCCGCAGTCCTGATGGAAAACAACTTTGTTGCCTGATGCGAGAAAACACGCACAAAGGACGCAGCCTGATGATGTTCAGCAATGATGAAGGCACCACCTGGTCCACTCCCGTTGATACTCCCTGGGGACTAACGGGAGACCGACACAAAGAAGTCTTTACGAAAGAGGGCCAACTGGTGGTCAGTTTTCGTGATCAAGCACCCGGCAGTTCCACGCGCGGCCACTTTGTAGCCTGGGTCGGAACCTATGACGACATTATTAACGGACGAGACGGCAAATATCGCATTAAGCTGTTACACCATTATGGACGAACCGGAGACTGTGGTTATCCGGGAGTCGAACTGCTCCCCGATGGGACAATCGTCGCGACAACCTATGTGAAATATCGCAACGACAAAGCAAAAAATTCGGTCGTTTCTGTTCGTTTTCGCCTCAACGAACTACCTCATTCATCAGACCAATAAACTGACAAACGATTGAAAATAAGGCCACTAATATTTCGGAGTATCGACAAAACCTTCACCGACTTTTTCCATAATATAACCCAAAAACACAGCGCCCCCTTCCAGGCAGGCAAATAAGATAATCAGCCAGAGACGCTCTGTAAAAGTAAAGGCGATGACGGAAAATACATTCGGAATCTGACGAAATGCATTGAACACAAAGTCTTTCAGAGAAACAAAAACGTTTTTGATCATAGCACCTCTGGCTCGACTTCGTCTGCCAAACCTTGTTTCATTAGGATCTTCTGCGCTATTCTCTTCGATAAATTTTTCAGCTTCATTCGACCTCCAGCCTTCTTTCGCATGCGCGTAAGCCGCTGCTGCACACGCCCAGCCAAACAGGGCAATTGCCACCATTAACATCGCAATCACTTTATGGGTTGAAGGTTCTTCGTCTTTCTTCTTTTTTTTCCGCTTTTTGTCTGTTGCCTTTTTTTGAGGCGTTGCAGAGGCCTTAGCTTCAACCTTTCCTGCAGTCGGTCTACGTCTCCGTTTACGCTTTGGACTTCGATTTGGCTCTTGGATCATTGCTGAGGTCCCAATTGATGCTGAATGTGTTATTCACAAATACTTGCCTTGAATGCCTGATTTTTTACACACCTTCTTCTACATTTTCTTCAATCCCTTTTCAGAAACAAAATCTGGTCGAAACGTGTCAATCTTGTCGTACGTCTCCACAGTCTTGGGATAATCGTTGTCGTTTTCATAAACCCCAGCGATCTCAACAAACATGAAAACACTTTTTAATATGGTGAATCGATTACCGTTCTCATCACCTTATCTAGATCTATGCATCTATTTCAATCAATAACATGTGAATCTGATGAAGATTTGTAATCATTTAAACTTCACGGCATAAAGTGCTTGCAGTATCGTTTTTTCGTTCTACGATGAAACTCATTATAAGTTATCTGAAATCGCGATGGCTTCTGACATGAATCTGGACTACATGGGCTATCTAATTTACATACTTTGAATCGGGCTTCACCATCAGATGAGGAGAAAGAGATGTCAGTAGACGAACAAAAGAGCATGTCGCGCAGCATTCTGGAATTGTGGGGCAGCCATAATACAATTCAGACAGAGGATCTCGTGACTGCAAATTATGTCAGCCATCAGCAACCCAGCCCCGATAGTTCTGGTGCATCAACATTGAAACGAGAAGAATGGGAGCAGTTACTCAAGGACTTTCATGAGGCCTTCAGTGAGGGTTCTGTGCAGATTCTTTCGCAGATTGCCGAAAACAATCTCGTCGCGAGCCGTTGGGAGTTCACCGCAACCCAGGGAGGAGACTTTAGAGGGAGTTCATCCAGCGGCAAGACAACAACATGGACGGGAGTCCAAACAGATCGATATGAAGGTGGCAAGATTGCAGAAAGCTGGGTCAACTGGGACAAGGCCAGTTTCCTGGAAGGCCTTGCTTAGTTGAGCTACAAAAATCGTACAGCTACTTCGCTAGAACCTGACAAAACGAAGTGGCTGTTACTTTTGATTAGTCACTTGTCTCAACATTGTCTGACAAATCATTAAGATAGTTCCGCAAGCGGATTGATAAATCAAGATACTGTTTTGCCTGATCCTCGGTGAATGTATAACCTTCGGCGTGCACAATCTTGTTTCTCAACAGGCGTAGATCATTGAAGATCTTGCAATGGCGTTCGTCCATCAGATCCTGTTGATCCAGCGTATCCTGAATCAATTTGTAAGGAGTCGACACATCATAATTCAATCTGTGCCCCTTCGCCTGAATTAGTGCTTTGGCGGCAGTTTCGATGGACTTCCAGGCTTCCACCACAGCCGCCGTGGGAGAAATACTGGCGAGTTCATAAAGATCGATCTCGATACTTTCCAGTTTCCGTTCCGGCGGCGGTGCATCCAGTGAAACTTCTTGAGCTTCGGCCTGAATTTTTTGAATGCTCTCGCGGAAACTGACTTCCAGGTCTTTATATTTGAGTTTCTTGGTGGTCTGCACCAGTTTCCCCAATGGCTGCCGCAAGATGACTACAACAATAATCACTGTCACGGGCCAGACCAGGATTTCAATCAATTCGTTCATGTTGCCTCTGTGGATTAATTCTCATATAAAAGATTGTTTAGCCTGCATGCCGCAAGTTGCTATTATCTTGTTTGGAAAACAGTTCATTCCTCGCTAATTTAACAGACCATTGATCTCCATAGTAACGAGCCACAACATAACCAGTCCCCATATCTCTTACTTATTCAAACTCTTCCAGAAGTCCAAATTGGACTGTGATTATTTCCACCAGACTGGTCATTTTGCTCATTTGTTTAAGGATCAACAAACTGCTGCAGGTGTTGTTCAAGTTCATTCCATTCTTTGATGACATGTTGATGAATTTCCGGATCAGAATAATAGGGATGCCCACTGGCGACGTAAGCATCGATCGATTCCTTCACCTGAGCAATCAACGTCAACACGCGTGGCGCAAGCTGCAACAACTCTTGTAGACTCTCTTCAGTAAACTGAAACTGGATCACAGATCCCAGCCCCAGAATCTGACACCACTCACTTCCATTCTCTTTGCCCCAGACTGGAGTGACCAGCAGATAACGTTCGAGTACCGGGAAATAATAGACAAACGCCTTATCTCCCATCCACATGAAATCTTCTGAGTACGTACCGGGATTCTCCAAAAATTTCTGGTACGCCTCTGCCAGGCTCAAGCCACCAAAATTTTTCCAGGCAGACTGCGCATCCAGGTCACCTTCAAAAGGATCAAAGTCCCGTTCGCCGGGTAGGGAACCGGACTGATTCTGAAATTGATTTTGTGTCATACTACTTTATATCTCTCTAAACCCAACACACCCCTAGATCAACAGCGCTCGTCAGGGGTTTGGTCTTTAACTGTCATAAGCTTATTTTTCAGCAACCAAAATTCTCCTAAACAGATCACCCAATCATCAACAGTGCCAGATAGGGGACCAGGCTGAACGCAATAAAGACAAGCTTAAACAACCCGAGCAACGAGTAGATCACTACATCGAACGTTTCTCGCGGCAGAGGAAACCATTTGCTTTGGAGCCGATACACATAATCGGGAGCGAACATGAAAAAAAACGTCCACAGAATCAGTACGCCCCCATTGAAGATTGTGCACCACATAAAGAATGTTGTCAGAGTCTGCGTGTCCATTTTGTACTTCCTTTGTTATTCGGCGCCCTGTTGATACCAAATCGAAAGCATCAATAAAAATCCGACTGGTTTCTGAATAAGACCATTATAACCTGCTGCTACCTACAGTGTGAGTCTTTCAAGATTTCTCTCACTAAACTACGACATTGAAACAGGTCATCATCGACCACGGTCACTCTCTGGAAATCGCTTCTTCCCTCGCAGTGGTTGCCCCCACAAACGATATGCGGCAATTCCATCCTGTATTCCTGAGAAAAGAACAAACACCGCCATCACAGCCATCACCAAACGCAGTAAGTCCGGTACGCTGGCTGGCTCGTATTTGATATGAGTCGGTAAATTACGCCAATCACCGACACCATAACAAACAGCGGTCACAAAGGCACCGAATAACATTGCCAGGATGATGTGCAACACATATTCTCCGCTTGGCAATCCACCAAAGAAACGGCGGCTCTCGCGCTCCAAAGCAAAATCGACAATAGAGATCGCAACGTCAAAAACAAATACAGCAATGAGTCCCCAGAAGTACATACCATGCAAGGCAGCGTTTGGGACCACGAGAAATAACAGCGCGTAGGTCGGTCCACGCAAACTGTGCACGATGAGTTCAAGACGGGAATCAGGGTGCGAACGAATTCCGTGTGCAAAACTGTGATAGAACGCTATATCGGTTGCTCCCAGGCATCCGATCGCAAAAAGCAGGTAGGTTGCCACTTCCATTATTTAGTTGCCTGTCAGTTAAGTTGAAGCGGTAAATTGAATCAATCCATCATTGTCAGCCATACGTTCTAGTGCCAAATTTCGGAATGCAAACAGAGAACGAATAGAATATGCGGCCAGGAGCCGTGTTACAGGTTCGCCTCCATACTGCCACGATAACCGGATAGTGAGTCGATCCCTAACAACCGTGTTCTCTCCCATTGGTTCGAACTCATGAATGTGAGTAAACAGTGAAAACGGGCCGTGAATCAATTCCTCTCCAAAACGGTGCGGTGGTTCATAAATCGTGTGACGGAATCCTAACACTACAGGAATACAACCCGACATTGTTTGCTCGATCCAGGTCGTTGCTCCCGGATGGATGTGCCCCTCATGGTGCAGCAACCGGAAACCAGGCCACTCCGCATGTAATACACTTAAATGAGCTGGATTTTCATGGAAGCGAAATACCGTTTCGAGCGAAGCTGAAACTAGCTGTTCAAAACGAAACTCCATGAAAACTCACTCTCTGTTGAATTCAAAGATCAGGAATTGGTATAAAACTCTGCAATTCGGTTAGAGGTTAGATCTGTAATCGTGAAACACTCGGTTCGTCAATATCTTTTGGATGTTCGAACGCGGCCTGAATACCCGCTTTGACTCCGGCCGTCGACGTTTTGACTGACATACTGGGCGCCCCCAGGTTCTCATCCAATGCCGCCACGCTTGGTAAGTGGGGCAGATGAATCCACCCCGCGCGAATGGGGAGTTGCTCTTGGGCGATATGATGCAGAACGCCATACATCAGATGATTACAGCAGAACGTTCCCGCCGCATCTGAAATATCAGAGGGAATCCCAGCGGCACGCATCGCTTTGACCATCGCACGTAACGGGAGCGTGGTGTAGTAAGCCGCTGGCCCCTCGGCTACCGTCGGTTGTCCCTGTAACACGTTACCTGCATTGTCTGCCAATTGATACCGGGTCCCGTCATTGAAGTTTTGCGCGAGCCGTTCGACCGTGATCATCGCACGACCGCCATATTCACCCAGCATAATCACCAGTTCCGGCTGCACTTCGGCAATGGCAGCACAAACAAAGTCGATGCATTCAAAGAACACGTTCGGAACAATGCGAGAGACAATTTCTGCATCACCAACCAAAGTACCATCAAGGGCCCTCGCTACAGACTCTGCCGGATTGGTGGGAGTGTTTCCGTATGGTTCGAAACCGGTCAGTAACACTTTTCTCATTGGGATCTTTCCTGAAACTGAATCGCGTTAGCTCTCTGGCACGTATGAACCCTCATTACCTTGTAGTATCAATTACGAGGCTACATCGTCTCAATTTATTTTAAATCATTGAGTATAAGAAGGTAAGGGCAGAGGATCGGGGCGATAGGAATTCACTTTTGTGAAATGGTTGTTGGGGTTTGCTCATCTACCTGCAACGCAGCTTTCGCTATATTTCGTAGCATGCCTGAAAAGACAAAATGATGCAGCGGGCAAACCGCATACCAGTACAAACGCCCAAGCAGACCGATGGGATCATAAATCGCTGTTTGCGTGATGGTCGAAGATTGATCGTTACCCGTTACCTGGAATTCGAGCCAGGCGCGTCCGGGGAGTTTCATCTCGGCAACCAGTCGTAGACGATGCTCAGGCTCATAAGCTTCCACGCGCCAGAAGTCGACGGTATCGCCAACCCGCAAATGTTCCGCATGCAAACGACCACGACGCATGCCGACGCCACCTACCAGTAAATCCATAAACCCTCGCAGATGCCATAACCAGTTGCAGGCATACCAGCCAGTATCGCCGCCAATTCGTTGAATTGGCTGAAACGCAATCGAGGGAGGACGGGCAACTTGTGTCGTCCGCGAATCGACAAGTCGCGTACCAAATCGAACTCCCACCCAGGTGGGAAGTGCGCCCGAAGAAGAAAGCGCATCGGACCACCGCGTCTCCGCGAAGGCTTTGTCTTCATTCGCCAAGGCACGACGAATCGCCTGTTCGATGCCCATCGGTTGGATATCAAATACGTTCAAAGCGGCATCATCGCGAACCACCGTGGAATGCACGATGCTTTCAATCAGTTTACGCCCAATGCGCGCGTATAAGGGTGTGACTAACCCCAACCACAGACTCGAAAGATAGGGTGTTAACACAGGTACCGGTATCATGCGAATTCGTAAATTACGACACTTAGCATACACACGCATGATGTCGGCGTAAGAATCTTGATCAGCACCGCCGATCTCATAGACGTGATAGTCTGAGAGCGGCAAATTCATGGCTGCCGTTAGATAGCCAATCAAATCTTCAATGGCAATCGGTTGCGCGTTACGCATCACCCACTTGGGTGTAATCATGATCGGCAGACGTTCCACCAACGAACGAATCATCTCAAAGGAGAGGCTTCCCGAACCGATGACAATCGACGCACGAAACTCTAGCACAGGGACATCTGACTCGCGCAAAATTTCTCCCACTTCCTGGCGACTCCGTAGATGAGGCGAGAGTTCTTCATGCTCATCTCCCAGTCCTCCCAGATAGATAATGCGTTCCACTCCTGCCACGCGCGCCGCTTCCGCGAAATTCCGTGCGGCCAGACGATCGTTTTCCTCAAACGAACCTTTGACCCCCATCGAGTGAATTAGATAGTAGGCAACTTTCACCCCCTTAAGTACGGCATCGAGTGTTTCACGTTCGAGTACATCGCCAGCCACCACTTCAGTCGAAGCGGCCACCTTAGGCTGCAGGATTTCAGGACGTCGTGCCAGGCAACGCACTCGATAACCACTCTGTTCCAGCACAGGCAGCAATCGCCCACCCACGTAGCCCGTGGCCCCCGTAAGCAAAATTAACCCGGTTTCAGCAGCAGCAACTAGACTTTCTGATTCAGGCATTGATGCAGGCGCTTTCGTTTTTGTGATTCCTACTTATGGTGGAGATCACTAAAACATCTCTACAGTAGAAGAACGAATGGAACACACGTGATTATAGCGCCAAAGAATCAAATAGTGAGTTCTCTTTTGAAAAAATCACCGAATTCTACAGGGATGATAGCGATGACGAACTAGTTTCATCGAACCACGTGTCGATTGCCATCATAGGCAATCGCTTTTTGTCGCCTGATCACCATATCCCAATCCATACGGTGTGGTGGATCCAGATAATGCTGATAAGCGACTGCCATTTGCCGTGCGACTTCGCGATAAGGCACGTTACCAAAACCGGCACCCATCGCAGGGAAAACGACGGTTTTGATTTTGTCTTTCTCATCAACCTGACTCACATTATGCTGGTACACCGCCAGTAACGAGGCCCATGTCGCGGCATACACCTTATCTGTCCCGGAAATCGAACCGGGCACACGCATCGTGGGAGAATGGGCAACGAATGGATAATCAGCATTACCCGTCGGTTCGATGAAAGAACTGCCTATCGGTTGTTCGCCTAGATAGGCGTCCATAATGCGATATTGAATCCGACGCATCAGGTCTTCACCATGAAAATGCACCACGGCAGCGTCAATCCCGGCGTTCATGATCCCAAACGCATTGGCTGCCGTCACAAAACAATCATGCGGAGGCAAATCTTCAAAGCGACTTTCGAGTACAGTCACTCGGGGTAAATCTTGAAAGCGATCACGAAATGCGTCGCACATTTCTGTTTCTGGATGAATTAACCAAAGATCAATGGGCAATGCCATAGTGTAGCTGAGAACCTTTCTGAATATCTCTCGAGATTTATAACATGGTCGTTCAGGATAAGTCAACCAGGAACATGCTTAATCTCAAGTGCGATCTTTGTAAAAAATCTGAGTGAAAGATCTCAAAAGCGCTGATCATTGTTTAAATGGAATATCCAATGAAAGAAATTTCAGTCAAGAATTTCAATTGATTCAGGTTGACCCCAAGCATAGCTTACATCATCAATGGTAATTTTTGACACCATGATGCCAATTTCATGATCATTCAGTTGAAGCATCACGCAACCAGGACGCAGGGTAATATCTTGAAATGTCATTTTTATTCCCGACATCTCATCTGCTTCATCAGGTAACTTGAAAGTCCCCGACTTAATCACATCAGTACCAATATCTTTAAATAAAACCTGGCGGCTCAGATGATCTGATTCAGTTCCCGCTCGTCGAATCGTCAGAATCAGATCGGGCCCCTCGTTGTCAACTTCCACTTCCCAATATCCCTGACTGGCATTGTACGAAAGGAACCACAGAAAAAAGAGAATCACTAAAACAAAACATACACCAATAACGTAAAGCAGATCCAGTTTCTCAGACTTTTTCATTTCCGCGCTCTCAGCTCTGTTTCAAAATGTTTCGAATTCTGGCTTTGACTGACGCTGCTTCATTCTGCATTGCCTGATCCAGAAGCTGATCGACCTCTGCCTGATATTCCGGATATTGTTTAGCAAGCACATAAAACCCGTTATAAGCCCAGGCTCTCACGAACTTATTCTGATCAGCGAGACAATTCCTCAGAAAAGATTCAACGACTTTGACTTTCGACTTACGAATGGGCATCAATGGCATAGATTGCAAAATATGTAACTTCGATTCCCAATGTTCCAATTTGGGCAGCGTTCTGTAAATACTTCCTATCTCTTGAAGAGTCAAATGCCCCTTATCCTCCAAATGCTTCTTTAATAGCCAGGTGGCGCCTTTTTGGTAAGGTACCTGTTTGATCAAAGAAAGTGCCTCAGAAATAAAGGCAGGTGCATGATAATAACGGCTGTAAATCAAGTGAATGTCATCGGCAGATTTGCCATCCCAGTCAGCAATTTCTTGTTGCATGCTCATGTTTCAGATACTTCGCTACTTGATTCTTTTACTTCAATTTCAGATTCGGGAGCCTCAAGTTTGACAACCGTTTCTTTCTTCTGCGTCGTTACTTGAACCTCCGCTTTCTTATCGGTTGTCTCATTTCCCTTTAGTAGTTCACTGCAAGTCTTAAACCAGGCGACCACGTGCAATAGCACCATCACCGTGCCTGCGATCAGGAACAACCACAAACTGGTAGACAACAACCAGGGCAGAGGGTCTATCTGATGAAACTGTTTGTTCCAGAGTTGATTGAATCCCAATACATTCCAAAGCAGATAAATGCCTAAAATAAAGGCAGACAGAACCATCGGCAGATCAGCCAGAGTCAGCCAGCCTAGTTTCTTGCGTATTTCCCATTTTTTACTCGCAGCTTTGGGATCATCCCCGGGAATTTCATTCATTTTCTGAATCGCCAACAGTCTGATCGCAGACAGATAAGCAGATAACGTAATTGCGATTCCAAAAATTGCCATAAGATTACTGGTTTCGGTGATCATTGAGCATCTCCCTTCGAACTGGAATCAGGAATGATTCTTATCGGACCAGGCCGGTTAAAGTCAAAACTAATATTCCTCAATTGAGAGTGCCTGCTTGATTATTTTAAGTATGATTCAATACGCTATAGTAGTTCATCCTCAATCGTGCGTTTGATTAATTGATTCGAGGGAACTGAATTGCGATCGAGCATCTTGTGGGCTGCTTCCGCGCCAGAAACCGGAAGCGTTTCAGGATCGAGCAACCCCGCCTGTACCAGTGCGGAAGCCTGATCCCAATGAATGTGTTCTTCGCTCATCTTTCCCTCTTCGAACGAAATAATCACAATCAGAACCAGTTCTAACCGACGCCCTGTGGGCGGAACGCCCGGCAATAACCAATCCATCTGCACCGTGTGCGTACAACGAAATACAAATTCATCCACAATACGATTCTGTCCGACAGTCCGTGAGATTAACTCTGTCTCTACATCGGCCGGCATATGTGGGATGAAATACTTGTCATAAAAGTGCTCCAACTGTTTCCGTCCCACGCCACCAGTCAGCGTCGGTATGTGATTCACATACGGCTCTTCGGTCATCGTCCCACAAGATGCGGAAGCACTCTTGGTTTCAAACTCCGCCTCTAAATGTGCTTCCCATAACTCAACCATCGCCCGCTGCTCCGGCGTCAGTTCATTCATATCGAGTGTAAACACTTAGATTTTCCCCTGCGAAAGGCTGAAAGTCAGCTTCAGTAGTCCAAAGTGTAAGAGGATTACAAACCGATCTTCGAGTCACGATGAGGTACATAGCAACGATCAGATTCGATTCTATCTCTTATTTATATCATAACGTAAAAATGAGATTACGAAACTACTTTACATTTGAGAAATAGAAAACCGGGCTCTGTCGATAGTTTTTGGTAAGATTCCGGAGACGATTCCTGCATATGTGAGTCAGGTTCCCCCTCAGTTAATGTGATGACACACATCCCCGCATCGACAATGGCTTGAATAATCGATGTGAGAGGGCGTCGATAGTATTCCACCCGTACCGGGCGCCCAACCGTATCCCATTCATCCACAATTTTCTCAGTTAAAAAGTAATTGCCGGAGGGAGAGAGTTGATAATCGACAAAGGGATGATGTGTAGAAAAGATAAAAATGCCATCCGATTTTAAGATCCGCTTGATATCAGAAAACAGTTTCGTGAAATCTTCGAGATAATGAATCATCAAAGGGCAAACAGCCACATCAAAAGTCTGATCCTGTTCGTTGGGTAATCCATCAGCAAGATTTTGAACATAGCATTGAATCTTATCACCCAATTTTTCCTTTACGATTTGAATCATTTCTTGAGAACCATCAACGGCAGTGACTTTGGCACCGTTCTCAACCAGAAATTTAGAATAAAGCCCCGGCCCACAACCTAAATCAATCACTGTTTTCTCATTCACTTCAGGGAGCAATGAGAGTAATGATGGCCGTTCATAATGGGCATTATAAGAATTATTTTGAATCGCCGAGTCATATTCTCTGGCGAATTCATCATACATGGGATTGTTCATTTAGTTCTCAATCAAGCTAAAACATTATGTCTTGGCAGTCGTCATTCCGTCTGATTGTTTTTTCTGCATGAATCGGTTGCCATCCATTTTCCAGTCCTCCCAACCCAGATGGCGGAAAAATCCGACTGCGCGAACCTTCTCATTGGGATCGGTCGTCAGCCAAATCTCTAGCCAGCCTCGTGCCCAGAGCGAATCTTCAACCATTGTCAACAGTCTCTTACCGATACCGTTCCCTTCATACTCCCGTAGTACCGCGATCACCCACATCTCTCCCGTTTTTCTGTTGCCAATCGCAAAACCAACTACCCGATTCTCAATCTCACAAAGCCAACCTTGATGCGTATGTTTCAGCATCTGTTTCACTACGTTGTAAGTATACCCCAAAGATTCCAGCTCTTCCGCGCCGTTTGAATTTTCCCAGGTTGCAATCCGCACCTCAAAAAGTGCTGGGATATCCTCTAATTGAATTTCTCTGTATTTTGCGTTTGCCTGGTAGATCCTCCCGATCAGCTCTTCAATATCATTGTTTTCATCCCATGAAAGAAGATCCTCTCCGGCTGGCCAGAAACGAACTTCGGTGCCTAGCTCAGTGTCTTGACGAAAATTCATTATTACAGTCGGACGCCTACTCCTCTTAGTGCCATAGCGTATATGCTTGATGTCCCCAAGATTAACTCTGATTTCCTTTCCTGAATTTCTGAGCAATAATGAGTCCCCGTCATCATATACCTCATCAAGCACTTTTAATTCTTTGGATTTCATAATGCTCCACAGAGCGATAATTATGATTGGGGTGAAATAAATAGCGAAAATCGGATTTCCTCGTACCCCAAATACAAGCATGGTCATAACATAGAATAAAGCACACAGAAAAATAATTGGGTAAAGCTTTTTATGAAAGAAAGTGACTCTACAAGATATTTTTTTCATGACCATTTTGCAATCTGTTTGATTAATCGTAATAAAAACAGAAAGAGTAGATTCCGAAACAAAACAAACCAAATATCTTGTAATTTTTCATTGGCTCAAAGATACACTCTCTGAAGCGACATTCTGCCAGACACCAAATCGTATCAAACCGGGAACGACACTCAGCATTACTATCAACCCGATTGTACCAATCACGAATGAAACAAAACCCAAAGTGTAAACAGGAATTTGTTCGCAACCACACAACTGGTACCTTGCATAAATCATTTGTGGATAATCAGCCAAAGCAGTCACTCCATCTTCTATAATTATCGTCGCCGTATAGTCCCCCGTTCGAAAAGTAGGAATGTCGGCCAATATAATATCTCCAGTGACATTCCGTATGATCCGACCATTTTGAGGATGAACTCCTAAATGAACCAATTCTCTGCTATCAACCTCATTTCCTTCCGCATCGGTGAATGTAATCGAAGCCGATAAACCAGTCAGTAGTCCGTCAGGTACATTTCCCGCTTCATCTTTAATATTACAGTCCAAAACAATAAGCTCACCGTGCGAGATACTACAGGTCTGATGAAAAGGAACACTGACTTTTCCCGGCTGAGACAAATCGATGGTTGTCTCCATCGGTCGGGCCACTATCCATTCTTGGAAATTTTCTTTGAAACGATAAGCAGATGCTCCGAAGGAATATGCGGTATAAATCAAGACCAAAGCAATAATCAAACAGATGATCCTACCAATGGCCAGCTTTCGCATAGTCGAGACTATCCAACTTAAACAAACAAAAAATTTAACTTGCAAGAATTGTTATTGGGCTTTGTCGACATCCTCAACGATTGCGGTACCTTTCGCATCAATGCCGATGATTCGCTTTGTCGGTATCTGATCGGGCCGATAAAGCTGTGGCCGATACTGATAATCTGGATTCTGGAGTTTCTTCACAATGATGTTTCCCAGTTCGTGATGGAGTTTTGCGGCTGTCGCCAAGTCCATCTGTGCGGTGAGTGCGGTGAAGTTCTGATTGGGATCATGCAAGCGCAACATCACACGCATATCGGGAAGGTTTTTGCCGTTTAAGTCGACTCCTCTCCAGCTCGTCTCGACACTCCATCGATAACGTGCTGGAATGGCAACCACTCCGGAATCATCAACATGCAGGGCACTGGTATACATGTTAAAAGAATTACCGTACTTGTCGATTTGATTCCTTGCAGGCGGCTCTGCAGAGAGCACAGTAAACAAGCCACAGACGACAAGGGGACCAAATATTGAGGATCTGACAAAACGTTTCATACTACGCCTCCATTCGTTTTTTATGTTTGCGATGTGAATTGAGATAGCAACCATGAAAGGGGTAGCACCCACCTCAAAAACTAGACTTTTCTTTGAATCCCGTGAGTATACACAATCGCCCTTCAGATGGCATTAAAAAATTGAGAAGTCAGCCTGCCTTTGTGGTTGATTCTGCCTGGAAAATGTTGGATAACAGTAGTAAGAAGAAATCGTCCTCACTCCCAGTTAATACTCACTCCATCGATTCCAGTCGATTACTTATTCATTAAGAAAGTTCATTCGTGATGCGCAATAAATTATGTTTGATGCTGACGTTGATTCCAGCAAGCCTTTCTCTTGTCGTGGCAACCGCTGGTGCCGATGATTCATTAAATCGCCTCTCGAAAGCTGAACAGCGTAGTGGCTGGAAACTGCTCTTTGATGGAAAGACAACTGACGGCTGGCGCAATTATCAAAAAGAGAGTGTCAGTGATGGTTGGACGATTAAAGACGGTGTCCTCTCCCGTTCCGCAAAAGGGGCCGGCGACATCATCACGAAAGATCAGTTCGAATTCTTCGAAATCTCGCTTGAGTATCGCATTTCCAAAGAGGGCAACAGCGGCCTGATGTTTCACGTCACGGAAGAAGAAAAGACTCCCTGGCGCACCGGGCCGGAAGTTCAGATTCAAGATAACGTCGATGGACACGACCCACAAAAGGCTGGCTGGCTCTACCAACTTTACAAACCAGCCACACCCAAATGGATGATCGAAGCAGAAAAGGCAGGCAAAAAAGTCACGCCCGCCGTCGTCGATGCCACACGTCCCGCTGGTAAGTGGAATCACCTCTTCCTCAGAGTCGGGCCTGATCGATCCGAAGTCGTTATGAATGGTGTGAAATATTTCCGTTTCAATAAAGGGAGCGCCGACTGGGATAAACGGGTCGCCGCCAGCAAGTTCTCAAAGTTCCCTAAATTCGGAAAACCGACCAAAGGACATATCTGTCTGCAAGATCACAACGACCTGGTTTCATTCCGAAATATCAAAATCAGAGAGATCCCCGCAGATGGTTCGGTACAGGATCCCAGTGATGGGAAACTGGCACTCAAAGGCGTTCCCGCATTCCCTGATTTAAAATGGGAAGGTTGGGAAGCCGTCAATGAAGAAACCGGAAAAGTCGTTCCACTGCGACCTATGATAGTGACTCACGCCAATGATGATAGCGGTCGTATTTTTATCGCGACGCAGAACGGCATGATTCATGTTATTGATAAGAAGTCGCCAAAGAAAACCAAGCTGTTTCTCGACATCCGACCTAAGGTCGCCCCCTGGAAGAAGAACAATGAAGAAGGCATGTTAGGTCTGGCCTTTCACCCTGACTTCAAAGAAAATGGTCAGTTCTTCGTTTACTATTCCGCATCGGAAGGCCCCCGTCGATCGATTGTTTCCAAGTTTCAAGTTTCAAAAGACGATCCCAATCGCGCTGATGCCAACAGTGAGCAAGTCGTAATGGAAATCGACCAGCCCTATGGTAACCATAACGGTGGATCTATTGCCTTTGGTCCGGACGGGTATCTGTATATTGGACTGGGAGACGGCGGTTCCGGCAATGATCCACTCGGCAACGGTCAGAATCTGGAAACCTTACTCGGTTCCATTTTACGTATCGATGTAGACCACAAACAAAACGGCAAGAACTATGCGATTCCCGCAGACAACCCGTTTGTCGATCGCGCCAAAGCCAAACCTGAAATTTACGCGTACGGCGTTCGCAATGTCTGGCGGCTGAGCTTTGATCCTCAAACCGGCACGTTGTATGCAGGAGAAGTCGGCCAGGATCTCTGGGAAGAAGTCAACATTATTAAAAAAGGTGGCAACTACGGCTGGAGCGTTCGCGAAGGCACACGCAATTTTGGCAATCGTCCTGAGACTGCAAAAGACGCGCCCATCGATCCGATCTGGGAATACGATCACGGCGTCGGTCGTTCCATCACCGGTGGCATCGTCTATCGAGGCAAGCGGCTGCCTGAACTGCAAGGCATGTATGTCTACGCCGACTTTGTCTCCGGAAAAATCTGGGCGCTCGAATACGATGAAGCGTCTGGTAAAGTCATTCGCAATCTGCAAATCAGCCCAGGCGGGATTCCCGTCATGGCATTTGGAACCGATCAAGACGGAGAGCTGTATTACACAGTTCAAACCGTCAAAGGCGGCGAAGGAATTTTCCGGTTTGAAAAAGAGTAGACGGTAAGGATAGATCTATTTTTCGATTTGCGAGAGGTGATTCCAATGAGCAAATTCATCTACCAAAGTTGGTGTTTTTTGATCGTGATCACTCTAATCGGTACACAAACTGGTTTGGCAAAGGAAAAAACTAAACCAACTGCCCGCAATCGAGTTCGTTTAGCGCTGATGCGAGCAGTTCCGGAAAAATGGAAACTGGAGTCAAACTACCAACTTTTTGAGAAAGCAGTCTCCCAGGCTGCCCAAAAAAAAGCCAATGTGTTGATCACCCCAGAGTGCTGGCTCGATGGTTATGCGAGTACTACCAAAGATTCTACTCCGGAGAAAATTCGTACGGTTGCTCAACCACTCGACCAAAGCAAGTACCTTAAAAACGTAGCTCGCCTGGCAAAGAAACACCATATGTTTATTTGTTTTGGTTTTACGTCGCTGGAAAAAGGACGGGCTTTTAACGCCTCTGGCTTGTGGAGTGATCAGGGAAAACTGATTGGCGTGTATCATAAAACGCA